>JAQVNR010000086.1 GCA_028703035.1 Bacilli bacterium | reverse complement strand
CTCATCTAAAATCCAATCTATTTGTACTGGAAGTTTTTTATCTTCCTGAATATTAGCAAGTTTAACTAATTCTCTATATAATAACCCTACAATTATAGTTATTAAAGAATAATAAGTTTTATCTTCATCTGGAATAATTATATATATAACCGTTGGTGTTTTACCTAAAATATCAAAATCAAAATCACTATTAGAAGTTATATTCGCAACATTAACATCATCAAATAAAGCCATTTTTTCTGCAAATGTAGCAGTAATAGATTTATAAGTATTTTCTGCTGATGAAAAAATAGAAGTTAAACTATCTTTACTTTTAGATCCATATTGCTTTATATCAATATATTGTTTTAATATTTCAAAATTATCTTCATCCATTGATGAGTTTTGAAATTTTTTAATACTAGTTAAAGTGATTTTTTCTCTAAGAATTTTTCCTTTTTTATACTCTTCTAAAAACAGACCAATTAAACCTTCCAATAAATTTTTTGCTGAATTTGACCAAAAAGGATCTTTATCTTTAAATTTATCTGACATAATCATAGTAGATAAAGAAGTTATTAGTCTATTAGTTTCTGCTAAGTGTTTCATTGAAGTATTTTTATTTTGAATTAAAATAGATTCTAAATCTTTTATTTGTATTCTTACTTCATTTAACTCTTTTTCTTTGTCAATAGATTCTAAATTTACTTTTAAAGATTCAATTCTACTATTACAATAATTTATATTATTTTCAATTTCAGTAGTCTTTGAATCATATTTCATATATTGTTCATATTCTCTTATTATCGGTTCTAACAAATTTATTTTATTTGATAACTCTGGATTTCTAAAGTCTATTGTGTAAATTTTGTAACCGTTATTTTTAAACATCTCACTTGTTGTACTGAAAATTTCAGCTTTAGGATCAGTTACAAATACACTCCTTTTTACTTTTGCATTAGCAATAAAAGTACAAGCAGGAATAACTGCTGTAACTGATTTACCACTACCTGTACTACCTAAGTATACATAATGAGGTGTTTCTCTATCAAACCATACAGTTTTGTTATCCCTACTATACCAAACAGGAAATCCTGATTCTTGAATGTTATTAACCTTCTCTTTCTTAAACATTTTATTAATATCATTAAAAGTTGCAAACCTAGCACTTCCATATTCATTTTCATTATTTATTTTTACTTTTAATATTTTAGGTTCAATAATGTAAAAAAATATTAATATCAAACTAGCAAAAGAAAGAATAATTAATAATATATGTTCCATATTTATTCCTTATTTTTTTCAGCTTCAAAAACAAAAAAAGTATCACTCTCTGACACTTTTATACTTATAAATAAATATCCGTTTTCTATTAGCTCTATAATTAACTTATAAATAAATTCTATATCTTCATTTGATTTTTCGATTAATTCAGATAATGAATGATTTTTATTGTACATATTCATTAACATAGAATAATAAAACCCTTTCGCCTCTAATGAAACATTAGGATCAATTAAACATATGTTATTCATAAATGTATTTGCAAAATCTTTTTCTTCCATTATAAATGCTCCTTCCTTCTAACTATTTATTCCAATTCCTCCATTGTTTCATGGACCCAATATTATTTTCTTTTATTTATGCCTTTGCATTATTAAATGCAAAGCAAAATAGCATTAAGAAATAATATTGCCTAAAACAAAGGATTTTCTCGGCATAAAATCATTTTTAATTATTTGTACTAATTGTTTTTATCTTTTAGGATAGAATTTTCTAACAATATCCAGAACAGATCTCTTAGTTCTCTAGGAAAAAAATAATAATAAATTTCGTTATTATTATTAATTTTTTTAAATTTTTCTAATTTTGATTCAATCCTATTATTTCTTTCTAAATAAAATTCTGATTCTTCTTTAGACATCGCTGATATATTTGTATTATTTATTTCTATTTCTTTAAGTAATTTTTCATACCAACCATTATTCAATAATACTTTTTGAGTTTGATATTTTATTTCCATTATATACTTCCCTCCTTCCTATATGAATATTCATTTTGAAATAGTTTTTGAAATTCAACAGTCGCATCTTCCATTTCAGCATTAATATTTTTTATTGATTGTTCAATTTTAAATTTATTTTTAAATTGTTTTTTTGGATCTATATTCGATAAATAATTCAATAAAATTTCAAATTTATTTTGTTTTTGATTTTTTCTATACATTTTTAATATAGCTTCTTGAATAATATCTGAATCTTTTATATATTTTTTATCTTTCTTTAAATTAGTGTATTTGAATGCAGCATGATTAACTATTGCATTATAAATATAATTTTCTATATAATCTGATTTTGTTTTAGAATAATCACTTATACTATTTCTAACTTTTATATTGTTATCTTCATTTAACTTGTAAAAGTATTGATTAATTTTTGTTAATGAATTTGAAAATGCTTTTTCTGATTTGTAGATAGAAGAATTTTCATTTTTAAAAAGATAGACTTTTATAGCTTTTGTTAGTTTTTTTATTTCTACATCATTAATAGAATTATATTTTATCTTTGTTTTTTTACCTGCTCTTTTTTCATCTAACAATTTTCCTAATTCTAATATATTAGATTCTAAAATTAAATCTTGAGAATTTTTCAAAATAAAATTTTTCTCTTTAGGTTTAAAATATTTTTTTAGTTGTTCAATACTTTTATTGGTTTCAATAACTAATGGAGTAAACTCTTTATGGCATTGAATCAAATGTAAAGTTCTTGTTTTTAAATAATTCATTTCGTTTTTAGTCAGCTGACCAGATCTTCTATACATTAATTTATTTTTTGAACCAATATAATTTGCTTCCTTTTCTATAAAAGAAAAATGAAAATGATAATGTTCAGTATTAGTATGAAGTGCTAATTGATATGACATTTTATCAATATCTTTGAATCCACAATATCTTAAAAAATCTGGAATTACTTTAGTTGTCATTAATTTTTCGAGTTCTTTTAATTCAATACTTTCATTAATAAAATCATTATTAAAAGATATTATACCTTGCCATAAATTACTATCCTTAAAATATTTCAAATATTCTTTTTTTCGTTTATTTATTTCATCTTCATTTGCATATTCACCATTTTCAATTAATAAATTTACCTTACCATCTTGATTAATTGTTCCATTAAAATAATCAAACATATTTATTGCTTTCTTTTTCACATTAGAAAAATAATTGAACATTGCATTGATATTATTTTCGGCTGTTTTTTTACTAAATTTATTAAATCGATCTGGATTATTTAAAGCATATAAAAATCTGCATTTTAAAACTACATGAGGACTAGTCAATAAATTTGTCCTTCGCTTTGTTTTTTATAAATTCTTGATATGTTTCATCTTCTTTTTCTAACCTATTAGATGCAAATTTTTTATTAACAAATAATTGTATCAATAATTTTTTGATAAATTTTTGTTCTCTACTTAATTTATTAATTGCAGAGATTATTTCTTTACTTTCTTTATTTGAATCATATACTTCAAAACCCAATTTTAAATAATACTCCACTGCTTTAGTTTCTGAACTTTGTAATATAATCGCTCTTTTTGCTATCTCGTCTGCAAATTCAACTGTAAACACATAATTTTTTCGCTTTGTTTTCTTTTTCATAATCTCTTTGACAACACATTTATTAATGACTCAAATTTAGATATTAATAATAAAATTAATGTATTATTCTGCTTTTCTAAAGATTCATTTTGAAAAATTGTTGGATTTTCATTATATATTTCTTTATTCTTAAAATAATTACCTTTCCAGTATCTGATTCTACTTTCTGCTGATCTGCTTCTGATTATATTCCTATTAAAACCAGCTTTCTCAAATAATTGAATAGCTGACATTTCTGGATGATTTAAACTTTGAAGAACTGCCCAATTTTTAAAGCTATTTTTATATTCAATTTGTTTTCCGTATTTAACCATTATTACATTTTTGTTTTTATTTAATATTTG
>JAQVNR010000028.1 GCA_028703035.1 Bacilli bacterium | reverse complement strand
TAATTGCTTCTAATCATAATGTTTTCCCAAATAACTTTGGGATAGTAATGAGTTTATCGCTTTGCTTACCAAAAACGGGAATAAAAAAACTGATGTAATAAATTACACCCGTTTTCGTATAAGGTAGTAAGTGAGGCAATTGTAACTATTTCTCTACATTTAATTTTTAATTTTAGACTTTCAATAGTTTTGTCAATATTATCAAATAATTGTCCATAACTTACTTTATTATCATAATAATTTAGAGCTGTGTTGTCTAAACGGCTTCCTTGATTTTCTTCCTTAATCAAATCAAGAACAGACATTTTAGGGAAATTAATATTTTTTGCATCTTCACTTTGGTATTTTTGCCATATCATTTCTTCTGATGGCTTTAAATTAGATTTTATCACTACAAAACCTCCTATTAAAATTTAAAGTTATTATAGCACACCTTTAGTATTATTTCTTTAAATTCGACTTTTGTTTGTTTTTTAATGAGAACTGAAAAGTTCTATATGATGTGAACCCTATTAAGTAGACACCAATCAAAAGATTTTTATAATTATTTTAATTAGTTTGTTTTTTTCTTAAATATATAGTACATCCTATTAATCCAATTATTGATATTGTTCCTAAAATTATATAAGCACTAATATTATCAATAGTTTGAGGATTATCTAGTGTATTTTCTGCTAAAGTATAAATACTAAAGTGATTAGTATTAAATATTGCCATACCATTTTCTACTTTAACATCATACTCAGTTTTATTACCATTATCATCAATATAATAAGCAATTAATTTTTTATCTTTAAACTTCTCTGAAATTGGTATTTTTACCTCAAATAATCCATTATCTAATTTAGTAATATAATCTTCTAATGTATTAGAATATAGTTTTAAATCAAATATTTCACTACTAGCAAGATTTAATATCTTACTTATTTTTTCAAACTCTATTCCTTTAGTTAGTCTATCAGCACTAATTAATGTATCTAAAGGAATTATTCCATTATCTGATGATATCGTAATATCACTAACAACATCAGAACTAATATATTTTGGATTTACCATATCTTTTGTACTTCTAATTATTGCTATAAAGTATTCTCTTTCGCCAACTACTGCTTTATAATAATGCCCACCAGCTGCAGCTTGTAAAAAGTGTAATTCTCCGTCTTCATCATTATACGATTCATGATAACCATACTCTTCATCAGTACTTTCTAACCATTCTTCAACTAGTCCACCATATTTAAGTGTAACTTTTTTTGGTCCTACATAATTATCAATTCTAGCTTGAGCTACTGCCATTAATTTATCTTTATCAAGTTCGGTATCATCAGGTACATATATTGCTTGCTGTAAAGTAAAACCCATAGAACTGTTAATATAATAAATGGTCTTATCATATATAGCTTTGGCAATACCAATTCCTGAATCAGTAAATTCTGTTCCACCACCACATCTTAAATCAATATTAAAATTCTTATTATCAATATAAGATTTTAATTCGCCAGAATAATTAATCATATTTGTGCCCTCATTAACCCAGTAATTAATTATTTCTAAATCTTTTACGGCAAACAAATTTTTACCTTCAGGAATTTTATTAAAATAACTATCAACTACTTCCTTAAGCTTTGAATCATAAGTATATTCAAAATTAATCTCGTGATTTTCTGAATCTTTATCTGGTTCTAGTCCGGGGCCACAATTATAACAAACCTCACACATTGTAAAAGCCTCATTACATGTATCTAAAAGTAAATAAAAACCCTCATATCTGCCTATGTTATCCTCAGCAAGTATCGACCATGCCTGTTCCTCATCTTTGGGAGCAACAGATTTAATTTTCATCTTCCCTTCTGGAAACACATCTTTAAACACACTACTCATTTCTTCTGCATTTACATTTATAACCCCAAAGATAGTACAAATAGCTAATATAAATACAGACTTTTTAAACTTTATTTTCACTTTCTCATCTCCTATTATAAATATTACAATATAATCCATTTTTTTGCAATATATTTTTCGCTTAAATAATAAGGAATAATTTTATTTTTTAAAGACAAATATTCCCGTTAACATCAAGATTACTCCTATAAGTTTTGGCCACTGAAAAGCTATCTTTTCAGTACCAAATAAACCAATTACTTCAATTAAATAGGCTATTATAAGTTGGGCAAGTAAAATAAGCATTGTTGCATGAGCTGGTCCAAGTTTATCAATTCCTTTTATCACGGTAAAAGTAATAAATGCCCCTAATATTCCTCCGACTAAATATAATTTATTATCGACATTAAAAACCGTAAGTAAGTTTTTATGCCCCATGAAAAACCACATAATAAGACAAACTAAAAGAGCACTAAAATGGACCCAAACGTTCGTAATCCACATACTAGATGATTCCATAAGCCTGGTATTATATACACCTTGAATACTCATTAATAAACCAGCAAGTATTGCAAAAATTATTCCCACTACTTTATCCTCCTTTATTTTATCATGCCCCAAAATATATTTTTAATTTACTGCTTTTACTGCTATAATATTTTAAGAGGTAGATATGAAAATTAAATGGAAAAATTTATTTATTTTAATGATGATGTTTATTTTTATAATTATATTTATAATTTCACTTATTAATATAATTAAGTGGAAAATAGATAGTAATATAATTGTAAAACAGATTAATGATTTAAAAAATACCGAAATTAAAGAAACTTTAGATGATGATAATACTGAGTTAATTAATCCTGATGAGAACAAAGAAAATCCTTACTGGGACTATATCAAAATGAATCTAATGAGTGTTAATTTTGCTGATTTAAAAACTATTAATAGTGATGTAGTTGGCTGGATTAAGGTTAATGGCACTAATATAAACTACCCCTTTGTTCAAACAAATAATAATGATTATTATTTAACTAGAGATTTTAATAAAAATTATAATGATGCAGGCTGGGTATTTATGGATTACCGAAATAATATAAATGACTTTGATAAGAATACTATCTTATATGCTCATGGAAGACTTGACACGACAATGTTTGGTTCTCTTAAAAATATTATTAAATCTAACTGGTATAATAATAAAAATAATCATGTAATAAAGCTTTCTACTGAAAAAGAAAATACTTTATGGCAAGTCTTTAGTGTTTATCACATAAAGAGGACAAGTGATTATATAGAGACTAACTTTTATGATGATGAAGTATATCAAGAATTTTTAAATATGCTTAAAAATAGAAGCACTTATAACTTTAATCTTAATTTAAACACTCAAGATAAAATTATAACTTTATCAACTTGCTATAGTAAAGAAGAAAAAGTTGTAATGCATGCTAAACTTATTAAAAAGGCTGTTAGATAATTAAACTGCATATAAAATATATTCGGTTGGAACTAAAGCTCCACCATAATATCTTAAATAAAATTTATATTTAGGATTTAAATAAGATAATATTTTAGGAATTTTCCATAAATGATTATTATTATGATAAACACTTATAGCAAGTTTTGGTTTATATTTTTTTATTTTATTTTTTAAACCAAGTAAAGCATTAAGCTCCCCTCCTTCAATATCCATTTTAATAAATGTTACTCGTCCCTTTATATCATCATCAATTTTAACTGTTTTAACTTCAATATCACCCTCTTCTATAACTTGAGTAACAGAAGAGATTTTTTCACTACTAATAAAACCTTTATCATTTATGTTTGTTGCTGCTTTATCTCTAATAATCACATTACTTAAATCAAGTTCTTTAATAGTGTTATTTAAATATTTAATATTATCTGATACCATCTCATAACAATATATTATTTTGTAATTGTTTTTACCAAATGTATTAATATATTTAGCAACAGTATCCCCTGTATAAGCTCCAACATCAACAAATACTTCATTTTGATTTATCTTAATTAAATCTAAATCAAAATACTGACTATAAGTATTATCAAGCAAATTATTAATCTTCTGATCATCAATCATTAACCAGTAAGTTAAGATATTTAAAAGAATAATCTTTGATTTATAGTCACTTAAACTATTATAAAGCCACTCAAAATCTTTTTGATAATTAACAAGCGATACAGCATTCCTTTCTATTAATACTAAATCATCATTATCTAAATCAATTGTCCCCCATAATTTATATTTATTATAATAGTTAGTAATCGATTGATACTTTTTTAAATTATAAGATTTAAGATATAAAAAGTTTTGTTTAATTGCAATAATCATCTTTTCTACATTTCTTTCTTTAATATACTTCATTAAATAATAAAAGTTTTCATCTACTTTATTTTCTTTCATTTACATCACCTTATATATTTTATGTTTTATAGAAAAAAAAGTCAGTTTAATCACTAACTTTTTTGATATTATTTATATCTAGTCTTGCCCAAACTTTATATTTGTTTCCTCTAAGTGCACTTAATACAGCGGTATTTCTTTTTGGTTCAAGTTTAGTTATATAGTAAACTTTATCATACTGAATTAAGCTCTTTCCTTGCCAGTTAACTAGCTTTATTGGCAGAACTTTATCATATAGTTTTAGATTATCATCAGGAGTATATTTTAGTAGTTTATATTTTTTTAAAGTTTCTGGATTTACTACTTGATCATCATAGTAGTAAGTATAAAGAATTGGATTTACTTTAAGACCATCAAACCATACATCATAATGAAGATGAGGCCCGAATGAATAACCACTATTGTTCATTCTCGCTAAAATTTGGCCTTTTTGCACAACATCGCCTGTTTTTACCTTAATACTTCCTTTTTTTAGATGAATTACTCTAGTTGTTAGTTTATCTTTATGCTGGATTTTAACTAAGTTTCCAGCATCTGTTGCTGAATTCAAATTATTATCTTTGCCATCAACAACTAAGGTAACTTTACCGTCTTGGGGAGCATAAACTAATACATCATTTCCCCCATAATTTCTATTCCAACCTAAATCAATTGCCGCATGATTTGGTCGATTTTCGGTTTTATATCCGCTTGTTATCGCAATATAGTTAAGAGGATATTTTAACTTAATCATCTGCATCACCATCTATTATTTCATGATTATGAACATGAGCATCATCGAAAGTTTCTTCAGTTTCTATTACCTCTAAAGCTAAAAGCTCAGCTATTTCTTCTTTAGTTAAACTATTCAATATTTATCACTTCCTTATAATAATTGTTATTTGATATTTTTAATACCGTGCCTAAAAATGTTGTAACAACCGCAATTGTTCCAACTACTTCTTCTCCAAAAGGAAGATTCCAGATTGTTGCAAGTGCAAAATATAAAGAGCCTAAGGCTGGTAAAACAATGCTAGCAATAAATTTTAAAATATCATATAATTTATTACTGATATTAATCACCCTTTCATTTAAGTCCTAATTTTATAAAAATAAAAGTAGTTAGGGTGGTGATAACAACTGTAATAATTACTTTAATCAAATCATTCCATCGGTTTTTAGGGATATTTTCAAGCTCTTTTAATCTAGCTATTATATCAACTATATCAATTCGCATATATTTAATTTCTATGGCTATTTCTTTAATTGCAACAACACTTTGACTAATATTTTTAGTTTCTTTTTCTAAATTATTAATTCGGCAATTATTATTTTTACTTTTTTCTTCAATACTTATTAACTTTTCAAAAATCTTATCATCTTTTATTTTATCACCCACCTAATATATTATACGAGAGTTTTAATATTCGGAGTAATTAGATTAATCTATAACAAGAAAAAAAGATATCTAATTAGATACCTTTGACAAACTAATTTCAGTCTTATCGAGTATTTCTTCATTATCAATAGTTTTAGCTTCAATAATAAAATATAATCCCTCTTCTAATGCTTCTTTGTTTTCTTTAGTAAAGAATCTTTTAATATTGTATGGCTCGGTAATATTAAATGCACTCATCTCATTAATAAGACCTTTTAATGAAAGCCCTTCATCATCAGTTCCAGTTTTAATAACAAATGGTGATAAAGTATTATCTTTAAAAATATAATAGCCAATTTTATATTCAGATACTATTTTATCCTCTTCCATAACATAGTTAATATCAGAACCAGATAATAAGTTAACATCATAATTTAAGCTGATTACTCCATTTAAAATAGTTACATAATCACTTGCTCCGCTAAACATATAGGTTTTGTTTGCATTCATTAAATGATTACAAAACAAAAGTAATACTACTATTATTAAGATTAAAATTATAATTAAAAATTTAACAGAATTAAAAAACTTTTTTAAATATTTTTTAAATTTGTTCTTTTTCTTTGTCTTCTTCTTTTTCATTTACTACACTCCTACTATCTAAAGTTATGTTTAAAATATCTTCCTGATTAATTATTTGATCCGGTAAAATAGAAACATTGACAACTTTACCAAATCCATTTATATTATAACTTAATTTCAGAAGATTAGCTAGATTAATTATTTCACTACTACTCCAACCAATAACATTTGGCATATGGTATTCATTACCACTAGTTAAAAGGAGTATTTTTGTACCATGTATAACTTTAGTATTTTTTAAAATAGATTGATTAATAATAATATCTCCAGTACCAATAATTATTGGTACTAAACCTGATGAATCAAGACTTTTCTTAATATCATCTATTGAAGAATTAATATAGTTTTTAACGGTAACTATTTTTGCTTTATCTACTTTCGATTCATGCTCACTAAGATTTTTATATTTAGCAATTGACTCAACTACCGATTTAGTAATTCTTCCTAAATCAGATGATGAACCAATAAAGTCTTTAACTGAAAAGTAAATTATATATTCTGGATTTTCTTTCGGAAAAACTCCAGAAAATGATCTAATATTATTAAATGTTCCTGATGAATATTTTCCATCGGCTTTGGTATATTGAGCAGTTCCAGTTTTGCCAACTAAAGTAACAGCATCAGTATGATATCCAACACCTGTTGCGGTGCGGTCCTCATTATTGACAACCAAATCCATTAAATCTAAAATTTTATTAATCGTATCTTTACTAGCAACTTTATTTATTTCCGTCTTCTGTCCTTCATAAACTACTTCACCCGTGCTTGAATCAACTATTTTTGAAATTAGATAAGGTTTCATTGTTGTTCCATTATTAGTAAGAGTAGTAAGTGCTTGAATATTTTGAATTGGGGTTGTTGTAATTCCTTGCCCATAAGAGGCACTTGCTAGTTCAGACTCATAAACAAGTTCTAGAGATCCCTCATATTCATTGGGAAGTTCAATTTTAGTTTTTTGATTAAAGCCTAAATTTTCATAAAAATCAGTTAAATAATCGCGGCCTATGCTTTGGCCAATTCTAACTGCCGCTGTATTTGAAGAATAAATAAAACCAGTATCAAAGGAAATTTTTCCCCAACCATAATTGTTCCAATCACTAATTTTATAATCATCAACAACAATATTACCAGATTGATATAACTTATCACCATTATATTTACCACTTTCCATAGCTGCCATAAATGAAAATATTTTCATAGTTGAGCCTGGCTCATATGCATAAGATGTTAAAGGATTACTATAATTTTCAATTTCTAAAACATTGGGATCAAAACTTGGTGATGAGCTTGATGCAATTATTGCACCTGACTTTGCATCCGCAATTGTAAAAGTTGCCCATTCAAGACCTTTCTTTTCCATTTCCATTATTGCATTTTCTAAATACATTTGAATATTAGAATCAATTGTTAAGTAAATATCATAGCCATTACTAGCTGGCTCTATAACTTCCATTTTACCGGCCATTTTATAGCCATAGGCATCTTTTTCATAAGTAATTTTGCCATCGATTCCCTTTAGCATGTCATCATATTTAGATTCAATTCCCATTTCTCCAGCAATGATTCCTTGATCATTTTTTCGAGCATAACCGATTAAATAAGAAGCAAAATCACCATTTGGATAATCTCTTTTAGAATCTTCAATAAAATCAATACCTGGTAAATCTAAGGCTTCAATTGCTTGTTTTTTAAGCTCAGTAATTGCTCTACCACTTGCCCCAAACTCTACTTGATATTTATCCTCATTAAGACGCTCTAGGATATACTCTTCACTAACTTCAAGTAAAGGACTCAAACTTTTAGCAGTTGCTTCTTTTTCAACTACATGATGAGGATTATCAACATCACTTGTTCTTGATTCTGATAAGTAAGCAATAACTGTATAGGACCGGACGTCTCCAGCTAAAACCTCAGCATTAATGTCATAAATTGTTCCTCTACTGGCTCTAATTGTTTTCGATGCGGTTCGGTTGGAAAGCGCTAGAGCTTTTAAATCAATGCCATCAACAGCTGGAGAAACTGCGACATAAACTATTTTCACACCTATTAAAACAAATAAAAGAACAATTACAATTAAAAAGTATTCATTTAATTTTACGCAATTGTTCCCTTTTTTCATTTTTAATCGCCACCCTATTTTATTACTATAATATTATCATTAATATAACTTAACCCAAACTCCTTAGCAACGTCTTGAATATTTGACAAACTAGCTAGTTCATTTATTTTCATCATTAAGCTTTCATTAATTGTTTCTTGTTTTTCTACTTTAGATTTTATTTTTTCAACTTCAATATTACTTCTTGAAAGAATACTTTTTGATAAAACAACTATAAGTGGCGTAAGAAGAGCTAGACTAACTAAAATTGTTATCATAAATTTATCTACTCCACTTAGTTTTACTTTCTTTTGTTTAGCCATAATTAAAGCCTTTCTATTATTCTTAACTTAGCACTTTTACTGCGACTATTTTCTTTAATCTCAGCCTCTGTTGCTACAACAGGTTTATTTACAATTAGTTTAATTTTAGGTTTATATTCTTCTGGTATAACCGGAAGACCTTTAACTAAACTATTAATTTCACTATTTTTTTTAAATATTTTTTTAGCAATTCGATCTTCTAAAGAATGAAAAGATATTACACATATTCTTCCTTTAGGATTAAGTAAATCAAGAGCTGATGCAAGAGCCTTTTCTAAAACTTTTAATTCATTATTAACTTCAATTCTAATTGCTTGAAATATTTGTCTTTCCGGATGATTTTTTAAAAAGTATTTAAGCGGTACTGAATATTTAATAATATTTACTAGTTCAACTGTTCTTGTAATGGGTTTTGTTTTTCTTTCTTTAATAATATTTTTAGCAATTGACTTAGAAAATCTTTCTTCTCCGTATGCATAAAATATTCTTGTTAAATCTTCTTCACTATAATTATTAACAATATCTTCTGCTGTTAAAGTATTTTGTTTATCCATTCTCATATCAAGTGGGGCATCATTCATAAAAGTAAAACCTCGCGTTTTATTATCTATTTGCGGACTAGATAGCCCTAAATCAAAGATAATTCCATCGACCTTAGTGATTCCTTCAGTAGCAAGTGCCTCTTTTAACTTACTAAAGTTTGCATATATGATTTTAAAGTTATTACTAACTTTGGATAATCTTTTTTGACCAAAACAAATCGCATCTTCATCTTGGTCAAAGGCGAATAGAAAACCCCTTCTTAATCGCTTTAATATTTCTTCTGAGTGACCACCATATCCAAGAGTTGCATCAACATATATTCCATCTGGATTAATATTTAGACCATCAATAGTCTCTTTTTTTAAAACACTATAATGTTTCATAAGTTCCTGATGCGAATAAATTTTCTGCTATATCAGATAAGCTGTCTTCATTAGTTGATAAAAATTCTTCCCATAAAGTACTTGACCATATTTCAAGTCGGTCATTTGCGCCGATTATAACGCATTCCTTTGTTAAACCGGCGTAACTAACCAGTGGGGAGGTAATGTTTATTCTTCCTTGTCGGTCGAACTCACATTCAGCAGCGCCTGATAGAAAGAAACGAGTAAAATTTCGAGCATCTTTATTGGTAAAAGGTAATTTCTTTAGACGCTCGACAATTTTGTTCCACTCAGTACTTGAATAAATAAATAAACATTTATCAAGACCACGAGTTATGATGAATTTTTCTCCTAGCTCATAACGAAACTTACTAGGGATAATAAGACGACCCTTATCATCAATGTTATGGTGATATTCTCCCATTAACATAAAAATCCCCCACTTTCTTCCACAACATGTCACTGTCCACCATTATCTTACACGATAAAGTTAAAATAAGCAAGAGATTTTTTAGGATATAGGCACTTTTTTCATCGATTGACATTTTTTTGACAATTAAAAACAAGAGATTTTTCTCTTGTTAATCAATTTTAGAAAATTGAGAATTATATAACTCTGCATAATGACCATTTATTTTAAGTAGATTAGCATGAGTTCCTTTTTCAACAATATTTCCATCTTTCATTACTAATATTAAATTAGCATTTTTAATTGTTGATAATCTATGAGCAATAACAAAAGTAGTTCGCCCTTTCATTAGTTTATCCATCGCCTGTTGCACCAAAACCTCGGTTCTGGTATCAACATTACTTGTTGCCTCATCCAAAATTAAAAATGGGGCATTAGCAATCATTCCTCTGGCAATAGTAATTAACTGTTTTTGACCTGCGGAAATGCTTTCTGAATCAATTATTTGATGATCTAAACCGTTACTTTGAGTTTTAATAAAATGATCAAGACCTATTTTTGTACATATATCTTTAATTTTAGCATCAGATATATTCTTATTATTATAAACAATATTTTCTCTAATAGTTCCTTCAAATAACCAGGTATCTTGAAGAACCATAATAAATAAGTCGCGAACATTTTCTCTTGTTAAATCACGAATAGAAATTCCATCAATTAAAATGTCGCCTTCTTCTATATCATAAAATCTCATTAGTAAATTAACTAAAGTTGTTTTACCAGCTCCAGTTGGACCAACTATGGCAACTTTTTGCCCAGCTTTAACTTTAACACTAAAGTCTTGGATAACTAATTTTTTTGAATTATATCCAAAGTTTACATTTTTAAATTCAATGTTTCCTTTAACATCTTTAGCTTTTAAAGTTCTTTTTTTATTTTTAGAGATAAATAGTTCTTCTTCTTCTAAAAATTCAAAAACTCTTTCACTTGCTGCACCCGCACTCTGAAGCTGACCTAAGCTCATTGCGATTTGACGAAGTGGTCCAGAAAAAATTCTTACATATAAGATAAAGGCCATTATTACTCCAAACGTAATAATATTTTGGCTAGCAAGAACTGCACCAACAATACAAACAGCAACATAACTAAAATCACCGGAGAATATCATAATTGGTTGCATAATTCCTGATAAAAATTGACTTTTAAGATTGGCTTTGTATTCTTTCTCATTATAAAAATCAAATTTTTTATTTGAACTTTGTTTACCATTATATACTTTTACTATTGTATGATTAGAATACATCTCTTCAATATGACCATTTAAATCACCTAAAGCATTTTGTCTTTCAATAAAATATCTTTGACTTTTTCCTAATATAAATACTATTAAAATAAAACCAATTATTGTTGATAAAATAGTGGTTATCGCCAGGATTAAATTTGTATAAACCATCATTATTATAGACCCCAGCACCAGTGCGATAGCATTAATTAAAGATACAATGTTATTTTGTAAAACTTGATTAATAGCATCTACGTCATTAGTAATTCTTGATAATATATCTCCATAACTATGATTATCAAAATATTTAAGTGGTAATTTATTTATTTTACTTGATATATCATCTCTTAAATTTTTAGAAAACTTATTTGAAACAGTAGTCATTGTTAAACCAACTATTAATGTTGTGCCTGAGGCAATTAAATAAATTAAAAATAAAATAATAACTATTTTTTTAACTTCATAGAAGTTTATTTTAGTAGTTAAACCAGCCGATATAACATCAGTTAGATTACTTATTTGATTAGGGGCAAAAATTGAAATAATTGAACCAATTATTGATAAAAGCGTGCAAAATATAACCGTGCGTTGATATTTCTTGCCATAGTTAAATATTTTCTTTAAAGCTGCTGGCAAGTTTTTTGGTTTTTCCCCAGAAGAAACTCTACCTCGCATTCCTCCTTTTCGGGAAATTCTTATTTGATTTGGATTATTTTTCATTCTTTAAGCTCCTTTTCACTAAGCTGAGTTAAAGCTATTTCTTTATATACCCTGCAAGTTTTTAGAAGTTCTTGATGAGTTCCAAGGCCAACACTTTTTCCTTTATCTAAAACTAAAATTTGATTAGCATTTAAAATCGTCCCAATCCTTTGTGATACTATAATGCAGCTTGCTTCTTTAGTATGTTTTTTTAATTCTTGTCTTAATTTTAAATCGGTTTTATAATCAAGAGCAGAAAATGTGTCATCAAATATATATATTTCTGGTTTTTTCATAATTGCTCTAGCAATCGATAATCTTTGTTTTTGACCACCGGAAACATTAGTTCCACCTCTGGCTATATACGAATCATACTGACCATCTAAATTTTCCACAAAGTCTTTAGCTTGCGCTATTTCAATTGCTTTCTTTAATCTATCTTGAGTTTTTTTAACATTGCTGGTTCCATAATTAACATTTTCTTTAACCGTTCCACTAAACATTCCCGCCTTTTGAGGAATATAACTAATTTTATTATTAAGAAATGATTGTTTATACTTTTTAACATCTATATCATTGACCAAAACTGTTCCTTTAGTTGCATCGTATAATCTTGGCAATAAATTAATTAAGGTTGACTTTCCGGAACCAGTTGATCCAATAATAGCAAATGTTTCTCCTTCATTTACTTTAAAAGAAATATTTTGCAGCATATATTCATCAGCATCGGGATATTTAAAAGAAACATCTTTAAACTCTACAGTACCTTTAACTTTACTAGTATCCCTATTAACATATCCATCTTTAATTTTAGATTCAGTTTCTAAGACTTCATTAATTCTCAGGGCTGAAACACTGGCCCTTGGATAAAATATAAAAACCGAAGCAAGTGACACAAAAGCCATAAGAATCATCATTGCATAAGTTGAGAAAACTACCATATTACTAAAAATATTTAACTTATCTGCACTACCGGCTGAACTTATTAAATAAGCACCAATTAAATAAATTCCCACAGTTAACATTTGCATTACAAGGTGCATTACGGGTTGCATAGTAGACATCATTTTTTGAATAAATGTCTGAATACTTGTTAAGTTGTTATTAATGTTTGTAAATTTATTTTCTTGATAATCCTCAGCATTAAAAGCTCTTACTACTCTAATACCTAATAAATTTTCTCTAGCAATTCCATTAACATCATCAATTGCTTCTTGAACCTTTTTAAATTTTGGCATAACAAATAAAACTAAGATAATAATATAAATTAAAATAAAGAAAACTGAACCAGCTGTGAGTAGCATCCATTCCCAGCTTTTATTGAGTACTTTAAATATCGCCCAAATAGCTAAAAGTGGTGATTTTATTAAAATCTGAAGCCCAACTGCTAAAAATATTTGCACTTGAGTTAAGTCATTAGTCGTTCTCGTAATTAAACTATTAGTAGAAAAAGCTTTAATTTCTTCCATACTAAAATCCCCAACTTTACTAAACAATAATTTTCTTAAACGAAATGCAAAAGTTGATGAAACATAGGAAACTAAATAACCAACAGCAATTGCTCCAGCAAGGCTTCCTAAAGCACACAAAATCATAAAAAAACCATTTAGCAAAATATCTATAATCTTAGAACCCGGTGTTTGTACTAGTTTGGTTATTTCTGCCATGTATTCTGGAGATTTTAAATCAAGCCAAACTTGAAACACAACTAAAAGAACAACAACTAACATTAAACTTATTTCTTTTTTATTTATTTTTTTTAATATTTTAAACATTTTTCCTCCTCTTGAAACAAAAAAGAAGTTTTTAAGAACAAAACTCAACCTCTTTATTATTATATGTAATACATATTTCATTATCTAGCTCTTCTTTAGTTACTGGGTCATATACTGGTGTTAAATATTCTTTTAAATATAAATCATTTAATGTAATATCACCTTTACAATCTTCAAGCAAATAACACTCAAGGGCGGTTTCTTTTATTTTGCTATAAACTACATGATATAGTTTTTCTTCATGATTCTTTTCCGCCTTATAAGCAGATATTCCTAAAATAAGAACACTTATTCCGGCAATAAAGTAAATAATATAACTTAATTTAATCTTCTCCATAGTACTCCTTTATAAACTTATTTCGATACTCAAGTAATCGGTCTTCTTTAATTGCATTACGCACATTTTTAGTAATATTAATTAAAAAATTAATATTATGAATTGATAATAATCTTGCTCCAAATGTTTCATTTGCAACTAGCAAATGCCTAATATAGCTCCGAGTATAGCTTTTACAAGCATAACAATCACAAGAATCATCGATGCTAGTGAAATCTTCTTTATATTTTGCATTGCGCAGATTTATTTTACCATATTTTGTATAGGCATGTCCATGACGAGCAAGACGAGTGGGAATAACACAGTCAAATATGTCAACTCCCCTAATTACTCCTTCAATTAAATCAATTGGATCTCCTACTCCCATTAAATATCTAAGTTTATCACTAGGCATATAGGGGGTGCTATAGCCAATTGCTTTATACATTTCTTCCTTTGATTCATTATCATTAGCTACTCCGCCAATTGCATAACCATCAAAACCAATTTTAACAGTCTTTTCAGCCGAATATTTTCTTAAATCTTCAAAATAACCACCTTGAATAATCCCAAACAAACTTTGTTTTGGATTATTATGAACAACTTTACCACGCTCCGCCCATCTCAAAGTTCTTTCAATACTTTTTTTCATATATTCATAACTCGCAGAAGCTGGAGGACATTCATCAAAACTCATCGCTATATCACTATCAAGTTTATTTTGAATTTCAATTGATTTCTCCGGAGTTAAAAATAATTTATCCCCATTAATATGGTTTTTAAAAGTAACACCCTCTTCAGTTATATCTTTAGGATTTGCCAAACTAAAAACTTGAAAGCCACCACTGTCAGTTAAAATCGGTCCATCATAATTCATAAATTTATGAAGACCGCCAGCCTTAGCAATTATATCCTCACCTGGTCTTAGCCATAAATGATAAGTATTAGCAAGTATGATCCCAGCACCTATTTCTTTTACTTCCTCTGGGGACAAAGTTTTAACAGTCCCTTGGGTACCAACCGGCATAAACATTGGAGTCTCAAACTCTCCATAATTGGTTTTTACTTTCCCAAGTCTTGCCCCAGTATCTTTTTCGCATTTAATTAATGTATATTCAACCTTCATATATTTCTCCAAACTTGTATAACAATTATAACATTTTAATTAAACTTTATAAATAGATATTTACTACATACTATCTTTCAAATATAAAATGCACTTAAATTTAATTAAGTACATTTGAATTTTTATTAGAATTTCTTCCCAGACACAGTTAACTAGAAAAGCTCATATATTTTTTTATTCTTTTACACTCCTTATATTAGACACACTTAATTGGAAAAGCTCGCTCAAAATTTTTCAAATTATTTTTACTACTCGCCCCCAACGGCAGGCCGAAACGAGTTGCGGACACGGGCACCGCCATTCGTATTGTAGAAGCCGAAGAGGCCAGCAGAGGTACCATCGTCCCAATAACCACCCCGATAGAACCAGGGATAGGACGTGTGCGGTAGGTAAGAATAGTCCCCGTACCAGCTACCTGCTCCATTTCCTTCCCAGGCTGTTCCATTATGCCTAGCAGCACCATAGCTTGTTTCATATACTGCATCTCCATATATAGTAGTATCATATTCCATACCATAACCTTTATATAATTCTTCTGTTGTATATCTACTAATATATTTAGCTGGGATATTCGTTATTTCAGTGGTATTAAAACCACTTGATGCAGGAAGATTATTGTAATTCCCCATGACTCTATCCCATGCTCCTCCACTCATATCATATACTCCATATATATTATGAGTTGTACTTGCTTTTACACCATGTGTAGTATTGTATACTACACATGTAGGTTCACTATTTGCATTTACACCGGTTCCAGAACAACCTGTCCGATACTGGTTAAAGGCATTATTCCATATCTCTTCTTTGTCTGCTCCATAAGTAGATTTAGAAAGGTATGTTACTGCACCCCATTCTATATTGGTAAGCATATGAGGGTCTACTTCATCTTCGTCCCAGCCATAAGCTGGATTACTTTTCATATTTAATGTAGCATTATAAGCATTTGATACATTTATACAGCGCCAGCTTGTTGCACCTGGTAAAATTTGCACTGTTTTATTTGTAATGATATTATCCTCTGAATCACAAGTACCTGTTATTGTTGCTACTCCAACGTAAGTTGGTTCATATTTCGCTATCCAAAAGCCAAGTTTTGAGCCTTC
>JAQVNR010000085.1 GCA_028703035.1 Bacilli bacterium | reverse complement strand
ATTTTAATAAAAACAGGTTTTTTAATGAAAAACAACAAAAAAAGAGCATATTATGGGGCGAAGATTTTTTCTTTACCTCTTTTAGCCCTTATACTACCTACACTCATTTACTAACGAAAAGATTCGTATTTGCCAACAAGCATAAAAAAATACCCTATAATTAGGTATTTAAAAATATATCTTATTCTTTAGTAGCAACTTCTATTACTTCTTTACCCTTATAATATCCGCAATTTGTACATGCGCGATGTGGCGCTAATGCCTCTCCGCAATTATTACATAAAACAATACTTGGTGCGTTTTTCTTTAAATGAGTACGACGCATTCTTTTTTTAGTTTTACTAGTTCTTCTAAATGGAACTGCCATAGTATCACTCCTTCCTTCAAGCTAGTTATTTCAATTCCCAGCCACTGCCTTTTATATTTTTTTAGTTTCTAAACAAGGTTTAGTAACCTTAATAGGAACTTCCGAAATAATATTTTCCCACAAAATGTCTAATATATCAAGGAAAAAATAAATATCCCTGTTATGGTTACATCTATTTTCATTATTTCATCTTATTCATTTGTTGCATTAACTGCTTAACTTGTTTTTGACTAGGTTTTCTTCCCATTCCACTCATTAGAGTCTCAATCATTTTTTCATTAATTGGTGGATTTTCCTTTAAATATTTTTGCATATACATTTTAAATAAGAAAAAACCTGCAATTGCGCCAATTACTATTCCCAGTAAAACAAGTAATATATCTTGAATCATCTTTTCTTCACTCCTCATGTTTAATTATACACTATAAAGCCCTTAAGGGGCAAGTGTTAAATCAGCATTTTTTAACCAAAAATAATCTTTGTTTTCAAAATCAATTACAAATAAATTTGGTATATGATATAAAACGGAAAGAAATGTACTAGCACTCTTATTACACTTTAAAATAAAATATGAATTGTAGATAACAAGTTTACTAACCTCATCACTATAATAATTATTGTACATATGTGTATTACGGTAAATACTATATCCATCATATTTTTCCATTGCTCGCATTAAATAATGATTAATATCCGCAACTGAGACTTTTTCAGTAATACTTTTATATTGATTATATATATAGTTTAAATTATCAGGATTACTTATTCTAATGCTGGCATAAGTATTATATAAATTATAGGGAATATTTTTAGTTAGTTTACTATATTCATCTTTTACTTTAAATAAATAAAAAGTTCGCATTTTAATCACCAAACTTATTATATATATTTTCAATTAAAAATATTGTCAGATTATAATTATTCTTTATAATTAAAGATATAATCTAGTATTTTAACCTCATCTCCAGGATAAGCTCCTAGTCTTTCAAGTTCATCTTCGATGCCCATTCCTTTAATTTTTCTCGCAAATCTTAAAATGCTTTCATCCTCAGTAAAACGAGTCATTTGCAGGAGTTCTTCAGGTTCTTTTCCTTTTATAACCCAAACATTACCTTCTTTGGTAATCGTAAATTTAATTTCTTTTTCATATTTATAAACTTTATGATTATCACTTATTTCATAAAGTGGAGTATTTTCTGTTTCTTTAACTAATTTATTTAAATAAACAATTAAGTCATCTAGTCCTTCATTAAGAAGCGCACTTATTGGAAATATTTTAAGATTAGGATATTTATTTTTAAATCTAGTTAAGTTTTTCTCTGAATTTTCTAAATCCATTTTATTAGCGATAACTACCGAAGGTTTTAAAATTAGTTTTTCATCATACTGTTTAAGCTCGTCTATTATCAGCTCATAATCATCAAGTGGATCTCTTTGCTCTACACCTGACATATCAAGAACATGAGCAATAACTTTAGTCCGCATAGCATGCCTTAAAAATTTATGTCCAAGTCCTATGCCTTCACTTGCTCCTTCTATTAAACCAGGTAAATCAGCAATTACAAATGTATCATCATAGACTCTAACTAGCCCTAAATTAGGTGATAGAGTTGTAAAATGATAGGCGGCGATTTTAGGTGTTGCCCCACTTATCATACTTAGAATTGTACTTTTCCCAACACTAGGAAAGCCAACTAAACCAACATCAGCTAAAACTTTAAGTTCACATTTAATTGTTAGTTCTTCACCAGGCTGACCAAGTTCACTTGTATGTGGCGCTTTGTTTTCTCTAGTTGCCAGAGCTTTGTTTCCTCTGCCACCTCTGCCACCTAATGCAATTACTTGCATTTCATCTTCTTTAACTAAATCGGCGATAATATCACCAGTTTCAAGATTAGTTACTGTAGTTCCCATGGGAACTTTGATAATAATATCACTAGCTTTAGCGCCATTTCTATCGGAGCCTTTACCGTTAACACCTTTATTTCCTTTAATTGTTTTCATCATTTTTAAATCAATTAAAGTACGCAGGGATTTATCAGTTTTAAATATTATGTCCGCACCTTTGCCACCATTTCCCCCATTTGGTCCACCCATCTCAACAAATTTTTCACGTCTAAAAGAAGTGCAGCCATCTCCACCTTTTCCAGCTATTAATTTTACTGTCACTTCATCTACAAACATAATTCTCCTTACTTTAGTTCAATAATTGTAATGCCAAGATTAAATATATCACCATATATTTTACTAACATGCTTATCCTTTTTAAAATAATTATTTATCACTTTTTTTAAAATACCTTCACCAATTCCATGAATAATAACTAGTTTTTTATTACCCATAGTTAGATTATCATTAATAAAATCACTAACAAGATATATTACCGTATCACTTGCCTCACCATGAACATCTAAATTTGGTAAACTTGCTAAAAATGGATCTTTCATAATTCTTCGCTTGTCTTAGGTTCTTTTAAACCTGCTAGTTTTAGAACCTCAGAAAGATTAGGTAAATAGGTGAGTTTTGTCATTGAAAGACCGGCAGCAATATTAGCTATCTTGACAGTCTCATCAATTCCATAATTATTTATAATTCCATAACTAAAGGCTCCAAAAAAGACACTGCCAGAATTGGTATCATCTATAATATTTTCGAGTTTTATCGCCGGAATAATTTTAACTTGATTATTACTAGTATATAAAACTCCCTTTTCTTTTAAGGTAACAACATACTGAGCCTTATTTAAATCCTTAATTTTTTGCATAAAGTTTACTAATTGTTTACTTTTATTAAATTCTAAGTCCATTTTAGTTAAAGCCATCGCGTAACTAGAATTAGCTACTACATAAGTACATCTTTTACTTAAACTATAAATATTATTTGATACAACATTGGCCATTAAAATACTAATTGCTTTAGGATAATTATTTAGCGCGGCATTACTACCATTTAAATCACTTCCATCCATTAATATATAATCTGGCACAAAGTCATATTTATATTTAGTTAAATTTATCTCTGGATTATTTATTATCACTTGAGTTGATGAACCGTTTTGTTTGTTAAGTATTAAATAATTAACACTTGTTGGATGTTCACAATTAATCTCTAAGTATTTAGTATCAATATTAAAGCTTTCCAATTCTGTTTTTATTTTATTACCAAAGATATCACTACCAACAACACCTGAAAAAGATACAGGCATTTTCCAATTAGCAAGTAATTTTGATGCAACGATAGCTAAGCCACCACCGGCTTCAATTTTCTCATTTAGTTTATTTTTGCTTCCTTCTAATATAAACTTTTCCACTGGTAAAATCACATTATATGTTGGTTTACCAATTACTAATATTTTCATTTAAATCACCCTTTATTCTTTATATATTACTTTCTTTCTTTAATAACGACTTTAATAATCATTTTAGTATTTATCAAAGTATTATTATCAATCACTATATAATCAACACTTACCTTAGTAATAACTCCTCTTTTAGTTCCATAAGAATAGCCCATTACATAAGTAAGTCTTACTTCTTTATTTAATAAATCTTTCAGCATTAAATCCGCCTCTTTCTTTATTTATTTTATCAAAAAATTAAACTTTCGTAAAGAATATTATGTTACAATTCACAGCCAAACTATATAAAAAGCATAAATAGTAAATTTAAAAACTTAAAATAATAAGAAAAAAAAGCTTACTTTACAGTAAAATTTAGCAAAAAAACCAAGCAGGTCAAAGACTATT
>JAQVNR010000027.1 GCA_028703035.1 Bacilli bacterium | reverse complement strand
AAGCCTAGCTTTTTATTCTAATGTTGTTATAATGTAAATAATAGAGGTGAAAATAATGAAGAAACTAAAATATTTATTACTGCTACTAATTTTAAGTTTTTTTGGAATTAATCAAGTTTCAGCTAAAGATATTTCTTTAGAGGATTTGGTAAAGAAAATAAACAGTAATAATTATGGCGACTATTATATTGGACAGTTAAAAGAAAATTATACTGATATGTATATGATATCTATTGCCTCAATTGATTATGGCGACTTATTTGTGGATGGAAATATGGCACCACTATCGGATCCATATGATTATATTACGGACTATATCCATGGTACTTTAAATAATAGTATATTAAGCTTTTATATTTATTTTGATTTAGAATATGGAGCTAATTTTGATTTAAATGCAACGGAAGTTTTTTAACTATTAGTTGCTAATCAAGATACTTCATCTTCAATAAAATTAATGTATTTTAAAGATGAAGCAACAGACCAAGATTATAAAAATGTTAAATATATCACAATTCTTTCAGTGCTTGATGCCTATGGCCAGTTTCGAGGCTACCCAAAAGGCGAATTTATTGCTGTAGATAATCCGTATACTTACGAAGGAAAGGGATTTAATTTAGCAGATGAAGGAGTAACCGTTACTAAAATTAATGAGTCTTCGTTTAAATTAGAGATTGATTTAGCAAATCTTCCTGATGAGGAAAATATACCTGTTACTACTACTTCAGAGCCTAAAGAAGTCACGACAACTACAACTACAACAACCGCACCTATTATTAAAGAAAATCCGCCAACTGGAATATATTTTCCATCCATAATAGTCTTGATTACTTTTGTAAGTTTAATAACCTATTATATTTTTATTAAATATAAAAAGTTTAATTTATAAGCATCATTATGATGTTTTTTTTATATAATTTATTTTTTGATGTTGCTTCCAGAATAGAAGAAAAGTTTATTGGCCAAAATGGTTATATTTTTCCAGTAATAGCTCAAAATAATAACAAAGTTATATTTATAGCCAAGAAAATTTAAAAGTAATGATATATTTTT
Organism: Bacilli bacterium; assembly: GCA_028703035.1. Taxonomy (GTDB): domain Bacteria; phylum Bacillota_I; class Bacilli_A; order RF39; family UBA660; genus DUUS01. Next base: position 15,414 of record JAQVNR010000027.1, on the reverse strand, counting down.
TGGGGGACAATTTGGCTATAGAGCTATCTTTTACTATTTAATTAAAAAAATTAGAAAAAGCCTAGCTTTTTATTCTAATGTTGTTATAATGTAAATAATAGAGGTGAAAATAATGAAGAAACTAAAATATTTATTACTGCTACTAATTTTAAGTTTTTTTGGAATTAATCAAGTTTCAGCTAAAAATATTTCTTTAGAGGATTTGGTAATGAAAATAAACAGTAATAATTATGGCGACTTTTATGTGGGACAATTAAAAGAAAATTATACTGATATATTTATGCAAACTCTTTCTTCAATTGACGAGGGTTCAATATTAGTGGACGGATCTATGTCACTGCTATCGGATCCATACGATTATATATGGGACAGTATTGAGGGTAATTTAAACGATAGTATATTAATTTTTAATATTTTTTATGGTGAATTAAGTGCAACTAGTTTCAATCATAATGCGCCGATAATTATTCAACCATTAATTATTAATGAAGAGACTTCATCTTCATTAAGATTAATGTATTTTGAAGACGAAGCAACAGAGCAAGATTGTGAAAATCTTAAATATGTTGAATTCTTTCAGTGATTGATGCCTATGGCCAGTTTCGAGGCTACCCAAAAGGCGAATTTATTGTTGTAGATAATCCGTATATTTACGAAGGAAATGGATTTAATTTAGCAGACGAAGGAGTAACTGTTACTAAAATTGATGAGACTTCGTTTAAATTCGAGATTGATTTAGCAAATCTTCCTGATGAGGAAAATATACCTGTTACTACTACTTCAGAGCCTAAAGAAGTTACGACAACTACAACTACAACAACCGCACCTATTATTAAAGAAAATCCGCCGACTGGAATATATTTTCCATCCATAATAGTCTTGATTACTTTTGTAAGTTTAATAACCTATTATATCTTTAACAAATATAAAAAGTTTAATTAATAAGCATCATTATGATGTTTTTTTTATAAACTTTTTTTTAAAAATATTTTCAAAAACTTATATTACATGCTATAATAAACTTTAGAAAGGCTAGTTACTAGGCATATGAGGAAAATAATTGGAAGTATTGATATTGGTTGTGATAACATAAAGCTCGTAGTTGCAGAATTTTTTGATAATAAATTCAATATTTTATGTGCTCTTGAGGGTAAAACTAAAGGCTTTAGAAATTATGAAATATTTGATGAGGCTGCCTTAGTAAAATCGATTAAATTAGTAATAGATAAAGCATCACTTAAGCTTAATTTTAAAATAAAGAAAATTATTGCTAATATTCCCACTACTTTTAATAATTTTATTGTAAGTGAGTCAGTTAATACGATTACAAATGAAGACACTAGAGTAACTAGTAATGATATCTTAAGAATCTTGCAAAGTACCGCTTATAATAAAATAAATGAAAGTTCGGAGCTTATTGGGCTTGTTCCAGTTTTTTTTAGAGTAGGAGACGGAGAAACAAAAGAGCCTTTTAATAAAAAAGGTAAAAGTATAACTGCTCGCACGGTATTAATTACTGCTCCTAAAAAAGAAGTCTATGATATTTTAGGCATCCTTGAAAAATCAGGTTTAGAAGTAATAGATATTACTTCAACAGGACTAGCTGATTATTATAATTTTAAAAATGATTATTTAGACTTAAAGACTGGAATAGTTGTTAATATTGGTTGTGCGAAGACAGAGGTAAGTGTAATAAGTAAAGGTATATATATTAATAATGAAGTAATTAATTTAGGAGGAATAAATATTGATAAAGATATTGCTTATATATATAATTTAAAAATGAAGAATGCTAAATATTTAAAAGAAAACTTAGCCCTGGCAAATATTAGAAGGGCGAATCCGAAAGAAACTATTAAAATAGTTAATAAAAATAATGAAGAAATTACGATAAATCAATATGAATTGACTGAAATAGTTGCTAGTCGGATGATAGAAATACTAAAAAATGTTAAAAATTCAATTAACCACTTAACAAAAAAGGAAATAAGTTATATAATTATAACAGGAGGTTTAACGGAATTTAAAGATTTTAATATTGCCCTTACAAGTTTATTTGGAGAATCGGCTAGTATTGGAGTTATAAATACTTTAGGAGCTAGAGATAATAAGTATAGTACAGCCTTGGGAATGATTAAGTCATTTAATGAGAAGTTAAAACTTAGACATCGCTCTTACTCTACAGTAAGTGATGATGATGTCGAAAATATGTGTAATAAAGATTCAAAAGTATTAATTCCTAGTGATTCAATATTAGGTAAAATATTTGGATACTTTTTTGATAATTAAGGAGAGAGTAAGTTATGTTTGGATTAGAGATGGATCAAATTGCTAAAATTAAAGTAGTAGGAGTAGGTGGCGGTGGCTGTAATGCAGTTAACCGGATGATTGAATCTGGCGTTAAAGGCGTTGAATTTATTGTTGCTAATACTGATCTTCAAGTTTTAAATGCATCAAAGTCTGCTAATAAATTGCAAATTGGTGAATCTATTACTGTTGGTCTTGGAGCAGGTGCTAACCCTGAGGTTGGCAGAGAAGCAGCTATGGAAAGTAAAGAAGAAATTAAAGAGGCGCTTAAAGGCGCTGATATGGTATTTGTAACCTGCGGAATGGGTGGAGGAACAGGTACAGGAGCTGCGCCAGTAATAGCCGAAATTTCTCAAGATTTAGGTGCGCTTACCGTAGGTATTGTCACTAAACCATTTAGATTTGAAGGAAAAAGGAGAATGGAACAAGCAGTTGTTGGAATTGATGAGTTAAAAAAACATGTTGATACTTTAATTGTTATTCCAAATGATAAATTAAGAGACATTATTGATAAAGCAACACCAATGCTTGATGCGTTTAAAGAAGTTGATAATGTGCTTCATCGTGGTGTTCAGTCAATTAGTGATTTAATTGCGGTATCAGGTTTAGTTAACCTTGACTTTGCCGATGTTAAAGCTATTATGGAAAATAGAGGTAATGCTTTAATTGGAATTGGTCTTGGAGTCGGTGAAAATAGAGCAATAGAAGCTGCTAAACAAGCTGTTTCATCACCACTTTTAGAAACAAGTATAACTGGTGCAACTGCGGCAATTATTAATGTTACTGGCGGAACTAATTTAACTTTATTTGAAGCAGAAGATGCAGCAGAAGTAGTTAGACAATCAGCTAATACTGATATAAATATTATCTTTGGAGCAGTAATTAATGAAAACTTAAATGAAGAAGTAATTGTTACAGTAATTGCTACTGGTTTTGAAGATGATGATCATGTTGATTTTAATTTAAGAACTGAAGAAAGACCACGCACAATCTTAGATGATGAATCAGACTTTGATATTCCACCATTTTTAAGAAATCGCGATAATTTCTAAAAATATTTAAAAAGCGACACAATTTACGGTGTCTTTTTTTTATACTTATCTTAGGAGGCTGATATGATAATATATATAGATTTAATAATCTTAATAAATTTTATTATTGATGGTCTTCTATTAATAAGTGTTGATATCCTTTTAAAAAGAAATACTAAAATAAAAAAAATAATTTTAGCAGCTTTAATTGGCAGTTTATCTACCTTATTATTGTTTACTATTAAAAGTAGTTTATTATTACTTTTATTTAAACTTATTATTAGTATAATTATGGTTATTATATCTTTTGGTTATAAAAGTTTTAAATATTTTAAAGATAATTTATTTTGGTTATATATTATAAGTATTATATTAGGAGGTAGTATTTATTTACTAAATGATCAAATATCCCTAGTTAATAATGGTCTTGTATTTTCTAAAAATGGTTTTAAAATAAATTTAATTTTGATAATTATAATTACCCCTATTATATTATTTAAATATTTAAAGAATATAAAAAAATTTAAAAACACTTATTCTAATTACTATGACGTAGACATATACTATATGGGTCAGAAAGTTTCAGAAACTGGTTTTCTAGATACAGGAAATAAACTAATTGATCCTTTTTTTGGAACTCCGGTTGTTTTAGTTAATAAAGATTTAATTAAAAAAAAAGTAAATACTTTTTTTATTCCCTATCATGTACTAAATGATAAAGGTGTGTTAGAAGTATTTAAGCCAGATAAAATAGTTGTTAATAAAAAATCTACTAAGAAAGTTTTAATCGGTTTATCTAATGTTAGTTTAAATGGAGTAAAAATAATATTAAATATGGAGGTTATATGAATAAATTATTAATTTGGATTTGTAAAGTATTAAAAATTGAAAGTAAAATCTTTTATGTTGGTTCAAGTGATGCTCTTCCTCCACCTTTATCTAAAGAAGATGAATTAACATACGTTTTAAGAAGTAAAGAAGGAGATATAAATGCTAGAAATATCTTAATTGAACATAATTTAAGATTAGTAGTATTTCTTGCTAAAAAATATGAAAATACAGGCTATGATTTAGAAGATTTAGTTAGTATTGGGTCGATTGGTCTTATAAAAGGTATTCAAACTTATAAACCTGATAAGAATATTAAACTAGCAACATATTGTAGTAGATGTATTTCTAATGAGATATTAATGTTTTTAAGAAAAAATAAAAAAAGAAAAAGTGAGATTAGCTTTGAAGATGCATTATCATTTGATTCTGAAGGAAATGAACTACATTTAGAGGATATCTTAGGTACAGAAGAAGATATTGTTTATGAAGCATTTTCTAATAAAATAGATAAAGAAAGTCTAGAAAGAGAGTTAAACTTCTTAGATGATAGAGAGAAAGTTATTATGGTTTTAAGATATGGGCTTAATAATACCGATGATTATACCCAAAAAGAAGTAGCAGAAATATTAGGTATAAGCCAGTCATATATCTCAAGGATTGAAAAAAAGGTTGTAAAAAGACTACAAACTTTTCTAGAGAATAGATAAGTTTACTAAACAAACTTAATATATTGTCTAATTGACACAAAAATTTTGACAATTATAAATTTTTATACTACAATTATAGCTAGGAGAGTGTGATATGGAAAACGCTAATATAAATGAAGCAGTAACTGTAGAAGATAAAAAAGGGATGAGCAAACCATTAAAAGCAATCTTAATACTTTTGGTTATAGCTCTAACGATACTTGTAGGTATCGCAATTGGATATTGGTTATTTAAATTAGTTAATCCATAATATATATTAACTAATGAATAAAAAAAACTTCTTTTGCTCAATATAGAGTGAAAGGAGCTTTTTTATTTGAATAAATATAAAGTTGAAATAACTGGAGTTGATACAAATACTTTAAAAGTTTTAAAAGCTCCGGAAATGACAGAGTTATTTAAAAAATATCAAAGTGGAGATTTACTAGCTAAAGATGAGTTAGTTAGTGGCAACTTAAAACTAGTTTTAAGTATTATCCAAAAATATAATAATGGTAAACATGATATGAATGACCTATTTCAAATAGGTTGTGTAGGACTTATTAAAGCAGTAGATAATTTTTCTTTAGAATATAATGTTATGTTTTCAACTTATGCAGTCCCACTTATATTAGGCGAAATAAAAAGATTTATAAGAGACTCTAGTGTCGTTAGAATTAGTAGGAGTATTAGAGATAATGCCTATGCTATTCTAAGATTTAAAGAAGAATATCTGCGTGAGTTTGGTATTGAGCCAACTAATGCTGAAGTATGCACTAAGCTTGAACTTTCAGAGTATGAACTCGCAACTGCTCTAGAAAGCTTGATTAGCCCGATAAGCATATTTGATCCAATATATAATGATGGAGGAGATACGATTTATTTACTTGATCAACTAGCAGATCAAAGAGAAAGAATCGATAAAGATGATTCTATAAGCTTAGAAAAAGCTCTAAACAAAATAAACGAAAGAGAATCAAAAGTACTATATGCAAGATATATTTATGGGAAAACTCAAATGGAAATAGCAGATGATTTAGGTGTATCTCAAGCCCAAGTATCAAGAATTGAAAAAAACGCAATTAAAAATGTTAAAAGACTAATGAAATAAATATCTAAATATCCATATAATTAAGTGGTGATTTAGATGTTAATGAGTGATTTACAACGTAAAGATATTGTAAATATTACAGATGGAACCAGACTTGGTAAAATAGTTGATATTAATATAAATAGTGATGGTTTTATTAATAGCTTGGTTGTTGAGCCAATAAAACTAATGCGAAGAATAAGTTATGGCAGTGAAATAAACATTACATTTAAACAAATAGTAACAATTGGAAGTGACGTAATTCTTGTAAATTTACAAAATTAATTGCAAACGACTCTTAAAAATACTATAATAAACATAGAGTAGGTGCATAAACTTGAGTTTGTTAACAAAAATAAATAAAATTTTATTAGTAATAATTACTATAACAGTATTCTTTTTCTTAGTAGGTATAGCATATGCTTATTTTACAGCTGATATTATAGGCGCTGAAATTGATAAAACTATTACTATGAATTCTGGTGAAATGGATATAGTTTTTAATGGTGGGGACGGAATAACTGCTAGTAATATAGAACCATCATATGAACCTTTTGCCAGTAAAGAGTTTACTGTAGCTGGTACAAGTGCTATAACAACAGCGGTTATGCGTTATGAAATAACTTTAATAATAGATGAAAACACATTTACTGAAGGAGCAATAAGTTATACACTTACCTCAACTAATACAGCAAATAATGGCAGTATCGTAAATTCTATTTTAGACAGAACCGGAATTGGAACAAATGATATTGTATTAGGGAATGGTAAATTTTTAGGCGAAACAAATAGTGCAACACACACATATGTCCTTGATGTATATTTTTATGAAACAGGAGAAAACCAATTTGAAGATATGAATAAGACTTTTAAAGCTCATGTAGGGATTGAAAATTACTTAGACCCTTGCTTAACTGAAAACTGTTTAAATAATCATATAATATCACTTGCTGATAATTCATTAGAAACTGGGGTTTATGATGAAAATGGATACCGCTATGAAGGAATAGACCCAAATAATTATGTTACATTTAATAATGAGACGTGGAGAATAATTGGTGTCTTTGATGACTATACTCACGGAATAACAGGAGAAAATCTAGTTAAATTAATCAAAGCAGACTCTATCGGTAATTATGCTTGGGATAGTGGTAGTGTAAATAACTGGAACACTTCTAGTTTAAAAACATATCTAAATGGCGATTATTATACTAGTATTAATCAAGCGAGCAAATCATTAATTGAAAACGTGACGTGGAAGTTAGGTGGGCATAGTACAGATGATGCTACCGCTAATATTTTCTACCCTGCGGAAAGGGGGACAAATGTTTATAGCGGCAGACCAACTACAGGTGAAGGATATATTGGTTTAATGTATCCAAGTGACTATGGATATGCAGTTCTGGAAGCAACCTGCGCTAGAACAACTAATCTAAGTTCTTATAATACATCTGGTTGTTATGATCAAAGCTGGCTTTATTTAGGCAGTGGTATTATTGAATGGCTAATAACCCCAAAATCCGGCACCTCCGAAGATGCGTTTCGATTTTTAAATAGTGGCACTCCGTGTAAATGCTCTGCGAGTGATACCTTTCGCGTGCGCCCTTCTGTCTATCTAAAATCTAGTATCACAGCAATAAGTGGAGATGGCACGGCTGAGAGCCCATATGTATTAAGCGAATAGATTGATTGATAAAATATTAGTTATAATTATCTGTGGATAATTATAACTAATTAATGTTTAGAATATGAATTGTAAATAGCTCTAAAATATATTATAATAAACGTAGAGTAGGTGCATAAACTTGGATTTGTTAACAAAAATAAATAAAATTTTATTAGTAATAATTACTATAACAGTATTCTTTTTCTTAGTAGGTATAGCATATGCTTATTTTACAGCTGATATTACAGGCGCTGAAATTGATAAAACTATTACTATGAATTCTGGTGAAATGGATATAGTTTTTAATGGTGGTGACGGAATAACTGCTAGTAAAATAGAACCATCATATGAACCTTTTGCCAGTAAAGAGTTTACTGTAGCTGGTACAAGTGCTATAACAACAGCGGTTATGCGTTATGAAATAACTTTAATAATAGATGAAAACACATTTACTGAAGGAGCAATAAGTTATACACTTACCTCAACTAATACAGCAAATAATGGCAGTATCGTAAATTCTATTTTAGACAGAACCGGAATTGGAACAAATGATATTGTATTAGGGAATGGTAAATTTTTAGGCGAAACAAATAGTGCAACACACACATATGTCCTTGATGTATATTTTTATGAAACAGGAGAAAACCAATTTGAAGATATGAATAAGACTTTTAAAGCTCATGTAGGGATTGAAAATTACTTAGACCCTTGCTTAACTGAAAACTGTTTAAATAATCATATAATATCACTTGCTGATAATTCATTAGAAACTGGGGTTTATGATGAAAATGGATACCGCTATGAAGGAATAGACCCAAATAATTATGTTACATTTAATAATGAGACGTGGAGAATAATTGGTGTCTTTGATGACTATACTCACGGAATAACAGGAGAAAATCTAGTTAAATTAATCAAAGCAGACTCTATCGGTAATTATGCTTGGGATAGTGGTAGTGTAAATAACTGGAACACTTCTAGTTTAAAAACATATCTAAATGGCGATTATTATACTAGTATTAATCAAGCGAGCAAATCATTAATTGAAAACGTGACGTGGAAATTAGGCGGGCTTGAAGAATTTGATTCTCCAGTAAGTATTTTTTATGTTGCTGAAAGAGGGACGACAGTTTATAGTGGAAACCCAACAACTGAGAAAGGATATGTGGGTTTAATGTATCCAAGTGATTATGCTTACGCATCTTTATCATCAACATGTGCACGAACAACTAATTTATCTGCTTATAACAAACCAGGCTGTTATAACCAAAACTGGCTTTATTTAGGTACTTCTGAATGGACAATAACTCCGCATTCTGGCTACTCCGACAGCGCATTCCTCGTCTTCTCAGTTGGCATCGGCTACGACAGCAACACGTTTTATAGCGCTGGCGTGCGACCTTCTTTATATCTAAAATCTAGTACTACGATAATTGATGGAAATGGCACGGCTGATAATCCATATGTTTTAGGTGAGTATTGAAATGAAAAAAAGAATATTAATAATTACAACAATAATTTTATTTTTAGATCAGGTAAGTAAGAATATTATTGAAGCATATATGAATTTAAATGATAGGATTGATTTAATTCCTAATTTTTTTAGTTTTAATTATACTAACAATTATGGTGGGGCTTGGAGTATTTTAAATAATAAAGTAGCGTTCCTTATAATAATCACAATTATTATTATGATAATTATTTATAGGTATATGAATACTTTTAAAGATAATATGAGAAATAATATAGCCTTTGGTTTATTATTTGGAGGTATTACTGGTAATTTACTTGATCGTTTATTTTTAGGTTATGTTAGAGATTTTATTGCTTTTAGAATATTTAATTATAATTTTCCAGTGTTTAATATAAGTGATATGGCAATTGTAGTTGGAACATTTTTATTAATAATTGCCATAATAAAAGGAGAAGATCATGCAAATAAAAGTTCAAAATAGTGATATTAGAATTGATAAATATTTAAAAGATGAATTAGATATATCGAGAAGTTTAATTCAAAAAATGATTGAAGAAGAGTATATATTAGTAAATGAGGCGCCAGTTAAAGCTAGTTATAATGTTCAGATAAATGATTTGATTACAATAAAAGAAGGCTTTGTAAAAGAAACGAGTTTATTGCCTGATGCAATTAAGCTCGATATCGTTTATGAAGATAAAGATTTGATAGTTATTAATAAAGTATCAGGTATGGTAGTTCATCCAGGAAACGGAAATATAGATAAAACTTTAGTAAATGCTTTAATGCATCATACTAATTTAAGTGATAATGAAGAGGATAGACCAGGAATAGTTCATCGTCTTGATAAAGACACTAGCGGCTTAATTGTTGCAGCTAAGAATAATAAAACTCATGAACTTTTAACCGAGATGTTTAAAAATAGAGAAGTTGAAAAGAAATATATTGCTTTAGTAATTGGAGAAATCCTTGAGAATAGTGGAACGATTGATGCTCCAATTGGAAGAGACCAAATGGACCGTAAAAAAATGACTGTGACGGATAAAAATTCTAAAGAAGCAATTAGTGAATTTAAAGTTTTAAAAAGATATAATGGTTATACACTTCTTGAGCTTAATTTATTAACTGGTAGAACTCACCAGTTAAGAGTTCATCTTAAATATATAGGTTATCCTATATATAATGATCCAGTATATGCTAAAGGTAAACACACTTCTTTTGGACAGTTTCTTCATTCAAGTAAGTTAGCTTTTAAACATCCTATTAGTGATAAATATTTAGAGTTTACAACTGATGTTCCTTTTGAGTTTAAAAAATATTTAGAATCATTAGAAGAATTATCGTTAAAGTAAAATATGCGTTTATTGTAAGATAAGGTATTAAATAGTAAGATGATCTTTTATTAATTAATTTTGTTTCTAAAAATAAATAATTGCTAGTTATTAAAATCAAAATTAAACTTATAAATGCTAAATAGAGATTTTTAAAATTAAAAAAGAACAAATTAAATAAGGGATTTATTAAATAATTAATGATTAATATAAATAGATAATTATCATTAGGAGATTTATCTTTTATAATATTAAATGTGCTTAATGAGATGAAAATAATGCTTAAGATATAGATTATAATAAAGCTTAAAAGCAGATAATTTTCATCTAAAAAATAGGTGTTAAAATTTATAAAACTAAGAGGAACTAAATAAAAGAATATAATCGTTAAAAATAAAATAAATTTTCGCATGGTTATTGTCCTTTACTAAACTGCGCTTTTGTTATAAAATATATATGCATGAGAGGAAGTTAATATGAGTATAAAAGTAGATACTAAAGATGAAATTATAATGCGTTTAGTTCATTATTTTGTTACCGTTGAAGATTATCAACCGATTATAGTTAATGGAGTTAAAAATGAAATATGGCTTGAAAATATAACTGCCCCATATCGAATAGTTAGAATAAACTCTAATTATATTCATAATGAAGAGCAGTTAAAGTTTGATAATTTTAAAGTAAAAAATATTGCTAAGCAAATAAAAAAGAAGACATTATCTTTTAAAGTTAATACATTAAATATTCTTCTTGATTTAAATGAAGATGTTAATATAAATGATGATAAAGATATAAATACATATAAAGTGGCTAATCTTAAAGATGTTAGAAAAGAAGAGGGGCTAGCAAAACTTTATCCTAAACTCAAAACATTTATGACCAAAAAAGGAAATAATCTTGATTTTATTGTTAATATAACCAATGATATTAATGAAAAAACTGAAAAAGATAATAGGAGTTATGAAAAAGTTTTTAAGCCTAAAAAAATAGTTGTTACAAAAGTTTTAATTGCAATAAATATATCTATGTTTATTTTAACAATACTTTTTCCGATTTTTCAAAGTTTATTTATTTTAAGCCCATCAGCTGTTAAAACAGGAGAGATTTGGAGACTGATTACAGCAGCATTCTTACATGGAGATTTTATCCATTTACTTGTTAATATGTATTCACTTAATATTATTGGTACTCAGATAGAAACTTTTTTAGGTAGAAGCAAGTATTTAGCTATTTATTTAGGTAGTGCCATAACAGGAAGTTTGCTATCGTGTGTGATAACTAATTCTTTAAGTTTGGGTGCATCTGGGGCAATATTTGGTCTTCTTGGATCAATTGCTTATTTTGGATACCATTATCGTATTTATTTAGGATCAGTATTAAAAAGTCAAATATTACCTGTAATAGTGATAAATCTGCTTATAGGATTTATGATGCCTTTTATTGATAATGCTGGGCATATTGGTGGATTATTTGGTGGATTATTTATTACAATGGCTTTAGGAATAGGTCATAAAGATGATAAGACTAATCGCATAAATGGAGTAATCATTACTATTATATATTTAATATTCTTGTCTTATTTATTATTTTTAAGATAAAAAAAGGTGCTTGAACAAGCACTTTTTAAAATCTTCGATATAAACCAATAGCTTTACCAAGAATAGTAACATTATTAAGGATTATCGGCTCCATTGAATTATTTTCTGGCTGAAGTCTAATATAATCCTTTTCTTTATAGAAAGTTTTTAATGTAACTTCATTTTCATCATTCATTGCTACAACTATTTCACCATTCCTAGCTACTTTTTGTTTTTGAACAATTACAATATCTCCATTAAATATTCCAGCATTAATCATACTATCACCTTCAACTTTTAAAGTAAATATTGATTCACGACTAGGGATTAAACTAGCTGGTAATGTAAAAACTTCATCAGGGTTTTCAATTGCTTCAATTGGCGAGCCGGCTGTTATTTTTCCAAGTAGTGGAACTTTCACCAATTCTTCATCCTCAGGCATAAATTCATTTCTACCAATTACTTCAATCGTTCTAAATTTATTTGGAGCTTTTTTTATCGCTCCTTTTATTTCTAGATGTCTAAGATGAGTATGAACTGTAGCAGGGCTACTTAAATTTAGACCCTTACATATTTCTCTTACTGATGGCGGATACCCGTATTCTACAATATGTTTTTTAATAAATACGAGAACTTCTTCTTGCTTTTTAGTTAGGTTTTTCAAATTTTATCACTTCCTAAAAATATATTAACATACGATGTGTCAAATGTCAAACATTTGTTTTCTTTTACGTTGACATGAACGTAGGTTCGTGTTATTCTTATATTGTAAGTGAAGGGAAGTGGAAATATGATATCAAAAGTTAAAAATTATTATGGAGTGATAGTGTTTTATTTCCTCCTTATCTTACTACTTGCTTTAATTAGTTATCAAAACAAAATGATTGATATGCAAGTATCTAATAACCAAATAATAAAAGCAGATAGATGATTATCTGCTTTTTAAATGGTTTTTTAACTTTTGTTCTAAAGGTCTTAAATCATTTGCGCCTAGAAATAGAAATACTTGATCTTTATATAAAGTAAGTTTTTTTATACTATCTTCATTTAAAGATTCTGAATTAGGAATGTTATCAATTAATATCTTAGATGTAATATCTTGATAATCTTCTTGTTTTTCTCTAGCTGGATGAATATCTAAAATATATGTTTTGTCAGCTTTTCTTAATTCGTTTACAAATTCATCTTTAAATTCTTTAGTTCTTGAAAAAGTATGGGGCTGAAATATTGCTACTATTTTTTTATCGGGATACTTTTGAATAGCTGCATTAATAGTTGCTTTAATTTCTGTTGGATGATGAGCATAATCATCAATAATAATTGTTTTATCTACTATCTCTTCATTAAATCTTCTTTGGACCCCTGGATAAGTAATAAGATTTTTTTCTACTTCTTCTTTTGGGATATCCTCGAGGAAGCAAATCGTTATAACTGCTAAAGTGTTTAGAAGTAGATGATTACCAAAAAACGGTAAATCGAATGTATGATAAAATTTATCTTTTATATAAACATCAAACTTAGTTCCTTTTGAAGTAAGTATTATATTTTTAGCTCTGATATCATTATTTTCACCAATTCCATAATATAGAGCATTTTTAAGTTTTAAACTTCTGATGTTTTCATCATCTCCCCAGACAATTAATTTTTGTCCTTGAGAAGCAAATTCATTGTAAGCCGATTTTACATCTTCTAAATCTTTAAAATAATCAACATGATCTAAATCAATATTAGTAATAATAATGTAGTAGGGGTGATAACTTAGAAAGTGTCTTTGATATTCACAAGCTTCCAGGGCAAAAAGTTTATTATTAATGTTCGCAGATCCAGTTCCATCACCAATTAAATAGTTAGCCCCAACTGTATTATTTAAAACATGGGCAAGTATACCCGTTGTTGTAGTTTTTCCGTGACAGCCAGATACTGCAATTGATTTATAATCTTTAATTAAATTACCAATCATTTCTTGATAGGTATATATTTTTAAATTAAGCTTCTTAGCTTTAATTAGTTCTACATTGTCTTCTTTAATTGAGTTTCCAACAACTATTTGCATCCCTTCTTTGATATGTTTTTCATCATATACAAAAAATGGGATATTTTTTTCTTTTAAGCCAGTTTCGGTAAAAAATGATTTATCAACATCACTTCCCTGAACCTCAAACATAAGTGTTTTCATAATTTGGGCAAGGGCACTCATGCCAGAGCCTTTAATTCCTATAAAATGGTACATAATAACATTCTCCTTTTTTAATTATTTTTTTGTTTAAACATCTCTACCATTGTTTTAAAATTTACTTTAGTTCCATAATTAAAACTAGCAGAGGAATATATTTTAATAGCGATATACGCAACTAACATAATACTAACTATGAGTATTATAATTGATAATACTAAATCTATTGTACTTACTGCGCCAGTGATATATCTAGCTGGTACACTAAAGGGTGATGAGATAGGAAGTATAGTAGCTAGAGTATTAAAAGTACTAGCGGGATTCATCATCGAAAAATAAGCTAAGTAAAAACCAATTAAGACAAAGACGGCAATTAAACTTCCTGCTTGCTGAACATCTTCAGGTTTACTAACAAGTGAGCCAGTAAGAGCGTAAATAAACGCATAAAAAGTATAACCTAAGATAAAATAAATTACTGTAACTATTATAAAAATAGGGTTAATATTCGAAATATCAATAATACCAGTTAGAATATCAGTTGGGAAAAATAATTTATAAGAAATAAAACTTGTTAAAATAATTGCAAATACTTGAGTCAAACCGACAAAACCAATTCCTAAGGTTTTACCAACAACTATTGATTTTGGTGATGTTGATGTAACTAAAGTATCCATGATTTTAGATGTTTTTTCAACAGTTATTGAAGAAGATACTTGATAGGCATAATAATATATCGCAAAGAATAAAACTATTGAAAAAGCCATCGCAATAGCAAGTATTCCACCAGATTCACCATCTCCTAATTCTGTTACTTCAAAATTTATAGGTGTATTTATTTTAATTATTTCTTCATCAGTTAATCCAAGTTTTTCTAACCTGACAACTTTATATAATTCAGTAAAAATATTTCCATCGACTAAAATATTTCCAGCTAATCCAATACTTTCAGTAATATAATTTAGTATAATTCCTGACTGATCTTCGGTAATATGAATTGCTGCTTCAATTTCATCGTTTAGAAGCATCTCTTTTAATGAAGAATCATCTTTAAACTTATGACTAATTTCAAAGTTATAACCTAATTTCATCTCATTAAGTGTTTCTAGATTGCCGTCAAATAAATCGTCTTCATCGATAACTAAAATAGTTTCATTAAAATCATCTTTATCAGTTTTGTTTTTAATTAAGTTAACAATTTTAGGGATATTAAAAGCAAGAATAATAAATAATAATAAAATAATAAAAGTA
>JAQVNR010000084.1 GCA_028703035.1 Bacilli bacterium | reverse complement strand
TTAGAAAATTAATACTAAAAAATACGAATATTACCAAAAATCAACGAAATATGTTTAATTCATCTTTATTTTTTTCTTATTTGTTGTATAATTTATTTAAATATAATGGGGCTAGATATAGGTGGTTGTATGATAAAATTTGTTGTAATTGAAGATGGACCTGATTATCAAGAAATAATCTGTAAAATTATCGAAAAAACTATATTTAAAACAGATAACGATTATCGAATCGAAAAGCACAATAAGTATTCATTAGAATTATCAGAAACCATAAAAGATTGTTCAGTTCATAAAATTTATATATTAGATATAGATTTAGGAAAAGGACCATCAGGATTAGAAATTGCTAAAGAAATTAGAGAGATAGATTGGGATAGCGAAATAATATTTATTACTAGCCATGCCAAACTTTTTGAAACAGTTTATCGTAATATTTTTAATGTTTTTGCTTTTATTGAAAAATTTGTCTCTTTAGAAAGCAGACTTGAAGATATTCTTTTAAAGATTATTTCGAAAAAAGTTGATATTGGAAAATTTTATTATTCAAATAGCAAAATAGATGTTCAAATATATTATAAAGATATAACTTATATTTATCGTGATACCATAGAAAGAAAATTAGTAATTAAAACTACAACAAATAAATTTTTACTTAACAAAACCATTTTAGAAATATCTAAAGAATTAGATGATAGATTTAAACAAATTCATAGAGCTTGTATTGTAAATATTGACAGAGTAAATATGTTTAATTGGTCAAAAGGGTATTTTGAGCTTGATAATGGTGAAAAAGTAAATTTGTGTTCTAAAAATTTTAGGAAGAATATAAGCAATGGATTATTTTAATATCCCTGGATTTTTAATAATGGTATTTGGATTTTATGTTATTTTATATTCATATAATTTTTTTACTGGAGTGAATATAATAATTACAAATAAACTCAAATATATAATAGGACTCTTTTCATTGATTATGATAATTAATAATCTTTATAGTTTTTCATTTTTAAAAATTACTGGTACAATAATTATTATTATATTATTTTTTTGGGTTTTAGAGAAAAAAATGAACTTTGAACTTATATTTACTAGTGTTTTTATTTGCTTATTAACAATAATGATAGAATTTATATTATCAATAATAGTATCTTTTGTTGTTACTGATTTAAAATCAGTAAATCAATTATTAATATTAAAAGATTTGTTTTCTTTAATATTTTTTTGGATTTATTATTTTATCGCCACATGTTTTATTTTTAAATATATTTACGTTAGGACATTGGAATTATTTAAAAAAAAGAAAGTACTTATTGTGCTAGTTTTTGGATTTTTTTTATTGACTGCTTTACTTTATTCAATGTATGTAGTTAATTATAATAACATTCACTTGTATATTTTTAGCTTATTAACCATATTAATATATATAATTATTATATATTGCTATCTTAAAGAAATTCATAACAACCAACTATTAAAAATCAAAAATGACTTTTTATTAGAGAGACAACAGTTATTTAATAGTACACTTGAAGATTATCGAACTCTTCGTCACAATCTATTAAACGATTTCGTTTTTATTAGCAGTATGTGTGAAGAAAGCGTTCAAAAAACTATAAAGGAAAAAATAAAAAAATATAATACAAGCTTAAATTATATTAATGATTTTACTAAGATTCCGGATGGATTACAAGGATTAATATATTTTAAATCTAGCATTGCAAAAAAAAAGGATGTTTTATTTTATACTGACAATGAACTAAGCATAGAAAAAAGCGAGTTTAGTAAAAAAATATATATCGATTTATTTGAAATAATATCTATATTATTAGACAATGCTATTGAGGCAGCAGAATTATCTATATCTAAAGTTGTTTATTTTAATATTATTAAGAAAAATAATGAAATCTGTTTTGTAATTTTAAATACATTTAATAATCAAATAGATTTAGATAATATAAGTAATAAAAATTATAGTACTAAAGGCCCTAATAGAGGATTAGGTTTAAATTATACGAAATTATTGAATAAAGAGATAAATATAAAAACTACTATTATAAATAATTTGTTTAAAACAGAAATTAGTATAATAAAAGAATAGAAACTATCATCTATTCTTTCTTATAAGTTGTTACTTAATTAGTGATTGAGGGCAATCAGGCTCTTCAGTTAACCAAAGATATGATGCAAAAGTACCTCCAACAGCTCTTCCTAAAAATGCTAGTATTTCGGCCATAAAATTCAACTCCTTTCCCAAATGTTTAAATATATAATTAATTTAAACCATAATATAAATAATTGTTATAACGCATTTTAAATAATTTATAAAATATTGGGGTTATTAGGATTGACTGATATAATAGTGCAAAAGCTATTATGTTTATTATAGAGTTATTATTTAAAATAATAATTAATGAATATATAATCGCTATAACTAAAGTTAAAATTTTTAATATTAGTCTTCTTTTTTTATTTATAATTGGTCTTGCTGAAGTATCTGCTGGACTATATAAATAATAAATAATTAAAGAAAATAATATTATACCAAACTTGAAATAAATATTAAGATTTATTATTGTAGCAATATAAGGTAAAATTACAAAAGAGACACCTGATAATAGCCAGCAAACTAAACTAGACTTAGCGTGGAATCCATAACTAAAACTTCTAAGTGGAACATAAAACAACAAAAATAATAGTCCTTCTTTAAAAATTCCTAAAAAAGCATTAATTATAAAATAAACAGTTAGTTTGCTTATATTTAAATAAAGTGCTTCAAGTCCATATCGAATTTCTTGCAATTTAATTTCGTCATATTTATTTTCTTTAATTATTGAGTTCATTCCTAGATTTACTACTAAATTTTTCATGTGTCCTCGCCTTTACCTTTAAAATGATATCATAAATAATAATACATTATTGTTTATTTGTACCAAATGTCGAAATATGACATCTAAAGCAATTTATTCTCACTATATGTTTATTAAGCAATGATTTTGAACATAAACAATAACTTTTAGACCTTTTTTGACACAATTTTTAAAATTTTGTTGTTATACTTGCTTTATCACTAAATACAACATTTTAAAAACTCAAATATTTTGTGATAGCTGTAAGAAATCTGTTAGAAGGGAAGGTGTTTTGTGTGAGAGGTAAAGTGAAGTGGTTTAATAATGAAAAAGGCTATGGCTTTATTGAATATGAAGACCTAGAAGATATTTTTGTTCACTACTCAGCAATCATCAAAGAAGGTTACAAGACTCTTAAAGAAGGTGAGCTCGTTGATTTCAACTTAATCGAAACTACAAAAGGCTTACAAGCGGTGGATGTATATGCTGTAAAAATGACTACAATTTTGTAGTTTTTTTCTTTTTATTATGCTATAATTTTTTAAAGGAAGTGATATAATTTGAAAGTAATAATACATGGAGATAAAATTAAAATTACTGATTCAATAAAGACTTTTATTGAAGAAAAAATTTCAAAACTTGATAAATATTTTGATTCACCAGAAAAAATTGAAGCAAAAGTAATAATTAGAATTAAAAACAATAAACAGACAATTGAGGTTACGGTACCTGCTCAAAAGTTTACTTTAAGAGCAGAAGAAACTCATGCTGATTTGTATGCTGCAGTTGATTTAGTTATTGACAAACTAGAAAGCCAGTTTAGAAAACATAAGACAAGATTAAATGATAGATACAAAAAGGAACCGAAAATTATAGATTTTATTTTTGATAATGATTACGATAGTTACAAAGAAAACGAGAGTAAGATTATAAAAAGAAAAGATATTAAATCAAAACCGATGGATGAAGAAGAGGCCATTTTACAGATGGAACTTTTAAATCATGATTTTTTCATTTTTAAAAATATTCAAGAAGAATGTTTTTCGGTTATTTATAAAAGGAAAGATGGACAATACGGTATTATAAATACATATTAAGGACTTTATGTCCTTTTTATTTTATTTAAATACAGTACACAAGAAGAAATATCCATGTTATAATCTTTTAAGTGAGACCAACTATAATGTGTCAAGATAAAATTGAAAAAAAATTCAAACACAAATTAGGCACACAAAAAGCTGAGAAGTGGTCTTTAAAAATTTTTCTCAGTAAAATAAAGTTCTTCGCCTTGCAGGC
>JAQVNR010000083.1 GCA_028703035.1 Bacilli bacterium | reverse complement strand
CTCTCGTAGAATAGTCTAAGCTATAAGGTGAGTCAGAACAATCCACAGTGTCAGAATGTATTATAATAAAAGAAAGGATATAATACAAGCAGTTCTTTAATGAACTAATAGTATTATACAAGGTGATTATTATGAGTTTTTTAAAAAAACTTGTCGATACAGAATATAAAGAATTAAGAAGATTTAATAAAATAGCTGATAAAATTGAAGCTTTAGAAGAAGAATATTCAAAAAAAAGTGATGAAGATTTAGCTGGTAAAACTGCAATTTTTAAAGAAAGACTTGCAAATGGTGAAACAATAGAAGATATTTTAGTGGAAGCTTTTGCAACTGCAAGAGAAGCTTCTTACCGTCAAATTGGAGAAAAACCATATCGTGTTCAATTAATAGGTGGGATGGCGATACATTATGGAAATATAGCTGAAATGAAAACTGGTGAAGGTAAGACAATTACAACAGTTTTACCGGCTTATTTAAATGCTCTTAGTGGTAAAGGTGTCCATGTTGTTACAGTAAATGAGTATCTTACTGCTCGTAATGCTGAGTGGATGGGGCCAATTTATGAATTTTTAGGTGTATCAGTAGGTGTTAATATAAGAGAGTTAACACCAGCTGAAAAACAAGAAGTTTATAATTGTGATATAACTTATTCAACTAATAATGAAATTGGTTTTGATTATTTAAGAGATAATATGGTTACTAGGAAAGAAAATCGAGTTCAAAGACCACTTAATTATGTCATAATTGATGAGGTAGACTCGGTATTAATAGATGAGGCAAGAACACCGCTAATTATTTCTGGCGGTAAAATGAATGCTGCTAATTTATATATAGATTCAGATAAAGCAGTTAAGAAACTCCAAAATGAAGAAGACTATAAAATAGATGAAAAAGTTAAAACAGTAATGTTAACTGAAAAAGGAAGTACAAAATTAGAAACTTATTTTAAAATAAAAAATTTATATGATGCAGATAATACAGCACTAGTTCATCACATTAATCAGGCTTTAAAAGCAAATTACGGAATGAAAAATGATGTCGATTATGTAGTTGAAGAAAATCAAATAATTATAGTCGATCAGTTTACTGGACGTTTAATGCATGGTAGACAATTTAGTGAAGGATTACATCAAGCTATTGAAGCTAAAGAAAATGTTAAAATAAATGAAGAAACTAAAACAATGGCGACAATTACTTTTCAAAACTTATTTAGAATGTATAACAAAATTGCTGGAATGACTGGTACTGCTATAACAGAAGAAGAAGAATTTAGAGATATTTATAACATGTATGTTATAGAAGTGCCAACTAATAAACTATGCGTAAGAGAAGATATGGCAGACCTTATGTTTGCAACAGAAAAAGGTAAATATAATGCTATTGTGTCTTTTATTAAAGAAATCCATGAGACAGGTCAGCCAATTCTAGTTGGAACAATATCAGTCGAATCAAATGAACATTTATCATCACTTTTAACCAAAGCAAAACTAAAGCACGAGGTTTTAAATGCAAAAAATCATGCCCGTGAAGCCGAAATTATTGAAAAAGCAGGTGAGAAGTACTCAATAACAATTGCAACTAATATGGCAGGACGTGGAACCGATATTAAACTTGGTGAAGGAGTAAAAGATCTTGGTGGGCTGTGTGTAATTGGTACAGAAAGACACGAAGCACGTAGAATTGATAACCAGCTTCGTGGTAGAGCAGGACGTCAAGGAGATCCAGGATATTCTCAGTTCTTCATATCTTTTGAAGATGAACTAATGAGAAGATTTGGCACAGATAAAGTAAAAAATATGATTCAAAGTATTGGTTATGATGAAACTCAACCACTTAGATCAAAAATGTTTTCAAAAAGCATCGAAAGTGCTCAAAAGAAAGTCGAAGGAAATAATTACGATGCGCGTAAAAATCTTCTTGATTATGATAATATCGTCAGTGAACAAAGAAAAATAATATATGAAAGAAGAAATAATTTATTAGAAGCCGAAGATACAGAAGAAATAATCTATTTAATCATCAATGATTATATAAGGGCTTACATTGAAAGTATAATTCCTCAAAATAACATAATTACTGAAGAAGATTATCAAAAAATAACAGATTATTTTAATAATAATTTATTAAAAAATAATAAAATTAAAATAACTGAAATAAACAACTTAAAAGAAGAAGAATTAATTAAAAATGTTTATGATAAATTAATTAAAGAATATAAACAAAAGGTAAAAGATATTCCCAAAGAAGTAAATAAAGGTTTTGAAAAATATCTTTCAATTAGAGTGATAGATGAGGCTTGGGTTAACCATATAAGCTCAATGGAACACTTAAGAGAAGGAATTGGTCTAAGAGGTTATGGGCAAACTAATCCACTTCAGGCATATGCTCTAGAAGGATATCAAATATTTGATCAAATGCTTGATACAATTGATGCAAATATTACTAACTTCTTGATGAAAGTTCAAATAAATCAAAATGTAGCACCTAAAACTAAACAAGTAACTCGTACTAACGATGGAAAAGAAACCTTAAAAAGTACTCCAAAGAAATCAACAAAAATAGGGCGTAATGATCCTTGCCCATGTGGTAGTGGTAAAAAATATAAACAATGTTGCGGAAAGTAAACGGGTGCTATGAATAATAAATATGGTAAACTAGTAAGAAATCACATTCCCGATATAATTAAAAATAATGGAGAAATTCCTATAACAAAAATTTTAAATGACCAAGAATATTATGGAGAGCTACAATTAAAACTATTAGAAGAAGCAAAAGAAACAATCAGTGCTAAAAATGATCAAGAACTCTTAGAAGAACTTGCAGATATAATAGAAGTAATAATAGCTTTAGGAAAAACTAAAAATATAACTTTACAAGAAATACTTAAAGAAGCAGATATCAAGCGCGAAAAACGCGGTAGTTTTTCAGATAAAATTTATTTAGAAAATGTAGAACAAACATTAAAACGTTAGTACTTATCACTAACGTTTTTATAAATAATTTGAAGATTTATTTCATAAATGATAAACTTATTATCAGAGGAGAAGACTTTAATGGAAAAAGAAATATTATTAACTAAAATAAAAGCCAGCATTGAAAAAAAAGAATCAATTGGGAGGTCACTTTGACCTCCCAGCAAAGAAAGAAAAAATTAAAGAATTAGAAAAACAACTAGAAGACCCAACAATATGGAATAATCCTTCCTTAGGAAACAAGATCAATTCGCAATTTATTAATTTAAAAAAAGAAGTGGAAAACTATAATAAAATATCAAATGAACTAACCCAATTTTTAGAACTGTTAAGTTTAAGTGAAGATTTAGAACTTGTTAATGAAATAGAAAACAATTTAAATGATATTAACTTAGTTATTGCAGACATGGAACTTTCTTCACTTCTAAATAGAAAATATGATGCAAATAATTGCTATTTAGAAATTCATCCTGGAGCAGGTGGGACAGAAAGTAATGACTGGGCTGGCATGTTACTAAGGATGTATGAATTATTTTGTGATAAAAACAATTACTCATTTGAAATATTAAATAAACAAGATGGGGAAGAAGCTGGAATAAAAAACGCTTTAATAAAAATTACCGGGAAATATCCCTATGGATATTTCAAAAGTGAACAAGGAGTTCATCGATTAGTTCGGATTAGTCCTTTTGATTCTGGAGCAAGAAGACACACTTCTTTTGCAGCTATATCAATCATACCCGAAATCGAAGATGCAAAATTAGAAACAATAAAACCAGAAGATATTAGAGTCGATGTCTACCGTAGCAGTGGAAAAGGTGGACAAGGAGTAAATACAACTGATTCAGCAGTAAGAATTACCCATTTACCAACTGGAATCGTTGTAACATGTCAAAATGAACGTAGTCAAATCCGTAACAAAGAAACAGCTATGAAAATATTAATTAGCAAACTAGAACAAATTGCTAACAAACAAAAAATTGAGGCAATATCCAATTTAAAAACAACCAAAAAAATCGACTTTGGAAGCCAAATTCGTAACTACACTCTAGAACCATATAAATTAGTCAAAGATGTTAGAACAAACTACGAAACATCTAATACAGATGCTGTACTAAATGGAGATATCCTTCCTTTTATGGAAGAATATCTTAGACAATAACTTAAATACTATA
>JAQVNR010000026.1 GCA_028703035.1 Bacilli bacterium | reverse complement strand
ATCAAATTTATATAATTGTTTTTATGTTTAAATTGTGTTATATTTTATATTAAGAAGGCGATAATATGAAAACTAAAAAATCTTTTGGTATTGTAACTTTATTAATTGGGATAATCTTTTTAATTCTAACTTTATTTTTATACAAATCAAGAATGGTAGAAGATGTTTTTTGTGTAATCTTAATGACTTTTTCTTTAATAATTTGTATTTATGGAATTTATCAGATTACTAGAGATGCTTATAATTAATTTATAAGCTTTTTTTATGATGCTAAACAAACTATTGTCGATTTTTTAAACAAACATAACATTAAATACAATAGTAATGCTATAATTAATTAAAGGTAGTGAAAAAATGAATTATTTAATTGTATTTATTATGAATTTAGCAATAATATTAATTCCTTGCATTTATTTATTTGTTATATATATTTTTAAAAAAAAGAAGAAAAGAAAATTAAAAATAGGTCATTTTTTGATTGCTATTATTATGGCTACTTTAATAATATTAATTAAAGATAAGGTGAGTGATATTATTTTAAAAGATAATAAGAGTGGGGATAGTGTTATAAAAGAGGTTGAAAATGGAAGTGGAAATGAAGTTGAAGATAATCCCAATTATGTAGAAACAACTTCCAAAGGATATATACTTGAAAAAATTGATGGAGCTTATTATATAGATGGATATATAATAGTTAACAAAAGCTATCCTTTTAGTGATAGTTGGATACCAAGCAACACCGAGGAAGAAATAAATAATGATATTTGTAAAAATTGCCTTGACAAAGAAGTTTATAATATGTGGTCGCAGATGAAAAATGATGCTACATCAATTGGACTTAATATCTATATATCTAGCGGTTATCGCTCTTTTAGCTATCAAAAAGGATTATATGAGCATTATATAAATAAAGGTGGTAAAGATTATGCTGATATCACATCGGCAAGAGCAGGTCATTCTGAACATCAATCAGGACTTGCATTTGATTTAAATTCTGTGGATGATTCTTTTTCAGCAACCGATGAAGGTAAATGGGTCAATAATAATGCCCATTTATACGGTTTCATAATTAGATATCCTAAAGATAAAACAAATGAAACCGGCTACAAATATGAATCATGGCACCTAAGATATGTAGGAACATACTTAGCAGATAAACTTTACAATAATGGAAACTGGATAACAATGGAAGATTATTTTGGGCTTGATTCCCAATATTAATAGGAGGAATATGGAAAATAATTTATTAGAAAATCTTAAATTAGAAATTATAATTTTGCAAAAAAAAGATTATCAAAATGCTTTAGACCATGGCTTTACAAATAAAAAAGAATGGTATAATTATATTATTAATTCATCTAATGATGAAATAGCCGAGGCAATCATTCAGCTAGCGAGTCGATATGATGTACTACCTGTAAATGTTGCAAATATCTTTGATTCGTCAATGATAATGAGAGTGGGAAAAATAGTAAAAGAAAAAAATAATTTAATAACTAAATAACACCAAAGAGTGTTTTTTTGTTATAATTAAAGTGGTGATTAAATGGATATTTATAAATATTTAAACAACAACTCTATATTGATTATTCCCAATAATCTTAAAGACGTTATTTTAAAAAAAATTAATGAAAATCCAATAATTAATATAAAAATAATGACTTTAAACGATTTAAAAAGAAAAATACTTTTTGACTTTGATGCTCAGACAATATATTTTGTTATGAAAGAAAAAGCTCTTAGTTATCGAAATGCTTTAGAAATTATTAAAAATTTGTATTTTTTATCAGATAAAATTGACAATCAAAAATTAAAAGAGCTTAGTCAACTTAAATCTAAGTTAGATGAAAAAGAATTACTTATTTATGATCATTACTTTTTAAAATCATTAATAAATAAAAAGGTGGTATTTCTAGGCTTTGATTATCTTTATAAATTAGATTATTATCTTATAAATAAAATAAAATTAATTACTGAAGTCGAAATTATTTTTAAAAATAACAATAATTACTCTCATAATATTTTAAAATTTAATAATATCAATGAAGAAATAGAGTATGTTGCCAAAGAAATACTAATAAAAATAAAAAAAGGAATTAATATAAATAATATCTTGTTAGCTAATTATAATAAAGAATACAGCTTAACGATAAACAGAATTTTTACATTTTATAAAATTCCTATTAATTTAGATGATAGTATTTTTCTTTATGATACTACTGTAGGTCTTAACATACTTAATAATTTAAATAATTATGAAGATATTTTAAGTGGCATTCAAGATTTGAATATATATAATGCAGTTATTGAAATTTTTAATAATTATTATTTTATAGATGATTTTTCAACTATAAAAGAAATTTTAATTGAAGAATTTAAATCAAAAAGAATAAATAAAGATCGTTATAAAGACGCTGTAAATTTAGTTGATATTAAAAATAATTTTTTTGATGATGATAAACATATTTTTTTAATCGGCTTTGTTGATAAACTGATTCCTACAATATACAAAGATGATAATTTTATAAACGATCAAGAAAAAAATGAGCTTTTAGAAAGCACTGAAGAATTAAACAAAATTGAAAAAGTAATATGGGAAGAAGCAATTAAGAACATTAAACATCTAACAATAACTTACTCTATAGAAGACTTAAAAGAAATTTGTTTTCCATCATCAATAGCTGGTAATATGCGTGTTGACTGCCAAAATTATGAAGTAAGTATATTTTCACACCAAAGTAACAAATATAACTTAGGTATTTTACTTGATATAGAAAAAAAATATGGTAAAAGAGAACCTGAGCTTTTAAAATTATATAATAACTATCGCAACTTAAATTATTTGTCTTATAATAACCAATATAATGGGATAAATCCCAAACTTCTTCGTGATAAATATACTAAATTGACATTGTCTTATACAAAACTAAACACATATTATGAATGTAATTTTAAATATTATCTAGAATATATATTAAAGCTTAGTGATTATGAAGTATCATTTGATGCTTACCTAGGAAGTCTATGTCATCATATTCTTTCAAAAATTTATAATGAACACTTTGATTTTATTGAAGAAAAAGAAAGTTTTTTAAGAAATAATCATTTTGATTTAACTCCAGGAAACTATGCTTTTATTGATAAAATGTGTGAAGATTTAATTTTTGCAATTGACTTTATCAAGGAACACTATGAAAATACTTTATTTAAAAAAGTTGAGTGCGAAAAAAATGTAAAAATAAATATTGGTAGCGATAAAGAAATCATCTTTAATGGAATTATTGATAAAATAATGGTCTATGAGAATAAAGCTACGATTATTGACTATAAAACCTATGCTCCTAATATTGACTTATCTTTAATTCCTTATGGGCTTGGATTGCAACTGCCAATTTATATATATTTAACCATAAGTGCATATCCTAATGCTAAAATTGCTGGTATTTATTTGCAAAATATTAATAGAAATATTATAGTGAATAATGATAAAAATGATTTAGAGAAAATAAAACGCGATAATTTAAAATTGGTAGGCTATACACTAGATAATGAAACAATTATTAATGAAATAGATAGTACATATAAAGATAGTAGATTCATCAAAGGGATGAAAATTACTTCAAAAGGTTTTTATAAATATACTAAATTATTAAGTGAAGATGATTTTGAGGAGATTTTTAAACTAGCAAGAGAAAAAATTAAAGATGGTGCAGAAGATATCTTAAATGCCAAATTTGAAATTAATCCCAAAATTGTAGATAAAACTAACGTTAGTTGTGAATATTGTAAATATAAATCTATTTGTTTTATGAGGCAAGAAAACCAAATATATCTAAATAAAGACAAAAATCTAACGTTTTTAAAGGAGGTAGATGACTAATGAAATGGACTGATGAGCAACTTGATGCCATAAATAGATCAGGATCAAATATAATAGTTTCCGCAGGTGCTGGTTCTGGTAAAACATCGGTTTTAACCGAAAGAGTAATTACAAAATTAAAATCCGGTATTTTTCTTAATGAGCTTTTAATATTAACCTTTACCAATAATTCTGCACATGACATGCAAGAAAAAATTAAAGAAGCAATCAATAAATATCCAGAATTAGATCATAACTTAAATAAGATTGATTGCTCATTTATTTCAACTTTTGATGCCTATGTATTTTCTTTAGTAAAAAAATACCATTATTATTTAAATATTGATAAAAACATTGAAATTATTGATAGTTCAGTTATTAACTTTAAGAAAAAAGAAATAATAGCTGATATATTTACTAGTAAATATCTTGATAAAGACAAAGATTTTATCAATTTAGTTACTAATCTTTGTGCGAAAAATGATTATGAAATTCAAAATATTATTTTAAATTTAGATAAAAACTTAGATTTAATTATTGAAAAAGAAGATTATTTAAATAACTATTTAGAAAATTATTATAATAATATTGATTCTATTTTCAATCAATATTTAAAGTTAATTAAAAAAAGAATAGAAGCACTTAAAAATACTTTATATAAACTGAGTTATGAAATAAATCCTAGATTTTATGATATACTTTGCAACTTATTAAAACCGATATTAGAGGCAAATAATTATGATACCATCCAGGCAATAGGTAGCATCAAGTTTCCTAGTCTTCCCCCAGGTTCAAGTGATAATGCTAAATTTTATAAAGCTGAATTAAAAAAAATAACAGATGAAATAATTTTATATAGTAAAGAAACTAAAGCCGATTTAATTAAAGAAGTTTTAAGTACTAAAAATTACAGCAAGGTAATCATTGATATTCTACTAGATTTAAATAATAAAATTAATAAATATAAAAGAAAGCATAATTGTTTTGAATTTAGTGATATTAGTAGATTAGCAATTACTTTACTGAAAGAACAACCAGATATTGCCGAGAAAATAAAATATCACTTTAAAGAAATTATGATCGATGAATACCAAGATACAAACGATATCCAAGATACATTTATTAATTTGATTGAAAACAATAATGTTTATATGGTCGGAGACATAAAACAATCTATTTATCGTTTTAGAAACGCTAATCCCAGAATTTTTAAAGAAAAATATGACAGTTATAAAAATAAGAAAAAAGGGCAAAAAATTGATCTTAATAAAAATTTTAGATCAAGAAAAGAAGTAATTGAAACAATAAATTCAATCTTTAATAAAGTTATGGATGATGAAATTGGGAGTGCTAACTATGCATTAGAACATCAAATGGTTTTTGGAAATCAATCTTATAATATACCGAGCCCTAGTGATTACTCAACTGAAGTTTATACTTATGAAAAAAATCGTAAATACTCAAACGAAGAAATTGAAGCTTATATAATTGCTAAAGATATAAAAAGTAAAATTCAGAATAAATTTCAAGTAATGGAAAAAGGCACTCTTAAAGATTGTACATATCAAGACTTTTGTATATTAATTGACCGTACTAGTGCTTTTGATGTTTATAAAAATGTGTTTGAAGATATGCAAATACCATTAAATATTCAAAAAGACGAAAATATTTTATTTAATGATGAAACATTTTTAATAAAAAATATTTTAACTTTAACACTAAAAATTAAGAATAAAGAGTTTGATTCTATGTTTAGGTTCTGTTTTACAAGTATTGCCAGAAGCTATTTATTCGCTTTTTCCGATGAAGAAATTTTTTTAATACTTAATAGTAAAGATATTTTTAATAATGAAATATTTAAACTTTGTCAATCTCTTGCTTTAAATATAGATTATATGAGCAACAAAGAAATGTTAGAGAAAATAATATTTAAGTTTGACTTTTATATGAAAATGATTGCCGTTGGAAATATTTATGAAAGAAATCTTGTTTTAAATAATTTACTAGAAAAAGCTGAAGAATTAAATAAATTAGGAATTAATGTTTATGGTCTCGAAGATTATTTAGACACGTTACTTACTGACAAAAGCGAAATAAAAGTCCCACCATCAATAACTAGTGGTGATGCTATAATTATAACTAATGTCCATAAGTCAAAAGGCCTAGAATATCATATTTGTTATTTTAGCGGTCTTTATAAAAGATTTAATCTAAGAGATCCCATAAAAAAAATAATTTTTACAAAAGATTTTGGTTTTATTTTGCCAGCCCAGTCAAATGGTTTAAAGAAAACATTTATTTATGCTTTATATATTGAAAAATATATCCAAGAAGAAATTTCAGAGAAAATAAGATTGTTTTATGTATCTTTAACCAGATGTAAAGAAAAAATAATTATGATATACCCTAGTAGCGAAACAAAAGAAGAGCAATCAAATCTTAATATTGTTGATTATTTAACAAGAATATCATATCGTTCTTTTCTTGATATATTAGTCTCGGTAAACAATATTAATCAAGAAAATATCATTAATTTAGGAGATACTCTAGAGCTTGAACAATATCAAAAAATTTCTAAAAAAGATTTTGTTTATGATAATACTTATGAAAAAATAGAGGTTAATGAATTAGAATTATCTTTCAAAAAGTTAACCAAAAAAACATTTTCTAAAAATACTGTAAAGCTTCTCTCTAAAAGCGAAAGAGAGAATATATCATATGGTAATAAAATACATTATATTTTAGAAAGTTTAGACTTTTTAAATCCTGATTTTACTAATTTAACAAATGAAGAAAAGAATCTTATTGAGGGATTTTTAAATCAAGATATTATGAAAAATATAAAAAATGCCAAGATAGTTAAAGAGTATGAATTTCAAAATATTGAAAATAATAATCATCAATTTGGAGTTATTGATTTACTATTAATTTATGATCAGCATATTGATATTATCGATTATAAATTGAAAAATATAAGTGATAATGCGTACATCTCTCAACTACAAGGATATAGAAGTTATATTGAAAAAAAGACTAATAAAAAAACATATACATACCTATATTCAATTCTTGATCAAAAGCTAGTCAAAATAGACTAGTTTTTTAATATTTGCAATTTGACATTTAAAGATAAATATTTTAAGTTAAATCTAGGTGATTTTGGTGAACTATGATGAATGTCAATTAAAAGCAATAAAAACTTTAGGTAATACCCTTGTTATAGCAGGAGCGGGTTCTGGGAAAACATCGACAATAGTTGGCAAAGTCAATTATTTGTTAGATAATAAAATCTATAAACCAGAGGAAATACTAATAATTTCTTTTACTAATGAAACAGTTAATTCTTTAAAAGAAAAAATAAAACATAGTATAGATATTAAAACTTTCCATAAATTAGCACTTGATATTATTAATTCGAAAGATAAAATTAATATAGTTTCTAATAATTATCTAAGTTATATAATAAATGAGTATTTTAATTCTTTTGCTCTTGATAATAGAAAAACTAATATTTTATATAAAAGAATTATTAACTATATAGATATTAAGAATTTAATGGTATTAATAGAAACTTTTATAAATATATATAAATCTAATTACAATGATATTAATTTTTTATACCAATTATATAAAAAAAGTTATTTTATCGATAAAATTTATTATAAATTTATTTTAGATATTTATTTAATATATCAAAGAGAATTAGAATCAAACCTATCTTTAGATTTAAATGATCTTATCAGTAAAGCTACAATCTATATTAATAATAAGAAAAGAAAAACGCTATATAAGTTTATTATTATTGATGAGTTTCAAGATACTTCTTTAATTAGATTAAATTTAATAAAAGCCATTATCGAGCAAAATAATGCTAAATTTTTTGTTGTAGGAGATGATTATCAATCTATTTATCGTTTTAGCGGTTGCAACCTAAATTTATTTATTGATTTTAAAAGCAATTTTCCAGATACTAATTTAATATATTTAAATCATAACTACCGAAACAGTACTGAACTGATTAAAATAGCTAATATATTTATTATGAAAAACAATAAACAGCTTAAAAAAAATACAATTTGTCATAAAAATATTAAAAAACCAATTAAAATAATTTTTTATGT
This sequence comes from Bacilli bacterium, assembly GCA_028703035.1. GTDB lineage: Bacteria > Bacillota_I > Bacilli_A > RF39 > UBA660 > DUUS01. The sequence continues at coordinate 8,802 of JAQVNR010000026.1, read as the reverse complement.
TAACAAGAAAACAGTTGTTAACAAAGTTTTAAAAATAATAGATGGAAATGTTTTAATTTTAGGAAGAAACAACCACGATAAAGATAGATTTAATGTTTATGAAAATAATGATATTCGTTTTTTAACTATCCATAAATCAAAAGGTCTAGAAGAAGATAATATTATTTTGATAAATTTAGAAAATCAGACTACTGGATTTCCTTCGAAAATTAAAAACGAAAAAATTATTTCTAAAATTTTAAACTCAGAATATATAATATATGAAGAAGAAAGAAGATTGTTTTATGTATCTTTAACTAGAGCTAGAAACTTTGTTTATTTATTAGTTCCTAAAAATAATTATTCTGTTTTTATTAAAGAGTTAATTAAAGATTTTAAAAATGATTTAGATATTATTTACATAAATTAAGACTAATTTCTGTTATTGGAAATCCTTTTACTTGAGCTTCTAACACATAATCAGTTAAGCCTTTTTGTTCTTGCAATAACAGATAGTTTTGTAATGCGGTTGTTAAACCTTCATTTTTTATATAGTAGCATTTATTATAAGAACAGAAATAATTAATATCAGGATTAGAATAATTTTTTTTTAAATATTTATTTAAATTTAGTGAGTTTAAATTATTAGTGTTTATTTTATGGTTTTTACAATCTTCAAACCCATAGCTTTTTGAAGTAATTTGGATAACTACTAATAGAAAAAAAACAATAGTAAATAATAAATATCTTTTCATACTAACACCTATTTTATTATGGCTTTTCTAAAAATATATATTAAAAAAAGTGAGTTTTCTCACTTTATAAAATTGGGATTTTCAGTTGCTGGCCGATACTTAATAAGTTTCCACTTAAATTATTGATTCTGCGAATTTCATCTGCAGTTGTTCCAAATCGATGAGCAATACTCCATAATGTATCGCCTGCTACGACTGTATATAAATCTAGGTTGGAATTTAAAATTCCATCAGGAATAGTTAAATTTTGTCCAATAGAAAGGCTATTATTACTTAAATTGTTGACTCTTTTTATTTCATCGACGGTCGTATTATATTTTTTTGCTAAAGACCATAATGTATCGCCTTGTTTTACAATATAAACAATATTGTCTGCAGGAAAAGATGGAATGATGCTATTTTCAGAAATCAAAAGTTCTTGACCAACTGATAAATCACTATTTTTTAAATTATTTAATAATTTTATTGTATCAACTGAAACATCAAAATGGTTTGCAATGGACCATAATGTATCGCCATATTTTACTATATATATCGTTGATAATTCTTCAAGATTATCATTATTTGTTTCAGTTATTTTTAGAGTTTGACCAATTGACAGAATATCACTACTTAAATTATTAATTTTTCTTAGCTCAGATACCGTAGTATTAAACTTGCGTGCTATCGAATATAACGTATCGCCTGCCACAACTGTATAAGTCGAAGTTGGTAGTGGCTCTGGAACAGGGCTTCCGGAAATTACAAGTTTTTGTCCGATTGATAAGTTGTTACTGCTTAAATTGTTTAACCTTTTAATATTATCAACTGTTGTCCCAAATCTTTGAGCAATTGCCCATAATGAGTCACCTGCTTCGACTATATAAACGACTCCATTTAAAGCTATCTCTGAATATGGATACCCCATATATTCTGCCACTGCTTTTACTGTTGCTTCTGCATATTGCTTCCAATTATTTTGTAATTTGCTTAAATCATTTGGATTATCTAAAAATGCGTATTCGACAATCAAAGTTTCAAGTCTGTCAGTATCTCTCATAATATAATAATAATCTTGAGTTGGGTCATTTGGCAGTGCTCTTTGATAATAAGTACGAGTTTTTTGACCAGTATTCCCTATTTCAGTTAAAATATTTCTTGCTAACGTTTCATCACTTCGTAGTGGATAAATTATTTCAGCGCCCTCGCCACCGCCTGCGTTTATATGATTTGATATAACAATTGCATTGCTTACATCTCCAAAAGGCATTTTAATTTTTGCAACTCTTTCTTCGTTTGTTAAGGTTTCATCACTATCTCTAGTAAGTGAATAAGGTATCCCCAATTCAGAAAAGCGGCTAGCGATGTACTGCGAAATCATTAAGTTATATTTTTTTTCATTCTCTCCTTGACTTACTGCTCCTGGGTCTTCACCTCCATGCCCTGCATCAATTACAACACCTACATAACGGTCTTGTTTATCCGGCAAGCATATTGCAAGTGGTAAGTATAAATCAACAAGCGCGCTCCAAGTATTTTTTCCAACGATTCCATCAACTCCTAAATTATTAGTATTTTGAAATGATCTTACCGCCTTATTTGTTTCACTTCCAAATTGGCTATCGATTGGTCCTTCAAAATAAGATAATTCTTTTAAATATAATTGTAAATCAGCTACATCCGTACCAGAATCACCTAGTCTTATAGTTGATCTTGACAAAACATTTTTTTGACGATCTAATTTAGTTAACAAATCACAATACTTAGTTTCTGATCGATCATTTTTTTCAGTTTTTTCGATAATCGCTTCCCAAGTTTTTTGGTTAACTATCCCAGTTGATAATAAATTATTATCTGATTGAAAACTTTGAACTGAATTTCCAGTTTGAATATCAAAAACACCTGTTATATTTCCATCATAATAACCTAAATCACTTAAGTTTTTTTGCAGGGTTTCAACATCACTACCACTTGTTCCTTCTAACATAGGCGTTATAATAACTGGTACAGAATTATTAAGTTCCGAGTACAAACGATTAATAACTCTCCAAGTATCAGGTCCGACTATTGCATCTACATTTAAATTATTTAATCTTTGAAATTCTCTTACTGCATCTCTTGTAGATAATCCAAAAATACTATCAGGTTCCTCTTTTAAATAACCTAGTGCATTTAACTTCATTTGTAAACTTGTTACAAATAAATTATTATCTCCCTCTTTAACAGTCGGTTCATTTACCGGTGTCTTCTCATTCTGAGCTTTTTCTAAATAAGCCCACGTTGTTGAGCCTACTATTCCATCCATTGCTAAATTAAAATCTTTTTGAAAATTTATTACTGCTTTTTCAGTACTTCTTCCATAGTATCCATCTGGTGTGCCGTTTAAGTAATTTAAGGAAATAAGAATTTTTTGTAATTCTTCTACTTCGACCCCGTTTGTTCCAAATTTTAGTATTACTTCTGATAAATTAGGAGCGCGATAAATTTCCTTGGGCTTTTTAACCAATTCTCTATATCTATTATTTTGTTTAGGATACGGATAAAAAGTAGGATTAAAGTAATTTTTTCTAGTATAACTATTCATTTTTTTCCTCCTTCTGTTTTCTAATATAGTATATTAAACCTATTTATAAAGGATACAATAATCAGATATATAGCATATATTACTTTATAAATACAAAGAAAGGTGTTGATTAAATGAGTACTGGTTATTTAGTGATTGAGGTTTATGAAGAAGATGGAGTAACACCTATACCAGGTGCATTTTTACAAATATTTGGAGAAAATACAAATTTAAATATAACTACTAATGCTAGTGGCCAAACAGAAAAGTTATCTTTAGATGCGCCTGATATTGAATATTCATTAGAACCACAAGAAAACGTTAGACCGTATTCAGTCTATAGTATAAAAGTACAAAAAGAGGGATATGAAACATCAATAATCGAAGGAGTTGAAGTTATGGCAAGCGAAACATCGATTCAAAAGATTAATCTTTTAAAAGGAACAACTGGTATCACTTATGAAGAACTTCCACCTCATGTTTTATGGGGAGATTATCCGCCAATGATTGATGATCAAATTAATATTACAGAATCAGTAAATGAAAGAGTTTATCCTAGAGTTTTAATACCTGAATATATTATTGTTCACAATGGAACTCCTAGTAGTTCAGCTACTAACTACGTTGTTAGTTTTCCTGATTATATTAAGAATGTTGCGTCATCTGAAATTTATAGTACGTGGCCAAAAGAAACAATTAAAGCTAATGTTTTGGCAATTATATCTTTTGCTTTAAATCGTATATATACAGAATGGTATCCTTCAAGAGGTTATAATTTTACCATTACATCATCAACTGCATATGATCAAAAATATACGCATGGTCGAACGATATTTCAATCTATTTCAGATGTTGTTGACGAAATCTTTAATAATTATATTAAACTTCCTAATGTTTCCCAACCTTTTTTCGCTCAATATAATGACGGAATAAAAACTAATAACCCTGGCTGGCTATCACAATGGGGCTCAAAGTCATTAGGTGATAGCGGATATGATGCATTACAAATTATTAGGTATTACTACAACCCTAATATGATGATTATGGAGGCAGATAATAGTATCGGTCTCCCATATTCATTTCCGGGTTATAATTTAAGTATGGGAAGCTGTGGAGAAGAAGTACAAATTTTACAAAATCAATTAAATAAAATAAGTGGCAATTATCCAGCTATACCAAAAATACTCCAACCTAATGGAGTATTTGGTGAAGACACACAAACATCGGTTAAAAAGTTTCAAGAAGTATTTGGTTTACCAATAACTGGAACTGTTAACTATGCAACATGGTATAAAATCTCTTATATTTTTGTCGCTGTATCAAAAATGATTCAAGGAATTTATGGTTAATTATCTTAATTTTTTAAATATATCAAGCTGATAAGATACATAATTTGATTCTCTTAATATATGGTCACTAAGTAGAGGTATAGCAGAGGCATAATATTTATTATAAAGCATGTTTTGAATAAGTTTAGTATTAAAATTAACAAAACTATTATTTGCCTGCCTTGTTACATCATTGATATTGGCTATAATTACTGGAGAAACATTATCATCAAATTGCTCTGATATTTTTTGAAATTCATCAATATAAAGATGAATTTCAAAACAATTTCTAATATTAAGTGGAAACATCATATTTTTTAAATATTCGGCATGTTCTTTTAAAAATACATTGAAGTCATATTTACATTTATAAACATAAGTTGGCGTAAAATTTATTCTTTTGTTTAAAAATTCTAAGGTGTAAATATAATAGTTTATTTCTTCTATTAAATGCTCTATAAATTTAGATGGAAAATACATAGTAACTGTTTCTTTACCTACTTTTTTGTATAAAGTATCTAATAATAAAACACTATCGTTTAAATTTTTTATTAATTTTTTATTAAGAACCAATAATTGATTAAGATTCTCGTAGTCATGGCTTTTAGAAAGGGGAATAGAATTCGTAATTAAATTATTGCAAATTAAGTTGATTTCACTATTTTGAATTACTTTATATAACTCACACGTTTTATTTTCCATTACACTGGTATATTGACTAATTAGAATATTAGACTCTAAAAATTTTGAGGAAAGATTATTATAACTAAGTTTTATTCCCTCCTTTAAAAAACCAATATATTTTTTTTGTTCACCATGTAAAATATCATGGGTTTCATTGTCAGTAAAAGAAATAAGTGAAAGAAGTATTATAGCATGATCAAGCATAAATCTAGAAATTGTTATATTGTTTTCATATAAATAAGACATATTACTATTCATATTATTTCCTTTCAATTGTCCTCTTCCATTTCGGCAATTAAATCATCTCTGAAAACAAAATAAATTGAACCATTTATCGAACGATACATATTATCTAGAAAAAGTGGTTCGACAATTAAATATACTTCCTTATTTAACAATTGCTGAATAATAGATGCCATAAAATTTTTAAATCTTTTTGAAATGTTCAAACCTTTAGAAGTAAGTTTTTTTTGATTTTCTGGTGATAAACTTAAATCTTTATACTCATTAAGTAAATTTTCAAATTCTATTATAAAAGATTGAGTTTTAACGATTAAATCCCTGCGACTCGGATCAATAAAAGTTCGTAAAAACATCCCAAAAGCTTTTAATAAATTCAAAGATTGGTACTCATTTCTTACGGCAAAAGTTGGATCTGTATCAATTCTTCTAATAAGTCTTTCTAAAATTAATATATAATGATCAACCTCTTGAATTAATTTGCCGATTAAGAAAGGATATGAATAAGAAAACAGCTCATTATTAGTTTCTTTTTCAAATATTTCTTTTAGAAAATCTTTGAAATTTAAACTAATAATCAAAGCAACCTTATTTATCATAGTTATTTGCTCGATTTCTTCATCAGATACATTTGTTGGGCTTCCAGGCTTTATATTTCGCATCTGCTCGATTATATCTAAAGAAAAGGTAGTCGAAAATAATTTTTCAGTTAACTTTAAGGTGGGAATAGTATATTCAGTAATTAATGCTCCACTAGTTAAAAATTTTTCGCTTAAGTTTCCATCTGTATGTTTTAATATTTCGTTAGTTAATTCTGAGAATTTTTGATAAAAATTAATTGCAGCATCTTTATAATTTTGATTGTTTTCTAAAAAAGAAAAATATATATTTAAACAAAATTCTCTTAAAGTCAATAAATATATCAGCCCATTTACAAGTGAATATTCTAATAACTTTTCATTATTTAACATTTTTCCCTCATTTCTAGCACTGCGCTTCTTCTGGAGCATAGAAGCAGTGACTTTTATATTTTCCAACATTTTGTTGGTTATACCAAGTTGGCAAGCAATCTTCATCTTGTTTTGGAGCATAAAACCAAAGTGCCCGAGTGGCTGGCCAAAATTTCTCGCCACTTAATACTCTTTTAGCTAATTCTCGTTCCTCGGAGGAGGAAGCAAGTTTGAATAAATCACTTTTGACTCCGGCAAACCCACCTGGGGTCTGAAAAATCACTTCTTGGATAGTAGTTGTTTTTTCAAAATCTGGCGACTCACACAATGTTCTATTTACTACGACATTTCCAACTAAAAGCATTCCATATTCTCCCTCACCTATTGCTTCTGCTCTCATTAATCTTGCCAAGTAATCCAAATCCGCATCAGTATAATTTTCAATTTTACGACCCTTTTCCATGTGGATTTTCCTTAGGAACTAAAAGTTGCTCCCCAATACTTAAACTATCACTTGTTAAGTTATTTAATTGTTTTAATTCATGCGCAGAAATCCCTTTTTTTTGGCCAATGGAATATAAAGAGTCTCCAGGAACAACTGTATATATTTCGGTTTCGTCATCAGTTTCTAAGCTTTTAACTTTAATAATTAGTTCCATTCCAACTGATAGAAAGTCATCTGTTAAGTTATTATTTTTCATTAAATTTGCAACAGTTGTTTCATAATTATTTGCGATGGAATATAACGAATCCCCTGTTTTTACTGTATATAATATTTCATCGCTTAATAGGGGAGGATTATTATAAACATAAATTATTTCACCAGCTTTTATATCATCATTAAGTTTGTTATTTATTTCTAATAATTCATTAGTAGTCATTCTGTAATTATAAGCAATACTGTAAATTGTATCATCTTTTTTTATAATGTAACGTTTATAAACGGACTCATTTTCTGGGTTATATAAATCATCAACAACAATAATATTACCTACATGAAGCAAATCACTATCTAAATTGTTAAGTTCTCTTAATTTATCCACAGTGGTATTAAATCTTGATGCTATTCTATATAAATTATCACTCGGTTCAACTATATACATAGTTCCGTATTTTAAAGGCATCGAAATTTGTCTATTCATTTTTATATATTGTTTTTTCAATATATTACCTCCCCTATATAAATATATTTAAGTGTAATGAATATTATCAATTAAAAATTTTCTAAATGTAGATCATATTATTAATGCTTCTATAAAATCTAATACTCCATATTCATCAAAAAAATAAATTTAAAATTATAGATTGGGTTACAAACTCATTATTAGGGACATATTATCACTTCTTACATTCTGTAATAAATTATGCAAGAGGTTTAAATTTTATCACTTTTGATACTTATCAAATAGTTCATTTCTTAATTTAATAAGTTCTTTTTTTATTAAAATAATTTCTTCTTCTAAACTTTGACATTCCATTTGAGGTTTAATCCCTGATTGTGAAAATCCAGATTGATAAAGAGTTACATTTTGAGAATTAATAGTCAAAATAACTTGACCTAAAAGCTCAAAAAAATTACCTAAAGAGCCTTGTTGATTAATTGTTAAAGCAGGAGATATTACAAAGCCTATTATTGTTGCAATTAAAGAAAATTCATAAGCATTTAATGAAAATAACCAATTAGAAAAAGAATCGAAATCTTGATTTATAAATTTTTGATATTCATCTGAAAACATTTTTAATCACTCTTATCATTATTAATAATATGATTTTTAAAAAAACTATTGAATGAAATTAAAATGAACACCTTGTCAAGGACTAATTATCGATTCAATTTGATAGAATCATGTGATGGTTTTTCATTGTTTTTTTCTTTTGGAATGTACATGGTCAATTTACTTTGGCAAATGAGCTAGTTCCTTTTACTATTCCCCCGATAGTAGTACCACTTGAGGATCTCATCAATACTATTAAAATCAAAACAGAATTCTTCTTGTTCTAATTCTAAATTTTTATGAACACCAATATCGAGTTTGAAACTATATTTTTTTCTAGATTTATCAATAAAATCTAAATTTACTCTTTTTCCTTTATAATCTTGATGTTTAAGTTCAGTTATAGGATATTAAATTACGAGTTTTACATCATCATCTATTTCATTAAGTCTTTCAATAAACTTTATTATTGAATCTTCTGACAAAGAATATTTAATGAAATCAAGATCCAAATCTCTTGTAGCACGGCGAAGGTCTTTTGACATATTCATCATTACGACTCCACCCTTAACTGTAATATTCCTTGCTTTAGATGTTTTTGATATTTTA
>JAQVNR010000082.1 GCA_028703035.1 Bacilli bacterium | reverse complement strand
TTTTAACATATGCTAAATAAAATTGTGTTAATTATTTGAAGGATTTGCTACTGCAAGTCTTTTACAAAAATATACTGAGCTTCAGCGTCTTTAACTTTTTTTTCAAAATGCTTTATATATTCCTCTATTACTTTATGCACTTCAAAAAATACATACCTAGAAATATCACCTTGCCATTCAGAAATGCTTTTTAAATTTAAACTGTTTGCATTTTTAACCTCTTCTACTGTGGCAAAATCAAAAACTAGAACCATTAATGACGGTTTATAACCCAAAGAAATATATAAAGGACAAGCTCTAAAGTGTGCACCTAAGTCAATATGTTTAACACCTCTTTCAACACATCTTCTTTCAAATTCTAACGTCAGTGCTTTAGCATAACCTTTTCTTCTATAATTTTTAAGAACTGCTACAACGACTAATGTTATTTTTTTTAAGATTCATATTTTTTGAAGTTAAACCGGCAACTATTTTACCATTGTCCTCAATATATAATAATAACTCTTTATCTTTTTTGAATTGTTTTTCCATTTCTGCATATCTTTCTGACATAATATAATAGCATTCATATATTCTTTGGCATCATCATAAAATATCCCGGAAGGGCATAAAACAATCGTTTTAAATCCTGTTCATCTTTAACAACTTTTATATCCATATAATATCCCCTACTTTCTTTAATTATATAATTTTAGTTCTTTAACTTATAATAGTCATAATTACCCAAATAACTAACTATTTTACCATTTTCTAATTCTACAACTTTATTTGCTAATTTATTTATAAAATATCTGTCATGAGACACAAAAAATAATGTACCAGCAAAATCTTGCAACGATTCTTCTAACATTTCGCGGGTATCTATATCTATATGGTTTGTTGGTTCATCTAGAATTAAACAGTTAATTTCATTTTGTATTAATTCGGCAAATTTTAGTCTTACTTTTTCCCCGCCAGACAATTTTTCAATTCTTTTAAATATATTTTCACCATTGAATTGAAATTTTGCCAGCGTTGCCCTTAATTGTGTTTCTGTACCATTAAAATGTTCTCTAAATTCTTCAAATATAGTTTTTGACTCATCCGGGAAGGCAATATGTTGAGATAAATACCCAATTTTTAAGTTACTACCCAATTTAACTCCACCCGATAATGGTTCTAACTCACCTAAAATTAATTTTATTAAAGTCGTTTTACCACTGCCATTTTTGCCCATCAAGCAAACTTTTTCTCCATATAATAAATCAAAATTTGCATTCTCTAATATAACTTTCCCACCATACACCATACAAAGATTGCTTATTATGATAACTTCGTTTCCCGATCTATCATTCTGTATAAAATTAAGAGGTAATCTTGCCTTTTGCAATTGAGGTCTTTCTAATAACTCCATCTTTTCTAATCTTCGTTCAATACAATTTGCTCTTTTAAAAAAACCCTCGTTGTCCCCGATTTTTCCCCACTCTCTTAATTTCTTTATGCTTTCTTTCATAGCTTCTACTTGCTTTTTTTGAGTTTTATAATCTGCAAACTCATTTAATATTCTGCTTTCGTTTTCTGCCAAATAATAAGAGTAATTACCATGAAATATTTCCGACTTACCACGTTCTATTAATATAACTTTTTTAACGACTTTATCTAAAAAATATCTGTCATGCGAACTAATTAAAATTGTTCCTTTATAGTTGTTTAAAAAGTTTTCAAACCATTCTAAAGTTTCTATATCCAAATGGTTTGTTGGCTCATCTAGTAATAATATTGAGGGTTTATTCAGCATTAAAGAAGCTAAATTAACTCTTGTCTTTTCTCCACCGCTTAAACTGTTAAAGGGTCTATCCAACATTTCAGCACTAATCTTAAATCCATTACAAATCTTACTTAATTCTGAATTAATTTCATATCCACCAAGTTGCTCATATTTATCTTGTAGTTTACCATAGCGTTTAAGAACTATATCAAGTTCTTCTTGATTGATTAAACTTCCCATTTTTATTTCTAATTTATGCATTTGGTCTTCTATTTCATATATATTCTTAAAACATTCTGTTAAAAGCATTTTTACAGTTATTGAATTATTAACTTCCGGAGAGACTTGAGATAAAAGTCCTATCGTAACGCCTTTTCGTATAGAAACGCTTCCAGAGGTGGGATTTTCTATTCCTGCTATTATTTTGAAAACAGTAGTTTTCCCAGATCCGTTTGCGCCAATTAAAGCAACGCGCTCACCTGAATTTATATCAATATTAAAACCATTAAGAACATTCCTAAATCCAAAACTCTTGACCAAATTATTAATGTTGATTTCCGTCATTTTAATCACCTACAAATCCTTATAATTAAGTTAATTGTAAAGACAATTCAATTAGAAATCAATGTTTTTTCCTAACTACTACATCTAAACCTTACTAATGTTAAATATAAAACACCAAAAATTATATAAAAAAATGATAAAATAGATTTAGTAACTTTGTATTTAAATAAAAGAATATCCTTAAAATATCAAAAGAAATTTTAACAAATTTAGATTATAATAATATTTTTATTTTTACTGATGGTGTTACTGATTGTCTTTCAGATTCTAAAATAAAATCTATTATTAATGAAATAGAAACAAAGAAAATTGCAGAGGCTATTGTTGATCAATCATTATTGGTTACCTCTATAAATTATGATTTGTGTTCAGCCGAGTATTATTATTCAATACAAGCGGGGAGCGATAATGCTACCGCTGCCACCTATATAAAAAAATTAAAATAATGGAGGCAATATGGGGAAAAAATATAAAAAATGGAGAAGTTTAGAAGTAGATCCATTTGTAGTTGATTTTAAAAAAATTAAAATAAAATCTATCATTAGTTATCCACCTGCTGGTAATGATGTGATTGAGTGTAAATGTTATATTAATAACATATTAAAGAATGTTTTTATTAAATTTGAAAGAAGCAAGATGGCTAATTTTGATAATGAAATCAAAAGTTTAAAACTAATATCTGAAAAGGGATATTGTAATAAAACTCCTATAGTTATTGAAAGTGGTAAAGTAGATAACAAAGAATACATTGTACTGGATAAATTAGATGGAGAAAGATTATCTGATATTTTTAATAGGAAAATAACTAAGGCGGAAAGAAAGGAATATTTAATAAAATACGGAAGAGAACTATCTTTAATTCACAACATTCCTTATAAGGAATTCGGAAATGCCATGCAAAGAAAAATTAATGATGTGCCAAAGGAAAAAAACGACTCAAAGTTTGATAATCTTTTGATGCCATACATAAAGTATTTAGAAGATAATAAGCCTAAAATAGATGAGTATGTATTTATACATGGCGACTTTCACTATGCTAATTTGTTATGGCAAAATAAAGAACTTACCGGCATTTTAGACTTAGAGTATTGCGGTAAAGGATTTAAGGAACAGGATATTGCTTGGGCCTGTGTATTAAGACCAACACAATATTTTATGGATAATATAGAGGATATAAAGAATTTCTTGAAGGGTTATTTAATTAATGGTACTTTTGATAAGGAAAAATTAAGATGGTGTTTAATTAATGGTTACTGTCACTTCTATTTAATGAATATGGATAATGATGAATATAAAAATAAGATACAAAAGTTGATAATAGAAATTGAAAACTTCATGTTTGAATTTTAATGCCAGAACAGTTATATTGCTATCTAGAAATAATATAATCTAAACAATTATATATATTAAAACCCCAATTCATATTACTATTAACTGGGGTTTTATATTTGTTTTGAAATTATTTATCTTAACTTTATATGCACTTCTCTTAACTGTTGTTCTGATACTTCAGTAGGTGCTCCCATCATTAGATCCTGACCATTAACAGTCATTGGGAAAGCAATTGTTTCTCTAATATTTTCTTCATCTAAAAGTAACATTATAATCCTATCAATACCAGGTGCCATACCAGCATGTGGTGGTGCCCCATATTTAAAAGCTGTATATAAACCTTTAAATCTTTCTTTAATATCAGTTTCTGAATAACCTGCTATTTCAAAAGCTTTTTGCATAATATCTAAATCATGGTTTCTTACAGCTCCACTCGCAACCTCTATACCATTACAAACAAAATCATATTGATAAGCAACTATATCTTCTGGCTTATTATTTTTTAAACTCTCTAAACCTCCTTTAGGCATACTAAAAGGGTTATGCATAAAATCATATTTATCTAACTCATCATCCCATTTATATAATGGAAAATCATTTATAATACAAAATTCAAACTTATTATTATCAATTAAATTTAAT
>JAQVNR010000025.1 GCA_028703035.1 Bacilli bacterium | reverse complement strand
ACTGTAACTTTTTTTACAAAATTTCTTTTTCATGCTATACTAATTATATGGTGAAAATATGAATCAAGGTATTGAAAAGATTAATCTAGTATTTGATGATGGAGAAAGTATAACACTTGAAGATTCTTTTTTTACTAACCTATATATATCAAATATCAATAATATTGCTAATGAAATACCTTATGAAAAAATATTAGATACCAATGTATTATATGCTAATTTTTTTACTTTAAAAATTAAAAAAAGTATTAATGAGTTGTATAACCAAAACATAATTAATAAAATTTTTAATAAAAAAGATATTTCAGAAATAATAATAAATACTAATAACCAAAAAGAAATTGTGTTTAATATAGTATCTAATGCTGATCCTTTTACAAGAAATTCTAATAATAAATATAATCAGTCATTTATATTAGAAGAAGACTTATGTTTATTAATAACACCATATAAAATAAAATATAAAAACCACTTATTTTCTTAAGTGATTTTTTTATTTCATTACTAATCAATATCTCTTGATATAATTATAGAAAATATTTTTCAAATCTTTTGGTGATAGTATAGGTGGATACCTAATACTATTTGGAACTCAAGTTCTCAACTTAACTATAGTAATGACTGGTATAATGCTTATCCTAATTATCTCATTTATTATTTATTTAACAGTAAATATTTTTTTAGTATTATAATACTAATTTCGGATTATATTTATCTAATTCAGATTTACACATGTGAACAATTTTATCATCATCTATTTCATTGTTATTTTGATAATTTTCATATTTTTTACATAATTTAGAGAATTGTTCGTTACTTAATGTACCCATTTACAAGCAATTAATCCATCAAAATTTTCCAAAGTGAATCTATTATCTAATTGTGCAAATCCATCTTTATCTAGAATCCCCTCTGTTTTTATAACACAATTTGACGGAAATAAAGAAATATACTCTTTGCCAGGCTTTATACTATTTCTTTGAATCACCTCAATTATATTTAATTTATAATCTATAACTCTTATAATATATGGATGTTCCGTTCGTGAAATTTCACCTTTATTATTAAACTAATTTCCAAACTAATAATATCTTTTTTTGATAATGACTCCAAATTACATTTTCTCCATTAAATATAATAAGTCAGAATAGTAATCATAGTTGTTTTCAATATCCATAATCTGGTTTTCTTTTGTAAAATAAGTCTTTTTTTCAATCCAGGTTTTATCTTTATGTGTAATATCTATTAGTTCATCAATTGATGCGTTTTTTAAAACAGAATACATAGTTCTAACACTTTCTATTACTGGACCATTATCGTAAGCATATATATTATCAGAAAATAATAATTTTTTTGTTTTTTACAAAATATAAAGTTTGAGCAAAAAATAAATATTTATTTAAAAGTGCATTACCTTTATAAAAGTTGTGATTATTTTTATTTATCAATTCATCAGTAAATATTGAGTTAGATTCATCTATTTTTAAAAAATAACGAGCTACATCTATTGCTGAATAACTCATATTAAACACCACCCTTCTTGATACTATTCTATCATTAAATCAAATAATTCATTTGCTTCTTCCTCACTTAGCATATTATCAGCTGTTTCATTTGTACTAAGTATAATATCGTCAACGCTTTTAGATAATTTATTTGAAATTAATTCTTCTAATTTTATTCCTCTTAAACTAAACAATACTTCAGGATTTTTATCTAAGAGTGCGCCTAGTCCATATAATGCACATGATATATGTTTACATAAGCATGCATGATCTGGGCACGTACAACTAAATGCTATCTCTTTATTTGGTTTAGGAAATAACTCGCTTTCTAAAAATTCATTACCTAATTTTTCAGGAAAGTTACCACTTAGTAAATCATCTATATTTTCTAATTGATTTAAATAATTATCTTTTAAGTTTTTTATAGTTTTATCAGATACTGTTGCAAACGTTATTAAAATTTCATATGGTTTAATTCTACTACCTTGGACTAATGCCAAAATTTGATTATCAACTTGTTTGTAATCAATAATAAAACCATTGCTAACATAGGATCTACCTCTAGATATTCTATTATCATAATCAGCATACTTTTTTAAATATTCACACCAAGCTTTACCCCACCAATTTTTAGCAATCGTTCTTCCTTCAATTACAATTGGGTTTATTTCCCCTTTTTTACTTAATTTCTTTTTACTTGCCTCAGCTTTTTCTTTAATTTCTGATATAGGTGTACTTTTATACCATCTCATTTTATCCCTCCAACTTAAATAGATTTAATAATTCTGATTTATTCATTTCACCAATCCATGACTCACCTGAAGTAATTACTTCATTAGCAAGTTTTTCTTTACTTTCTAGCATTATATTTATTTTTTCTTCGATAGTTCCACTAGTTATAAATTTATAGACATTAACATTTTTATTTTGACCAATTCGGTAAGCCCTGTCAGTTGCTTGATTTTCAACAGCTGGGTTCCACCAACGATCAAAATGAATTACATGATTAGCTGATGTAAGGTTTAATCCTACTCCACCGGCTTTAAGTGATAATATCATATATTTAACTGAATTATCATTATTAAATGAATCTACATATTCTCCTCTTTTTTTAACACTTGTTGAGCCATCTATGACAAGTCCATTGCCAAAAATGTTTTCTAATACTGCATTTATATGAGGTATTATCTCTTTAAACTGAGTAAAAATCAATACTTTTTCCCGATTACTTTTAATTGTTTCACAAATTTCCTTTAGTAAGATAAATTTCCCACTATCTTTTATTTCATAGTTCTTATTATCTAAAAATTGAGCAGGATGATTACAAATTTGTTTAAACTTAATAATTGAAGGAAGTATTATCTTATTAGAGTTTTTAACTTCCGGATTAATAAGTTGTTTTGTTAAATCTTGAACTAATTCTTCATATAATATTTTTTGTTTATCAGTTAAATTAATATATTTTTTAATTTCAAACTTATCAGGTAAATCATTAATAATCTTTTTATCTGTTTTAAGTCTTCTTAATATAAAAGGACTGATAATATTTTTTAATTTTTCCATATCTTGATTTTCTTCTAAAGTAACTATTATTTTTTTAAACTCACTTAAAGTTCCAAGTAAACCTGGATTTAGATAATCAAATATACTATAAAGATCAGATAGTCTATTTTCAACTGGAGTTCCAGTTAAAGCTAGTTTATATTTACTTTTGATTTTTCTTACATTAATAGATTGTTTTGTATTACTATTTTTAATATTTTGCGCCTCATCAATAATTAAATTATCAAATGTGTCTTCTAAGATAAAATCATATTTCTCAAGTAAATTATAGGTTGTAATATATATTTTATTTTTGTAAGTATTATTTTTTTCAAAAAATGGATGCAAAACATTAACTTGAACATCTGGTAAAAATTTATTAAATTCTTTCGTCCAATTAGTAATAAGTGATGCAGGTACTATTATTAAGGTTTTTTCTGTTAATCTATTTGATAACAACGCAAGTATTTGAATAGTTTTACCTAATCCCATATCATCAGCAAGGCATGATCCTAATTTTAATTTCTTCATATATTCAAGCCAGTTTAAACCGTTTTGTTGATAAGTCCTTAAGCTTGCTTTAAACTTATTTCCAGTTTTTATATTTTGTTTTATTTTTTCAGGAAAGATTAAATTACTTAAGATATTATCTAAATATTCTCCATTAGTTACTTCTATTAAACCAGTATTTTCCTTAGAAGTTAATTTATCGGGATTAAGTTCTAATCTTAAAGCATCAATTATCGTTAGGTTATCTAGATCTAGTTTTTCAGTTGCATCATCTAAAGCTTTAAGTACTTGTTTTAATTTATTATGATCTACTTCAACCCACTTGCCTTTAATAAACGCTAGTCCTTCAGTTTGTTCTAATAACTTTTTAGCTTCCTTTAATGTTAGTTTTACATCACCTATTTTAATCAAGGAATTAATATTAAGTAGATCAACTATATTGATTCCTTCTACTCCACCAACATTAATTGAAGCCTTAACTTTACGATTTTTCTTTTTCCAAAAATCAGGAATCCGACACTGTACTCCACATTCTTCATAAAGCTCTATTTCATTTAAAAAATTATAAGCTTTTTCTACGGAAAACTTTAAAGGTAAATAAACACTTTTATCTTCGACCATCTCATTAATAAATTTACTTTTATTACTAACCTTACTAATTGTTGATAACAACTTAAGTAAAGCTTTATTATCATCTTTATACTCTATTAAAGCATGTTTCAAAGGTACGATTGTCTTATTTTCATTTTGGTATGTTGCCATAAACGCAAAAGGATAATCATCATTCTTATTTAAGACTAAATTAAATATTATTCTGCCAACTTTACTATATTGATAATTATAATGTCTAAACATATTATCAATTGATCCATATTTTTGAAGCATAATATTAATTTCTCTATTAAAACTATTAACTAAATTATTAATAACATCACTATTTAAATAGTTATTACCAATAACTAAATATTTACTTGCTAATATTTTATTAACCTCATCGATTGAAAATACTATATCAACAACACTAATACTAGAACTATTTAATATTTTAGATAATTTTTCAAGATAATCTTTAGTGATATTTAGATAAAAATTTAATGAGGGGGAATAAATAGATTGATCTTTACAAAGTATTATCTCAAGTAAAGTTTTATATTTATTTTTATTAAATTGTTTATATAAATCAATATCTTCTAGTTTATTATCCACTAGTGATACATCACTATCAAAATCTAAATAAAAATCATCTTTTGTTTGAATTAATACTATATCTTTTTTCATTATTAATTTATAACCTTTCTTTCATAAGCAAGCTTATTATATACATTTTACTTACTTATTGCAAATTTTTAAAGCTCTTGGGTGGTATAAAATATTTTAGTAGAAGGTATAAAAAAAAAGAAGATTTCTGTCAAAGTCAAGTATTTATCTTAACATTAGTTAAATACAGGAATTGTCTTAACTACATTTATTATTTATTATTTTCAGAAAATATTATATCAACTTTAGGTAAATCAAAAACATCGGCTCTCTTATTTATTTCATCAAAAAACTTATAAACTGTAGTACAACTTTCAGAATCATATTCTTTTATTTTGGCTTAATGTTTTCCTCCTAAACTTATTTTATAATATAAATAAATTACAGTCAAAATATAAACAAACATTTGTCTTTATCTTTGTTTAAAATAAACATCATTATATTTAACTAGTTCATTATCTGGTTTTACTAATTTAGATAACTCATGATATTTTAAAGCCTTATTATCATCACCAACTTTATCATAAGCAACACATAAATTAATATAAGGAATAAAATAATCATAATCAGATTCATAAAAGCCAGATTCTTTATTACTTTTTAATGTTAAAGATAAATTATACCAATAAATAGCTTTTGAGTATTCTTGGTTATTTAAAAATATATTACCGATTAAACAAGTTGTTTTTTTTCTAGGAATATCATAATTAAAAGTTTTATATAAATAAATTTTAGAATCATCAAGCTTATTTAATAAATTATAACAATTAGATAAAAGATAACAAGTATTAATATTATCTTCAACCCATCCTTTTTTAGTTTTTATAAACTTGGTTAAAACTTTTACTGTTTCTTCATAATCACCATGTTCATATAATTCTCTACCGTAATAATAGAGATTTCTAGGAGTAAAATCTTCTTTTTTTAAAATCATTTGTTTATATATATTTAAATTGCGATTACTTTTTTCTATTGTTTTTTTATCATGAGTAATCGCAATATCTTCTCTTTTTAAATTACCACTAAGTTCAATATATTCATGGACTCGATCATTCCACTTATAATTCTTACTTCTTTTTAATAGCCTTTCGCGGTAATAAGAAAATGTTTGCATACCTGATTCATCAAACGCTATATTATATTTAAGCATTATAATGTCATATTCATTATTCATAGTTTGTTTTAATTTTTTTAATTTTTGATAATCTTCTTCTTTAAGAATATCATCAGTATCAAGCCACATAATATAATCCATAGTAGCAAATGAAAAAGCATAGTTTCTAGCTGCACTAAAATCATCGACCCATTTAAAGTTATATATTATATTTGTATACTTCTTTACTATTTTTTTAGTTTTATCAGTTGATCCAGTATCGACAATAATTATTTCATCAAAAAGTTTATAACAAGATTTTAAACATTTACTAATATTATCTTCTTCGTCTTTAACAATCATGCATAAACTCCAAGTTATCATTTTAAATCACACTCCTAGTTTAAAATATGCTAGAGATTATGTTTTGATTAGTTATTAAATTACTAATAAATACCATTATTTTACATTAATAATTCCCCCAATTTGTTAATAATATATGGTATAATTTTGTTTACGAGGCGTAGTTATGAAGAATCAAAAGTTTTTTTTATCATTCGGGATAATATTTTATTTAGAGATGATTTATCATATTTTTACTTTTAAATCTTTTTTAATTAAAGATATTATTTATATCTTTATATTTACTTTATTTATTAGTATATTTATTGATATTTTGACTACTTTTTTTAAACATAAATTTAATTTGAATTTTTTTATTTTAATAATTATTTTTCTTAATTTGATTTTTATAGCCCAGTTTATTAATTATCAATTTTATGGAAATGTATTTTCTATTTATTCTTTATTTAATGGAGGACAAATATTTGAATTTTTTCAACAAATATTTGTAGTTATAATAAATAATCTACTAGCGATAATTTTACTTATACTTCCGAGTGTTCTTATGATAATATATAGAAAAAAAATCATAGTTCTAGATAGTAATTATCAGCTTATTACTTTTAAAACAATACTTATGCTTGGTATTTATATTTTAAGTCTTATATCTTTATTTTTAGCCAGTGATAATATTTATTCAGTTAAAAATATTTATTTTGATAAACATGCTCCCACTCAAACAGCTAAATCTTTGGGATTAATGACAACAATGCGTTTAGATTTATTTAGAATTATTTGTGGATTTAAAGAAAGTGCTCAGGTTATAGCTGTACCTGAAGAAAAAATAGTTACTACACAGTATAATAAATTAGATATTAATTTCGAAAGTTTAATTGAAAACACAACAGACAATACAATTAAAAATATTCATAAATATATTTCTGCTATTAGTCCAACAAATAAAAATGAATATACTGGTCTTTTTAGTGGTAAAAATTTGATTTATATTACAGCTGAGGCTTTTTGTCCAATAGCCGTTCATGAAGAAGGAACACCTACTTTATATAAATTAGTAAATACTGGTTTTAAATTTAATCATTTTTATAGCCCAATTTATTATGTTAGTACTAGTGATGGAGAATATATTAATTTAACAAGTTTACTTCCTAAAGAAAGCAGTTGGAGTATGTCAAGATCAAGTAATAATTATCTTCCCTATACTTATGGAAATATATTTTCAAGCTTAGGCTATAGTACTAATGCTTATCATAACGGTTCTTATAAATACTATGATAGGCACAAATCACTACCAAATATGGGATATAATTATATGGCATGTGGTAATGGGTTACAAAAGTTAATGAACTGTAAGCCATGGCCTCAAAGCGATTTAGAGATGATTAATGGAACCTTTGATTTATATAGCAACGAAGAAAACTTTATGACATATTATATGAGCATTAGTGGACACCTAGAATATAATTTTGGGGGCAATAATATGGCTTATAAAAATAAAGAATTAGTAAATAATCTTCCTTACAGCACAGCTATTAAAGCATATATTGCATCTCAAGCAGAACTTGATAAAGCCTTAGAATCTTTAATTAATATGCTAACTGAAAAAGGGATATTAGATGATACTGTTATTGTAATAAGTACTGATCATTATCCATATGGACTTAAAACTTCAGAAATGAAGGAAGTTATGAATATTGAAGACGAAAAATTTGATATTCACAAAAATGAATTAATCATTTGGAACAGTACAATAGAAAACCCTATTATAATAGATAGCTATGCAAGCAGTTTAGATATTTTGCCAACTGTTTTAAATCTTTTTGGAATAGATTTTGACTCAAGACTTTTAATGGGAACTGATATTTTTTCAGATAATAATAAAATAATTGTTTTTAATGATCGTAGCTGGATTACAGAATATGGAAAATATAATGCAACTGTAAATAGTTTTACACCATTTAAAGAAAATATGCCTGATGATTATATAAATTCAGTAAATAATATTGTTTATAATAAGTATGTCATTTCTAAAAATATATTAGAAACTGATTATTATAGATATATATTTGGAGGATAAAAATGACTATTAAAGAAATTATGTTAAAAAGAGAAAGTTTATATAGCAAGTATGCTTGTTATGATCATGAATCAATTAGATTAGATGATTTTGCGCCTGACATCAGACCAAACTTTTTTAGAGATATTGATCGGATAATTCATAGTGATTCTTATACTAGGTATATGGATAAGACTCAAGTGTTTTCCAATACTAAAAACGATAACATTACTAAAAGAATGGTTCATGTCCAGTTAGTTAGTAAAATTGGTAGAACAATTGGCAGAGCTTTATCGCTTAATGAAGATTTAATTGAAGCTATTGCTCTTGGTCATGATTTAGGTCATGTTCCATTTGGACATACAGGTGAGGCTTTTTTAAATAAATTAAGCCAGGAATATAATGAAGGAAACTTTATGCATAATATTCAAAGTGTTCGAACAATGATGGTTCTAGAAAATAAAAATATTAGTATCCAAGTTTTAGATGGTATTCTTTGTCATAATGGCGAGTTTGAAATGAAAGAGTATTATCCAAAGAAAAAAAATATCCAAAACTTTCTAGATGATTATTATAACTGCTATCAAGATAGTGAATATGCAAAAAAACTTATTCCCATGACTCTAGAAGGATGTGTAGTTAGAATAAGTGATATTATTGCTTATATTGGTCGAGACATTGAAGATGCTATAAAACTTAGCGTATTTGATATCAATAATTTGCCTAAAGATATAACTAATATTATTGGAAACTCAAATAGCCAAATAGTTAATAACATTATTTTAGATATTATAAAAAATAGTTATAATAAAAATTATATTAAACTAAGTGATGAAATGTTTATGGCTATAACTCAGCTTAAAAAATTTAATTACCAGCATATTTATCATAAAGCAAATACAGAAGATGACTTAAAACTTTATGAAGAAATGTTTAACTCTGTTTTTAAACAAAATATTTACAATATTGATAATAATTTAAATAATTGCCAAATATTTACTGATTTTTTAAATCTTCAACCTGATAAATATTTAAATGAAACAACCACTGCTAGAAAAGTAATTGATTATATTGCTGGAATGACTGATGATTACTTTATTAAACATTATAAACAATTAAAAAGCATCAAATTTTGATGCTTTTATTTTGCTTCTTCTAAAGCTCTTGTTTCTCTAATAACCGAGATTTTAATAGTTCCTGGATACTGCATTTCTGCTTCAATTTTTTCTTTCATTTCTCTAGCTATCTTAAATGCGGTTAAGTCATCTATTTCTTCTGGTTTAACAATAACTCTTACCTCACGACCAGCTTGCATTGCAAATGTTTTTTCAACACCTTCAAAACTATTTCCTAAGCTTTCTAATTCTTCAAGTCTTTTGATATAATTTTCCATCGTATCATTACGAGCACCAGGTCTAGCTGCTGATAAAGTATCAGCAATACTAACTAAAATTGAAATAATACTTGTTGCCGGAACATCACCATGATGTGACTCTATTGTATTTTGAACAACTTCTGGTTCCTTATATTTTTTAGCAATATCAAGACCAATTTCAACATGACTTCCATCCATTTCATTATCAACTGCTTTACCAATATCATGAAGAAGTCCAGCTCTTTTGGCAAGAGATACATTTTCTCCTAATTCAGAAGCCATAATACCTGCTAGATGAGCTAGTTCTTTTGAATGAGTTAAAGCATTTTGGCCATAACTAGTTCTAAAATTAAGTTTACCAATTAAATGAACAAGCTCTGGATCTATTTTAGTTAATCCTAATTCATAAACTGCTTCACTGCCGATTTCAGTTACTCTCGCATTCATATCCTTACAAACTTTATCATAAATCTCTTCTATTCTTGTTGGATGGATTCTTCCATCTTTAATTAAAGTTTCAATAGTTTGTTTTGCTATTTCCCGGCGATATGGATCAAAAGAAGAAATAACAATTGCCTCAGGTGTATCATCAATAATTAAATCGACACCAGTAACTGACTCAATCGTCCTAATATTACGACCTTCTCTACCAATTAAACGACCTTTCATTTCATCGTTTGGTAAATCAATTGTACTAACTGTTTGGATTGTTGTTACATCATTCGCGTATCTTTCCATTGAATTTACCAATAAATTTTTTGCTTTTTTGTCAACCTCTAATTTAGCTACTGCTTCTTCATCTTTAATGTAAGCTGCAATTTCATTAGACATCTGTGATTCTACTCTTTCCATGATTAAGTCATGAGCTTTATCTTTTGAAAAGCCAGCAATGGTTTCTAGTTTTTCCATTTCTTCTTTCAAAAGTTCATCCATTTTTAATTCTTTTTCTTGTATTTGCTTTTGCAAAGCATTTAAATTATTATCT
This sequence comes from Bacilli bacterium, assembly GCA_028703035.1. Classification (GTDB taxonomy): domain Bacteria; phylum Bacillota_I; class Bacilli_A; order RF39; family UBA660; genus DUUS01. The sequence continues at coordinate 6,423 of JAQVNR010000025.1, read as the reverse complement.
TTTTGTTCTAAAAGATTATCACGGTTTTGCAGAAGTTCTTCTCTTTTATCAAGAGACTTCTCCCTTTGAGAAATTCTTTCTTCGCTTTTTAAAACTTCTGATTTTCTTTCTTTAACTTCCCGTTCAGCTTCTTGTTTTAATTTAAATGTTTCTTCCTTTAATTCAACAATGCTAGCACGTTTATGCTTATCCGCTTCTTTTTTAGCATCGCTAAGTATTTTTTCTGCTTTTTGGCCAGCACCAGCGCCTGTTAATATAATTATTGCATATATAGCACCGCCACCTAATATTAATCCAATAAAAAGAGTTAAAATGGAAGCCGTATTAAATACCATAATTTCCCTCCATTTTTATGTAGATTTATTAAACTACACTCTTATTATAAAATTTATTTGTCTTTTTTGCAAGGAAAATATTTTTTCTAAGTTTTATAATGAAAAAAAGCTTATTTTCACTCTTTCTTATCAGGTGTTTTATAAACTTCTGTTATTTTCTTTTCAATTTCTGCGGCTATTTTGGGATTATCTTTTAGATATTGCTTAACATTCTCCCTACCTTGACCAATTTTTTCACTATTATAGCTAAACCATGCTCCACTTTTATTGATAATATTATGGCTTGAGGCAATATCAACTATTTCACCCATTTTACTAATGCCTTCTCCATAAACTAAATCAAGAGAAGCAGTTTTAAATGGAGGTGCAACCTTATTTTTCACAACTTTAATATTCATTTTATTGCCAACAATCGAGTCCCCAATCTTTATTTGCTCACCTCTTCTAACATCTAGTCTAATTGTTGAGTAAAATTTAAGAGCGCGTCCTCCTGGGGTTGTTTCCGGATTTCCAAATACAATTCCTAACTTTTCTCTTAGCTGATTAATAAATATTGCCGTGGTTTTAGTTTTATTAATCGTTCCTGATAATTTTCTTAATGCTTGGCTCATCAGTCTTGCTTGTAATCCCATGTGTGAATCACCCATTTCGCCATCAATTTCAGCCTGAGGAACAAGGGCAGCTACTGAGTCAATTACAACAATACTAACTGCCTCACTACGAACTAAAGCCTCGCATATTTCTAATGCTTGCTCACCGGTATCTGGTTGACTTAATAAAAGTTCGTTGATATCTACTCCAAGTTTTTTTGCATAAACAGGATCTAGCGCATGCTCAGCATCAATAAATGCAGCACATCCTCCGGCTTTTTGGACCTCAGCTATTGCGTGAAGTGCAACCGTAGTTTTACCACTAGATTCCGGACCAAAAATCTCTATAATTCTGCCCTTTGGATATCCTCCTACTCCCAAAGCTAAATCCAGAGTTAAAGATCCTGATGAAGTTGTTTCAACTTCTAAATGATCTACTCCGCCTAACTTCATTATTGCTCCTTTACCGAATTGTTTTTCAATATCAGCTAGGACTTGTTCTAAAGCTTTATCTTTATTATTTTCTTTGCCTTTACCTTTGTCTTTTTCCTTTAAACTTGTCTTCAAGTTTTTCACCAATCTTTCTTGCTATATCCATTTTATTATAATAATTTTACTTTGTCAACACTTTTTACAAACAAATGTTTGACAGATTTTCAAAATCTGTCAAAACATAAAAAAAACAACTATTTATTAGCTGTTTATTCAGTTAAATACTGTTTATTTAAGATAAAATATTGAACTCCTGAAAATACCGAAAGAATAGTTGCAATAAATACTAAATAATTTCCAAGTGATATATTTAATAATTCAAATGGTAAGTTTGAGAAAAAGATCATTGAAATACCAACCATCATAAAGACTGTTTTTATTTTTCCCCAAATAGATGCCCCAACTGCAACATTTTTAGACCCAGCTACCATCTTAATTGAGTCCACCGCTATATCTCTAGTAACTATTACAATCGGCACTATAATCGGCAATAAACCATCATAAGCAAGAGCAATTAGCACCCCATTAACAAGTACTTTATCAGCAATTGCATCCATCACTTTACCAAAATCAGTAACAATATTGTGCTTGCGTGCTATACTTCCGTCTAAAAAATCAGTAAGGGCCGCAATAATAAATAAAACTCCCGCTATTACATATTTTAAATCAACTATAACTTTTCCCCAAACTAAATATTTAGGGAATTGCACTCCAATTTGGTAAAAAGGGAAAACTAATAAAAGAATTACTATAACTGCTAAAATCATTCTTCCTACGGTAATCTTATTTGGTAAATTCATACTTCCTCCTATTTAATATAACTTATAATATTAGTTGTAACATTGCCAACAGTAATTTGTTTAACACTCCAAATAACCGCTAAAATTACTAATACAACTATTAAGAGTAACATTAAAACAAATTGTTTATCACTACTCTTTGGTGCTGCTTTTGTATAAGGTGAGGCAACTCTTTCTTCATTTTCTTCTGCCTCAGCTTTCTCACGGGCTGCTTTTTCAATTTCTTTCATCGGTATTTTAGATGTAATTTCAAACATATATTCATTAAATTCATCTATTACTTCAACTGGATCTAAACCTAAATATTTAGCATAATCACTAATATATTCTTTAAGAAGAAAAATATCTTTAAATGATCCAGTATTTCCTTCTTCAATTTGCTCCAACACGAGGAGCGGAATTTCTAAATCTTTACTAACTTCATCAAGACTAACTCCTGATGATTCTCTTGTGCATTTTAGCACTTCACTTATCTCAGTCAAGCACTGATCACTCCTTTTTTAGAAATAAAAAATAATATCTTGTAAGCCATATTCTGTACCTTACTAAAAGTAAGGCGGTAAACATTTATCTAGCTTTAAATAAAGCTTCTTTCGCAGTTTCATTTTACTTTGAAAGATTCCCCTACCAAAATTTGGGTTTCTCGCTTGCGGGGTTTACCACGTTCCACTATACTCGTTTCCAAGTATACTCGTCTCTTTGGCACTTTTACATCTAATCTAACCATTTAACAGGTTATTTCAAAGCCGTTAGCTAAAAGCTACCTAAGGTTATTTTTTCCCTTAGCGCAAACACTAAAGTCATCTCAGACTTTGCGAGTATGGACTTTCCTCTACATTAATAATGCAGCATTTACCTAGATATTATTCATCTCTTCCATAAACTATCTTTTCTAAAGAACTAATTCTCTTTAAAAGATCAACTGTTGTAACATTACTAGGTCTTTCTTCTTCATGAAGAGAAATACTAGTTTTTAATTTACGATACTCAGCTTGAAGCTTCTTATTATCATCAATTAAATTAAGATTATCTTGTTCTAGTTTTTTTATTGCTTGTAAGAATTCAGTATAATCTCTGATAATCATATCAAGAAATTTATCAACTTCTTGCATTCTATATCCCCTGGCATCAATTTTAAAATCTTTTTGTAAAATTTCTTGAGGAGTTAAAAACAATTTATCATTCATCATATTAAAACCAACCTTCTTACTTCATATATTGTATTATTATTAGATGATTTTGTCAAGATATGGCCTTACTTATCTAATTTTGTCATAATTTCTATTTCAGTATAATTTAAAGTAAAGACCTTTAATTTATCAAGTAATTCATTATATATTTCTTCCATTATCATCACCTACTCTTATAATAATAGCTATTATAAATAAGTAAAGTTATTCGTCAATTAATGCCAAAATATTTTATAATTGCATCTGCTATCTTATTAGCAATAAATTCTTTATTTTGTATTATCCAAGCAGCATCTTGCTCTTCATCATGATGAGCTACTTCGACCAATATTCCAAAAGAAACAGCATCTCCTACTTCTGCCAAAGAACCATTCGCATATTTTACTCCTCTATTTGCATCCACATCCTCATTATAATATATGCTAAGAAGAGCATTTTGAATTAAATTTGCTAAACTATAAGTTTTACTTGCCTCTTCATTTATCCAAGTTTCAATTCCATATTTATCATGATTAATGCTTGCATTAGAATGGATAGCAAAGTGTAAATCTACTCCATAATAACGAGAATCACTAACCCATAAATTAATATTCCCTAAAGGACTATTACGATATACTACAACCCCAGCATCTTTAAGTCTTTTTTCTAAATAATTAGTTAAATCATTCATCTCTTTTGCTTCATTAGTATAACCAGTGCTTTCTACTCCTAAATTACCATCTTGATTAGATGGACTTAAATAAACCGAATATTTCTTTTTCGAATCAACATTAAAATCAAAATCACTGACAATACTATTGTTTTTATTTGGCTCCATAATAACCGCTTTTAAAGTCATATTACCGTTTATAATAATACCACCAGTATATTTATTACCACTAACTACCGGATCACTTCCATCAACAGTATAATAAATAGTACCATCATCGTTAGGATTATGTAAAACAACTTCAGTACCAGATTTAATATATTTAGGATTATAATCAATATAAACCGGCTTTAAAGTGTCTTTTTCATTCATTGTAAAAGATACACTACCTACTTTAGTATGTTCTTCATAGTCTTTATATAATGCTTTAACATTAATCGTATAGTTTTGAGCTTTCTCTAAAAGACTAGAAGCTATTATGCATTTATTTCTTTTAACTACTGACTCTTTAATTAATCTATCACCATTATATATTTCAAGAATATAGCTAGTTGCGTTATCTCCACCAGTATAAGTTAATGTAATATCATTATAATCAAGAATATCCTCATTCTCTGGTGTATTTATAACAATATCACTTACAGGACTTATTTTATTATATAAAGACATTTTCGCTATAACTACATTACCATCAATTATTTCAACATCAATTTTTTTCTCTAAACCACTATAATATTTATTATCAATTACATAAAAATTATCAACTAACTTTTCTTCTTCTAATTTATTACCATTATCTAATAATCTAATTAAATAATTTTTTTTATTTATTTCTCCATCAATTAAAACTTTATAATCTTTATCATCAACAAGTATTAAATCATTTTCTAAACCAAAAGTAGGTTCTGTATAAGTAAAAGTATAAGGATTATTATTACTAATACTAGCACCAAGTTTATCATAAGCATAGATAACTATTTTATATTCCTCATTGTATTTAATCATTTCTAAGTCAATACTCGCGTTTGTTTTATTAATTGTTTTAGAATATACTTCCATATTTAAATCATTATAAACTACAATCTCATAATAATTAGCCGCGCCAACTTTTTCAAAGTTAATATTAAAAGTATGAGCAACATTATCAACATTTATTATACTAAAATTATTTAATATTTTATCACTATTTAAAATAATTGCCGACACAGCAAAAGTAACTCCTATGAAAGTTAATAATACTGCTATGAATGAAATAACAATTCTTTTCATACTCTCCTACTTTCTTTCTTATTATATAATACTTCCTAAAGAAAAAAAAGGCATTAAGCCTTAAATTTTATTAAAGAATTCTTTTTTTTTAATAAGTAAGTAAGCAACTCCAGCTACTACTATTAAGCCAACAACTTCAAAAGGCATCTTCACCTCAGCAGTTGGAGGACTTGAGACTGTTGTTGTAACATCTTCAAAACATTCAAGATATTTTTTATCAATTTTAATAACTGGTCTTAAAACAAATTCATAATTATCAGTAATTGAAGTAATATTATGTGATCTAACATACGCTAGTGGTGTAAGTGTATCACCAGCATAATCTTCATTCAACACAACTGCAAATACCGAAGTTTCTTCTGCTTCTTCATCATATATCATTGTCCAGTAATTATAAGCACTACTAGGAGTTTCCATAGTTGGATATCCTGCCGATAATACTATTGGCGCAAGATATCTGTGATTTCCCATAATCTCATATTCACCAGTTGTCTCATTCTTAGTAAAACCCAAATCAATAAAATCTTGAAGTTGAAGTAGTCTTACAACCTCAGCTCGTGGTTTCCACGACTTAGTTGCATTTTGTAAAACTTCATATGCAATCGTATGTTCCCAAACAGTTAAATCTTCATGCTCATCTGGTATTCTCTCATCAAAGACAGTTATTGCCTGACCATACTGATCCATAACATTTTCATTTAAAATCAGCCAAACAAAAGAATCATTTGCATCACTTGGTTTAATTACTATAAAACTGTGCCCATCTGGTTCACTGGCCTCTGATACTAGCACCTTAACTTTATCTCCAACATTAAAAGTTTCAGAAGCAGCAAATTCAGCATTAACATTAATTGGAATAAGCACAACAGCTAATAAAAACATAAATACATTTCTCATAATTTCACTCCTTAATATTATTGTGTATTTTTATAATCTAAATATAACATAAATAAAAACAAAAGCCTAGTCCTAAATGTTAGTGTAAAGAGTTTTAGGGGAAAATAGTTAAAATAAATTTAAATTTCTAGTTTTATTAGCCAAAACTAAGCTTATTTTTTATTGAATCTATTTAATTAATATATTTTTATGCTAAAATAT
>JAQVNR010000024.1 GCA_028703035.1 Bacilli bacterium | reverse complement strand
TTTAACAGCAGACGTTGAAACAGATTCAAAAGTAAAATATATAAATGCTGGCTTTGATGACTATTTAGGAAAGCCAATTGAAATAAAAGAATTAGAAAGAGTTTTAAAAAAATATTTATTATAAATATATGAATTAGGATATTCTTTTGTTTTTTACTTTAATAAAAAGAAAAATAATAAGAAAAATAATAAGAAAAATAATAAAAAATAAAAACAATCTAAAAGATAAAGAAATAACTGAAATTGTTTAAAAGAGTAAAAATATTATTAATTAATTCTAAGGAGGAAATTCTTCTTGCTTATTCGCATAATAATTATCAGTTCCCAGGAAGTCATGTTGAAGAGGAGAACAATTAATAGAGACTTTAAATAGAGAAATAATTGAAGAAACAGGTATAAACTTAAATCTTAAAAATTTAAAGCCCTTTGCTTCTGCATTAGGATATTATAAAGATTATCCGGAAAAAGGCCAAAATCGTAAAACAGAAATTTATTATTATGAAGTTAGAACTGATGAAGTTCCAAATTTAAATAATACAAATTATACTATACACGAAAAAGATGGTAATTTTGAACTTAGATATATTCCTCTTAATAATGTTAAAAAGAGTAATAAAATAGCTATTGAAATGCTGGAATTATTTAAAATTTATAAAATTAATAGAGAAGGAGATTATTATGTTAGATTCAAAAATATTTTTAGGAAAAGAAGTAGTGGTAAGAATAGACCGTGAGCTTGGCTCTAAACATCCAAAACATGGATTTATATATCCTGTTAATTATGGGTATATTCCTAATACTGTAAGTGGAGATGGAGAAGAATTAGATGCCTATGTAATAGGAGTTTTTGAGCCTATATCAGAGTTTACTGGAGAGTGCATCGCTATAATTCACCGAACTGATGATAATGATGATAAACTTGTAGTTGTTCCAAACGGTGTTAATTATACAGATGAGCAAATAAGAGCCTTAACTGAGTTTCAAGAAAAATGGTTTGCATCAGTGATCATTAGAAAATAAATTAAGGTTAAAATGAAATTTAAATATAAAATAATTAAACAAATAGAAAATTTTATAAAAGACGCTAATCTTACAGAAATAAACATTGGCTGTTCTAATTCCCAAATTATCAGAATAGAAAAAAGTAATAAAATTTACTTTTTAAAAATAGCTGATGAAGGTGTTTTAACTTCTGAGTATGAAAAATTAAAGTGGTTAAAGGGTAAAATAAAAGTTCCTGAGGCTATTTTATATAAAAAAGAAGCTGGAGTAGAGTATTTAATAACTGAAGCTTTACTTGGAGAAATGTTATGTTCAGATTATTATTTAGAAAATCCAAATGAAGGAATTCCAATAATAGTAGATGCTTTTAAACAAATATATAAAGTCGATATTAAGGATTGTCCTTTTAAAGTTGATTTAGATTATAAGCTTAAGCTGATAAAATATAATATTGATAATGGTTTAATAAATAAAAATAATATAAGCTCAGCTACTTTAAAGAAATTTGGGTCACTTGATAATATATATAAATATTTATTAGAAAACAAAAAATTAGCTGAAGATGAGCTATATTTTTCGTATGGAGATACTAGTTTACCAAATATATTTGCATCAGATAATAAATTTTTAGGATTTATTGATGTCGGTGAATGCGGAATAGCTGAAAAATGGTTTGATATAGCAATTGTAATAAAATCGATTATCAGAAATTATGGCGAGCACTTTACTAAAGAATTTTACAAAAAAATTGGGATTGAAGAAAATAAAGATAAAATCGATTATTATTTATTAATGATGGAATTATATTTATAAGAAAAGAGATGATTAAATGACTCATTATAAAGCTTATGATAGTTTTAACACTAAAAAAAGTATAGAAAAAAAAGAAAAACCAAAAGCAAAAGCTTTTGGAAAACAAAACCTTAATAATGATGATTTTATAATTAAATCATCTAAAGATTATGGAATAGTTATAGAAGTAAAATATAAGGAAGTTATAGTTTTATATAAGGAAAAATTAATAAAAACTACTCTACGTAAAGATATTAATATGCCTTATAATAAAGTTCTTTTTCCAGGAGATAAGGTAGTAATTGATAAAAATTGTATTATTCAAAATTTACTAGAACGATATGCTATACTATCAAGAATAAAAAAAGATAAAACTAGATATGATTCTTCAACTACAACACAAATAATTGCAACTAATATTAATCTAGCAATTATAGTAGTATCCGCCAACTGTAAACAATGGAATAATTAATATAAACCGTTATAATAGTTATATTAGAATAATCGAAAATTTAAAAAAATAATTTTAATAGTAATAGATATTAGGGAGTGGTTGAAAATGATTAGTTTAAAAAAATTTAATGAATTTAAAAAAATAATTGAATCTTTTATAACAAATAAAGCATTTAATAATAGATTATTGTTTGAAGTAGTAGAAGATGAGAAATTTGCCGAAGAAATATCTACATATATTAATAAGTTAAGTAATACAGAGGTTAGTTCAGAAGAATTAAATTCTATATTTGAAGCACTAAGATTAAGAACTAATGAATATTATCAATTAGCTAAGAAATCGTCAGATTTTAATCAAAAGCTAGATAATGCTTTGAGATCACTAGCATACTTCTATTTTTTAGAAAGTATTGATGAACATAGCATTTATAGTGAAAAAGTTATTGAAAAAATCAAAGATAAGTTTCCTAATAATTATTTACAATTAATATCAGATTTAGATAAATTATTCTTGTCAGAAGATACTAAAGGTAAAATCAAACAAAGCGAAGAAAACCGAGAAATTATTGACGATTTATTAAAACAGTATATTGTCTTAAAAAAATGGCAAGATAAACAACACTTATATTATACTGGAGAATATAAAATTTTTTTAAAAGAGATTCATAGTAAATTTTTGAAAGATAATACCTTAAGTGGTTTTGACTTAGAGCATATGTCTTTAAGAAAAAGACTATTTGATAGATTAAGAAGAGAAAAAATTATTGATTTAGATACAGTAAGTATTTTAGCTGGAATATTTAAAAAATTTACAATAGAATTTGTTGGAGGAAAAATGTATGGTTTAGCAGTTTTAAATAGTATTGGAATTAAAGTTCCATATACAGTTGTTATTCCGATAGGTGTTAATGTATCTAAAGAAGATTTAAAAATATTTGCCAATATATTTCCCAAATACTCAATTAGAAGTTCAGCTGATATTGAAGATGGGGAAAAAAATTCCTTTGCGGGAATGTTTGATTCATATTTAAATATTAATTATCAAGAACTTGCTGATAATATTATTAAAGTTAAAGAATCAGTTAATAATGATCGACTAAAAAAATATCTTGAAATTAATAAATTATTTAATCCAAATATGGCAGTTATAATTCAGCCATATCAGGAACCAGAATATGCTGGAGTTTGGATAGGTAATTCTGATAAAGACGGAGTCCTTGAATGGGTTAAAGGTAGTGGTGAAAAATTAGTTTCTGGACAAACAACTCCAAATATAGAAATTTGGCGTAATAATAATTGTCATCCAAAAACATTAAATGTCAGTGGCAAGCCAGTTGGTAAAATTTTGCTTAAATATCAAAAAAAATTAGGGACAAAAGCAGATTTTGAATGGATGATACTAGACGGTGAGTTAATAATGCTCCAATATAGGCCAGTTACTAGTAAGATTATTACTAAAAGTTTTTCTAAAAATCAATCAAGTAATGAATTTTATGGAATTCCTGCTTCCCCTGGTAGTGCTAAGGGATTAGCTAAATATATTGATAAACCTACTGATGAAATTCAAGAAAATAATATATTATTAGCATGGTCAACAGATCCAGATTGGTTACCACATTTGTTAAAATCACAAGGAGCAGTAACTGCTTATGGTGGATTTTTATGTCATACAGCTATAGTATGTAGAGAATTAAATATTCCTTGTATTACGGGAATTAGCAAGCAATCTATGAATAAATTATTAGAAAAAGATAATCCATACCTTATAATAGATGGTAATAAAGGAATCATAAAAAAAATAAATAGAAAATAAATTAATATTACTTTTGAGTAAAGAGGAAAGAACATGAGATTATGAAAGAAAACTCTAAAGATATAATTGGTGCTGCTAATGTGCTACATGATATAGTCGGTAATGTTTTAGATATGTCTAAAGTAGAATGTGGCGAAGTAGAAATAAAAGAAAAAGAATATAATCCTTATGAATTGTTTGAAAATGCTGTAAAGTTAGTAGAATATCGCTTTCAAGAAAAAGGTATTCCTTTAAATACTTATCTAGCTCCTGATTTACCTAAAAAACTAATAGGCGATAAAGCAAGTCTTACTAAAGTAATAATTAATCTTTTAACTAATGCAGTTAAATATACTAGCAAGGGATCTGTAAATTTAACAGTCAACTCAGTTAATAAAAATAATACTTCAAGATTAATAATTGCTGTTGAAGATACGGGAAGAGGAATTAAACCTGATCAAATAGATAAGCTATTTGTTAAATTTTCAAGACTAGATGAGGACAGAAATACAACAACGGAAGGAACAGGATTAGGTCTTGCTATTACTAAACATATTTTAGATTTAATGGGTGGTAAAATATTTGTTCAAAGTATCTTTAGAAAAGGTTCTAAATTTACTGTGGCACTTGATCAAAAGATTATCGAAGATAATAAAGAAATCCTAAAAGAAAATATTCAAAATAATGATGATACTTTAAATTTAAGTGGTAAAAAGATATTTTTAATTGATGATAACACTCTTAATTTAAAAAGTAGCCCAAAGATTATTACAAAAGTATAACTCTGAAATAGAAATAGTTAATAGTGGAGAAGAGTGTCTATCTAAAATAAAAGATGGAAATAAATATGATTTATTATTAATGGATGAAATGATGCCAAATATGAGTGGAACAGAAACAATGCATACATTAAAAGATAATGGATTTCAAGTACCAATAGTTGTTTTAACTGCTGATGTTGAGGCAAACTCAAAGGAAAAATATTTGCGTGCTGGATATGATGATTATTTAGGAAAACCAATTGAAATAAAAGAACTAAAAAGAGTTTAAAAAAAAAATTTAAAGAGATTATAGAGGCTTTCTTGTTGATGCTCTATAATAAAAGCTATAATTAGTGATAGTAACACTCTCTAAACAAATCGCTATAAAAAATATGGTGTTTATATATCTATACTAACACCACTATATGCCAAATATCAATAAAGTCCTTAACTCTTTTAATCGTACCAACAAGCTCTGTTTTATTTGTATTTGCTTTTCTGCCAAGTTCTTCTTGGAATTCACGAATGCATACATCAAAGCTAGTTTCATTCCACATATTAGGAAATGGAAATTTGTCTTTGACCCTTTTTTGAATTAAAAATTTACCCTTAGAGTTAGTAATCCAAGTATGAACTGATAACTGGTATTCTCCGCTTTAGTTCTTTTCGATTTTTAGTATAACCTCTAAATACTTTTTTTTATTTAAAATATCAACAAGTTCCATTTATATTTTCCGTTTGATATTATTTTACCATGTTTTGTTTAAAAAAACATTTAATTTTCAGTACATAATGGGATTGATAAAAACAGCAAGTAATGCTACAATATGGTTGTTTTAAACAAATGGGGAGAAGAAATGGAAAAAAACATGAGAACTAGTTATGTTTCAATAGACAAACCGCAATATAAATTTTATAGAGAAAGTTCAATTAGAGAGTTTGATACAAATCAAACGATATATGAGTTAATATTTGATAGTAATATGAGAGGAGAAAAATAACCATGGAAAATACTGGATTAGATAAAATATCAAAGTTTCAATACACACAATTAAGCGTTTTATTTAGAAAATTAATATCTAAACCTTTAACTAATGCTTTTGAAAAAACATTACCATGTGATATTCAACTTTTGGTTGACCCTGATAACTCAGGAATAAAAAAGCTTATTGATTACAAGAACTATGAATTAAAATTTCCAACTGGTCCAAAAATTTTTGCTTCTAATCATGTGTTTTATGATGATATAGCAACACTTTGTGCAGTAATTAATGAAAATGTACATATTTTAGTTGATTCAAGCTCAAAAGATAACTTTAAATCATTTTTAGATCGTATTGCACTATATCTAAACGGTGTAATTTATGTAGATAAAAATATTCTAGAAGATAGGTTTTTATCAGTTTTAAAAATGGAAAAAGTTATACTAAATGGAGGGAATATATTAATGTTTCCAGAAAGCACCTGGAATTTTTCGCAAAATGAAATTATAAGACCTTTTAGAGCTGGAATAATCGATTTAGCAAAAAAAACAGATAGTTCAATAATTCCATGTGGAATAGATGCTATAAATAAAAAATATGTAGTTAATTTTGGGAAAAAATTTCAAATGAATACTGAATCAAAATTAAATTTATATAGAGATTTAAGAGATATGCTTGCAACACTTAGATATGAAATTTGGGAGAAAGACCTTGAAAAATTTGAAACATTAAATGAATCTTACTGGCTTGAATATATTAAAGAAATTTGTAAAGACGGAGAGTATGACCTGGTTTATGAAGAAAATAATATTTTTAAACCTAAAAATGTGATATCATTGGAACAAGTACTTTGTGAAATTTTCGGTATTGAATATAACACTATGGCTACAAATTATGAAGGTTATAAAAAGATAAAAAAATTGGTTCAAAACTGGACTAATTATAGATGAGAAAAAGGTAGTGTGATGGTATGCCCAAAATTTATTTTCCCATATGTGCGTTATTAATCTCTATTTTGATTATAATAATTTATTTTTCGAAAAAAAAAGTTAAAAACAATGATATAAGAATTTATAATATCTTAATAATTACAGGATTATTTAATGCGATAACTGAATGTTTTATAGAATATTTTTCTTATAATTTTATAGGAAATTATATTTTAGAGATTTTAAATAAATCAAATTTTATTTTGATACTTATTTGGTTAACTTTTCTAGTTGCTTATATCATAAAAATAAGTACTAATGAAAAAGGAAGTAAATTATTTTTGAAAATTTCCAATGTATTTAATTTAATAATTTGTTTAATAATCATATTTGGTAAAATTACTATTGATATGGAAATTTTAGATATTAGTGGGCTCCCAGTTTTAATTTTATATGGTGTCATTATTTTATATATTATAATTTCTATAGTATTTATGTTTAGAAATATTAAGAATTTTACAACTAAATATATTCCATTTTTAATATTCATATTATTTATAATCATAATTTTATTATTAAGGTTTGCTCATACTGATTTAGATTTAATTTCATTTGTAATAGCTTTTATAAATTTAATAATGTTTTTCACAATCGAAAATCCCGATTTAAAAATGCTTCATGAACTGGAACTAGCTAAAGACATGGCTGAGAAATCTAATCGGGCTAAGTCTGATTTTTTATCAAGTATGAGTCATGAAATAAGAACACCACTTAATGCCATAATTGGCTTAAGTGAGCTTAATAAAGATGCAGAAAACTTAGATGAGTCAAAAGAAAACTCTAAAGATATAATTGGTGCTGCTAATGTGCTACATGATATAGTCGGCAATGTTTTAGATATGTCTAAAATAGAATGTGGCGAAATAGAAATAAAAGAAAAAGAATATAATCCTTATGAAATGTTTGAAAACGCTATAAAGTTAGTAGAATATCGCTTTCAAGAAAAAGGTATTCCTTTAAATACTTATCTAGCTCCTGATTTACCTAAAAAACTAATAGGCGATAAAGCAAGTCTTACTAAAGTAATTATTAATATTTTAACTAATGCAGTTAAATATACTAGCAAGGGATATGTAAATTTAACAGTCAACTCAGTTAATAAAAATAATACTTCAAGATTAATAATTGCTGTTGAAGATACGGGAAGAGGTATTAAACCTGAACAAATAGATAAACTATTTGTGAGATTTTCAAGACTAGATGAGGACAGAAATACAACAACGGAAGGAACTGGATTAGGTCTTGCTATTACTAAACATATTTTAGATTTAATGGGAGGTAAAATATTTGTTCAAAGTATCTTTGGAAAAGGTTCTAAATTTACCGTGGCACTTGATCAAAAGATTATCGAAGATAATAAAGAAATCCTAAAAGAAAATATTCAAAATAATGATGATACTTTAAATTTAAGTGGTAAAAAGCTATTTTTAATTGATGATAACACTCTTAATTTAAAAGTAGCCCAAAGATTATTACAAAAGTATAACTCTGAAATAGAAATAGTTAATAGTGGAGAAGAGTGCCTATCTAAAATAAAAGATGGAAATAAATATGATTTATTATTAATGGATGAAATGATGCCAAATATGAGTGGAACAGAAACAATGCATACATTAAAAGATAAGGGATATCAAGTACCAATAGTTGTTTTAACTGCTGATGTTGAGGCAAACTCAAAGGAGAAATATTTGCGTGCTGGATATGATGATTATTTAGGAAAACCAATTGAAATAAAAGAACTAGAAAGAGTTTTAAAAAAATATTTGTTGTAAAATAATATTAAAGAAATATTAGAGGTGCTGAAATGAAGATAGTTTTTATGAGACATGGTGAGGCAACAGATAATGTTAACAAGATAATCTCTGATCAAGAGATTTACTGGTCAGTATTAACCGAAAGTGGTATACAAACAGTCTTAACATCAGTAAAAGCATTACCTCAATCTATTGATAAAATTTATGTTTCACCTTTTCCAAGAACGATCCAAACTGCCCATTATGTTTCAGTAAAATATCCTAGTGCTGAAGTAATTATTGAAAACAGACTCCATGAAATATATCATGGTAAATATTCTAATAAGAAAAATAATGAAGATTTAGATAATACGAGAATAAAACAGATTAATGGTGATTACTTTACTAGATTTGGTGAATATGGAGAAAATAAATATGATATTGAAATCAGATTATGTGGTTGTTTAAAAGATATATACAATAGCAGTTTTAATTCTAATACTATAGCAATTGTTGCCCATGGCTCAATTATTTCTTATTTAAAAAGAATTTTATGTCTTCATTCTCCTCATATTAAAACTGGAAAAATCGAAGAATTTAATGAGGTTGATTTAAAACCATTTTTAAAATATATGAAAAAACTCAGTAAGATTAAATCAGATGAGACAAATAAAAGAGTAAATACAATTGAAGGATTAGAGATAAATAGCGATTTAAAATCCAGTTTAATTACATGGCAAAAAAAGAATTTAATAATATAGAATTTTCAGATGATTATTTTGTTAATTTTATTAATGGACTTAAAACCAAAAATCTAGAAGAAATAAATCACATAGATTTCGATGATAGTATAATATTAGTTTGTTTTTATAATGATTTTGAAAACTTTGCAAAAAAATGGATGAATCATTATTTAAGCATAGGTATTAAAAACTTTGTATTAATTGATAATAACTCTACTGATAATTCTACAATTTTATTAAAAAATTATAAAGATGAGGTTAATATTTCGTTTTGGAAAATTAATGAAATGGACAATTGCTATAGAATGTGTGGTTGGAAGCAGCTAATTTTTGAATTTTATGGTTATAATCGTAAATATTTAACAGTAGATTCTGATGAATTATTTATTTATAAAGATTATAAAGAAATCTTGTTAGAAGATTTTATAAAAAGAGAGAAAGTTTCGATTATTAAAACTATGATGCTTGATGTATACTCTAATAAAAATATATACGATAGTACATTAGAAGATTTTAACTATGTTGATAAAAACACTTATAAAATAACAACATCTTCAAGTTATGGCAAGCGTTTTATCGGCGGACCAAAATTAAGAGTTTTGGGTATAAATTCTAGTTTACAAAAAATATCTTTTATTAATTATACAGGAAAAGAAGTTTTTGCATGATCATTTTTACTATCCTTGGAATATAAATAATAAAGCAAAATTCTGTGCATACTTATTACATTATAAATTCTTGCCTAGTGATAAGAAAAAAAACATCATAAAAACAAATAATAATATTTCTTTTTATGATGAAAATTTTTCTATATTAATTGATAACATAAACTTTACATTTAAGAATTAAAATAAAGTGAATATTCATATTAATACTCTTTATAAACGAATAATAAAATATAAAAACGTGTTATAATTATATAAAGTTAAGGAGAAAAATTATAATGGAATTAGTTGATATATATAATGATAGACATGAAAAGTTAGATTATACTAAAGAAAGAAAATCGTTAGAAAATGGGAAAAATAGATTATCATGTTTTATCTGGGTAATAAATGATAGAGATGAAATACTATTACAGCAAAGATTAGCAAGTACAAAAAAAATGCCCAATATGTGGGGAACAACCGCAGGTGGTGCTCAAGTTGGAGATTCAAGTTTAAGCGGTGCTATTAGAGAACTAAAAGAAGAATTAGGGATTATTGCTAATAAAGAAGAAATGATCTTTATTGGCTCTTATAAAAGAATTAATGATTTTGTGGAAGTGTGGTTATATAAAAAAAATATAAATGTAGCAGATTTAATTTTAGAGCCAGCTGAAGTACAAGATGCAAGATGGTTTAGCATTGATGATTTTGAAAAAATGATAGCTGATGGTAGAGGAATTAATTCTGGTTATGATATTTTCAAAATGTACTATCAAAACTTTTATGATAGACATTATGAAATAATTGATGGTAAACCAGTTGCAGTAAAATACAAACAAGAATTTATTTGATGATTTTTAGAATGAAAGAGGATATAAATATGTTAGAAGTTAAATTATATGAATTGGGATACTGTGATGAATCTGAATATACAAGAGTTGTATGTGTAAGTAGATATAAAGGAAACTATGTGTTTTCATACAATAAAAAAAGAAATGGTTGGGAAATTCCTGGGGGACATATTGAAGAAGGCGAAACTTGGGAGGAAGCAGCTAAAAGAGAGATGTATGAAGAAACAGGGGCTACTAAAATATTAGTAACACCTGTTGCAGTATATAAGATTAGTTCTTTTGCTTAACATATCCAGAGGCATACAAGATTTATTTTGAGCATGTAAAAGATAAAATGAATCTAGAAAGTTAATAATGAGAAAAATAATAAAAAATAAAAATAATCTAAAAGAAGAAGAAATAACCGAAATTGTTAAAAGAGTAAAAGTTTTATTAATTAATTCTAAGCAAGAAATTCTTCTTGCTTACTCGCATAATAAATATCAGTTCCCTGGAGGTCATGTTGAAGAAGGAGAACAATTAATAGACACTTTAAATAGAGAAATAAACGAAGAAATAGGTATAAACTTAAATCTTAAAAATTTAAAGCCTTTTGCTTGTGCGATAGGATATCATAAAGACCACCCAGAAAAAGGACAAAACCGTAAAACAGAAATTTATTATTATGAAATTAGAACTGATGAAGTTCCAAATTTAAACAATACAAGTTATACTAAACATGAAAAAGAAGGTAATTTTGAGCTTAGGTATATTCCTATTAATGATGTTAAAGAAATATTAGAATATAATGCTAAAGTAGATAATAATAAAATCGCTATTGAAATGCTAGAATTATTTAAAGTTTATAAAATCAATTAATAATGAAAGGAAAATATTATGATAGATTCAAAAATATTTTTAGGAAAAGAAGTTATGGTAAAAATAGATCGTGAACTTGGTTCTAAACATCCAAAACATGGCTTTATATATCCAATTAATTATGGATATATTCCTAATACTGTAAGTGGGAATGAAGAAGAATTAGATGCCTATGTAATAGGAGTTTTTGAGCCTATATCAGAATTTACTGGAGAGTGCATCGCTATAATTCACCGAACAGATGATAATGATGATAAATTAGTAGTTGCTCCAGAAGGAGTTAATTACACAGACGATCAAATAAATGCATTAACTGAGTTTCAAGAAAAATGGTTTACATCAGAAATTATTAGAAAATAAAGAGCTAAACTTTTATATTAAGGCAATAGATAGTATTCTTGAAGAAAAAAACAAAAAGTTACATAAATCATTACTTTTGTTTTGCGAAAGAATATAAAAGTATTATAATAAATTTATGAAATGGGTATATAATGAAAAATAAAGAGTCAGTAATTAATTATAATGAAATTAAATTTGAAACTGAAAGATTAATTATTAGAAGAATTAAAAAAGAAGATTTGCAAGACTATTATGAAATAATGGGAGACGAATTAACTATGAATTTTTTGGGACGTGCTAATACTTATGCAATAGAGTGCGCTAAATACATGGTAGATTATGCTTTTAATGAAATTAAATTAAATAGAATAGAAGCTGATTGCGTAAAAGAAAATGAAGCATCCTTAAAAATATTCAAGTAATTAAACATGAATTTGGAGGGAGTATCTAAAGAAGCCCGTTACAATAAGAAACAAAACAAATTTTTCGATGTAGTATATTATGCGATATTAAGAAGCGAATATAAATAAACTTAATAAAGATACCTCTTATGATAGAATGCAGTTTTTAATGAGATAATCAGTAATAAAAAGGGGATGTAGCTAGTGAATATAAAGTTAAATCAAATAGAAATTAAAACAAAACAAAACATTTTTTTAGAGGGATATTATTTTCAAAATAAAAATAATAAATGTATTTACTTTATTCCTGGAATGACTGGAGAATTCTCTAAACTTGATTTTGCCCAAAAGATAGCTGAAATATCAATAAAAAATAAATATGACTTTTTAGCAGGAAATACTCTGGGGAGCGGAGAAATAAAAAAATTAAAAATTGATGATAAAGGCAAAAAAGGAACTATAGTAAAAGGTGCTGCTTATGAAAAATTTGAAGATTGTATTTATGATATTGATGCTTGGTTAGATTTTTTAAAAAGCAAAAATTATGATGAAATAATAATTATTTGTCATAGTTTAGGATGTAATAAAATTGTTCATTATTTAAATAAGCAAGCAAATCATTTAATAAAAAAACTAATTTTATTAGCGCCTCAAGATATTAAGTTTAATAATTTAAAAATTCATGCTGGATTATTAGAAGAAGCAATTAAGAATATTAATAATAATGAATCTAATAAGCTTTTAAGTAAAAAGTTATTGAAATCTTGTTTAATATCAAGTCAAACATATTATGATTTAATAAATAATCAAGATATTATGAATATACCTTATAAAACGAATAACCCTGATTTTAGTAAAATATCCAATATTAAAATGCCAATACTAAGTGTCATGGGAACTAAAGATGGTGGGAAAAAAAGTGAAGAATATATGGCATTAATATCTAAAAATTGTCAAGATGGTAAATATTATATAATTAAGGACGCTAATCATATTTTTGAAAATAAGGAAGAAGAACTATCAAAAATTATAATTGATTTTTTAGAAGAATAGTTATAATGGGTAGGTGGTTTATATGTTAGTTAGTAAATCGTCAATTTCAAAATAAGTAGTATAACGAGTTAATTGCTACCAGACTTTTATTCTCGCTTTTTAAAACAATTATCATGTGTTATAATTTTAATGATTTTAAACGAAGTTTGGGTGATAAATATGATATTAGATAATTTAACTTTATCGTTTGGTGTTCAAGATATTTTTAGAAATATTAATTTATCAATCCCTAAAAATGAGTGTATTGGAATAGTTGGTGTAAATGGTGCTGGCAAAACAACTTTATTTAAAATAATAACTGGGGAACTTAAGCTAAGCGACCGAAAAATAATATTAGAAAAAAATACTAGAGTTGGTTTGTTACCACAAGTAATTGATGAGAAGACTTTAGATAGTGATATTTTAATACTTGACTATTTATTATCTGGAAGACCAATTTCAATACTTCAAAGAAAGCTTGATAAGGCTTACGATGATGTTTCTATTGAAAAAAATGAGAGTAAACAAAAATCTATTTTGAATAAAATAAGTTATTTACAACAGATGTTAGAGTATTATGAAGTATATAATGCTGAAAATATATTATTAAAGATTATTGTTGGAATGGGTATCGAAGATGACTTATTAATGCAACCATTAAAGACTTTATCTGGTGGTCAGAAGTCAAAAGTAGCGTTTGCTAAACTGTTATATTCTAAACCAGAAATAATTTTATTAGATGAGCCAACCAATCATCTTGACAAAGAAAGTAAAGATTATGTAATTATTTAGATTTAGTTACTACCAAGACATTATTCTTAGATAAAAGAACCAAGACTATGGAGCTTTATAGTGGTAATTATTCAACTTATAAAAAGTTGCGTACTGAACATGATAAAGTGATTGAAAGAAAAGTAACCAGTCAAAAAAAAAGAAATTGACAAGCTACAGTCTATTGTAAATAAATATGCAACTTCTTCTGGTGCTAGAAAAAAAATGGCCCAAGATCGAGAAAAAAAATTAGAAAAGTTACTTGCAGACCGAATTGAAATTGCCCCAACAACCAAAAAAATTAATTTGGGAATATTAATTAATCGTGAAAGTGGAACAATTCCATTAAAAATCTCGAATTTATCTTTTAATTATGATAAAAATTCTTCTAAATAGATTATTCAAGATTTAACATTTGATTTATCAAGAGGAGAAAAATTTCTTATAGTAGGAGAAAACGGGATTGGGAAATCCACTTTATTAAAATTAATTGTTGGACAGTTACATGCTAATAGCGGAACAATTGATATTGGATCTAAAACTGATATCGGCTATTATGCCCAAGAACACGAACTTTTAGAAGGGGATTTAACAATTCTAGAAAATTTTCGTAATGTTGGATTACCTAAAAGACAAGTACGAGCTGTTCTTGGAAGATTTTTATTTTTTGAGGATGATGTATTTAAAAAAGTTAATATATTATCTCCTGGTGAAAGAAGCCGTGTTGCTCTTGCTAAGTTATCTTTAACTGGAGCAAACTTACTTGTTTTAGATGAGCCGACTAATCATTTAGATCCTGAAACCCAAATAATTATTGCCGAAACATTTAGAGATTATAGAGGTACAATGTTAGTTGTTTCCCATAATCCAGAATTTGTTGATAACCTTGGGATTGAAAGAGCGCTAATACTTCCAAATGGCAAAATCACTTATTATAATCGCTTTCTAGTAGAGTATTACCAAAATCTAAATACTAATAATAAAATAGAAAAAAGTGATTTAAAACCTATTAAAAAGTTGTAAATAACTGATGTGATAATTAATTGGAATAACTAGTAAGGAAGAGAAAATCCTACATGTTAAAAGGAATTTACAAAATGTGTGTGCACACACAAAAAAAGTAAATGGAGGATATATGGAAATTAAAAGAGATTTATATTTGCAAAAAATGATAAACAAAAAAAACAATAAAATGATTAAAATAATTACAGGGATGAGAAGATGTGGGAAATCATATTTATTAGATCCTATTTTTAAAAATCATTTAATAGATGAGGGTGTAAAAGAAGATCATATCATTAAAATAGATTTAGATTCTATTGAAAATAAGAGTTTAACTGATGGTTTAGTGTTATATAACTATGTAATGAACAAAATCAAAGATGATAATACATATTATGTACTTCTTGATGAAATACAAAAAGTAAGTAATTTTGAAAGTGTTTTAAATAGTTTTTTACGAAAAAAAAATTTAGATGTTTATGTTACTGGAAGTAATTCAAAATTTTTATCAACAGATATTATTACTGAATTTCGTGGAAGAGGGGATGAAATTAGAGTATATCCTTTATGTTATGGGGAATTTCTAAGTGCATATAAAGGAAAAGAGTTAAATGCTTTTAAAGATTATATAACTTATGGAGGTATGCCATATATTCTATATTTGAAGACACCTGAAGAAAAGAGTCAGTATTTAAATAGTTTATTTGAAAACACTTATATAAATGACATAATTGAGAGAAATGGCATACAAAGAGAAGATATACTAGATTTAACAATAAATTTACTTGCTTCTTCTGTTGGCTCATTAACTAACCCACAAAAGCTATTAAATACATTTGTTAGTAATGGTTACACTGGTTTAAATAGAAACACAATTAATACATATTTAAACTATTTGATAGATGCATTTTTAATTAATAAATCTGAAAGATATGATATTAAAGGAAAAAAATATATATCTACTCCATCAAAGTATTATTTTACAGATGTAGGTTTAAGAAACGCAAGATTAAATTTCAGGCAACAAGAAGAAACACATTTAATGGAAATATAATATATAATGAACTATTAGTTCGTGGATATAATGTAGATGTTGGGTTGATAGAATATTTTAATAAAGACAAAGATAATAAAACAGTAAGAACACAACTAAAAGTTGACTTTATATGTAATCAGGGTAGCAAACGATATTATATTCAATCAGCATTTGCTATTCCAAATAAAGAAAAAATGAATCAAGAACAAAAATCATTATTAAAAATAGAGGATAATTTTAAAAAGATTATCATTGTTAAAGAAGATATTAATTTATGGAGAAATGAAGAAGGCATAGTAATAATAAGTTTACAAGAATTTTTATCAAATCCTAATAGCTTAGATTTATAAATATAAAATATTATATATAAATATAAACAACTGAGATATAAGAAATAATTATTAAAAAGTATTTTCAAAAAGATAATATGCATATCTTTTTTTTTTGTTCATAAATTTTATAGTGAAAGGGAAGAAAATATGGAAAAAAAAGAGATAATTAGTAGCATCTCGGCATGGGGGCAAGGAGAAATATATTTAGGAGTAGTAGGGGCAGTTAGAACTGGTAAATCAACTTTTATTAAAAAAGTAATCGAAACACTTGTAATTCCTAATATAGATAATGAACAAGATAAGAAAAGATGTTTAGATGAAGTACCACAGAGTGCTCCAGGAAAAACTATCATGACAACTGAACCAAAATTTGTCCCATCAAGTGGTGCTACAATAACTATTGATGAATTTACGACTAATATTAAACTAATTGACTGTGTTGGCTATGTAATAAAGTCCGCATCTGGCTATGAAGATGAAATAGGTAATCCTCGTCTTGTTAAGACTCCTTGGGGTGTTATACAAAAATGGATACCCCTGAAATAAAAATACAAACCCTTATAATATAAGGCATAATGATATATTTTCTTACTAAGCTTTGCATTTAAATTATTAAGAAAAGGAGAAATTATGTTGAAAACAGAAAATTATTATGAAAAGTCCTTTACTGATTTAGC
>JAQVNR010000081.1 GCA_028703035.1 Bacilli bacterium | reverse complement strand
TCTTTTGCAATAGTATAAACAATACTTGATAAAGAATCTTTAAGTCTTAATGTTTTCACATTCATTTTATCTTTTTCATCTATTTTCTTAACCACAATAAACCATCTCCTTTATTTTAAATAACTTTCAATATTTTTTAAATATTCTTTTGAAATTGATCTTTCAATTAATTTAATCTTTAAAAGAAAGTCTTTTTTAGATATTTTCTTTTCAAAGTATAAAAACAACATAAATTCAATAATATTTGAAACTAGTATATTATTTTTTTTACAAAAATCATAAGGTCTTCCATTATCAATAAAAGATATATATCCTTTCTCTAAAGATAAAGCAATACAGAATATTTCTCCAGAATTTTTTGAAACTTGACTTTCAAGCTCTTTTGAAACCTTTAAAGGATCTTTAATTATTATTATTTCTTTTTTTTTAAGTCTTCTATACTCTCTAACATCTAATGGTATAAAAACCTTATATTTAAAAGATTCAAAGAAAGTAAGTTCAGCTTCAACTTTTGAAGGAAATATAATTTTAGAATAATATTCTAAAAATATATCTAAAAGATCTACTTTAACCAAATGTATCCAAAAGGAAGTATCTACTATAGCTATAGAGGCGTCTTTCATATATTATATATAGACCAAAAAGTATTTAAATGTATTACCTAGTAATACGCATTAATTAAATTTTTAATTTGTTTTTATCAACAATCTTAGATAAAATAACAGAGTCTTTCTTTTCATAAAATTCAAAAGCATCTAAAATATCTAAATAAACATTTTCTAAAATATTGTTTGCAGTCTTTTTTGAAATCTT
Organism: Bacilli bacterium; assembly: GCA_028703035.1. Taxonomy (GTDB): domain Bacteria; phylum Bacillota_I; class Bacilli_A; order RF39; family UBA660; genus DUUS01. The sequence continues at coordinate 3,530 of JAQVNR010000081.1, read as the reverse complement.
TTTAGTTTTATTTAATTTTTTTAAAAAAGAAATAATTTTTTTAATATCTTTATTTATAGTCTTTGTATTAAAGTCATTAAACTTTTCAGTATACTCTTTTAATTTCAAAAAATCTTCATCAACTTTGATAAATACAACTTCCTTATTCTTTACTTCTTTAAAAAATTTATAATGTTTCTTTAAAAAATCATAAATTTCTTTATCTATAATACTTTCTTGTATAAAATATTTCTTATGATTTAATTTAGAATATACAAAATGCTCTAAAAAACTATTTGTTTTACCTTCTTTTTCAAGAATTAAAAGTAAATAAAAATAAATATGAAAGATACTATTTGAATAAAGATTATGCTTTTCACAATAGACTTTAACATAATTAAAAAAAGAATCTAAATCGTTTTTTAAAATAAACTTTAAAGATTTAGAAATAAACTCATCATTAATGTAAGAAGGTTTCTTAAAGTATTTTTTTAAAGTTAAATTATTTTTTAATTTTAAAAGCATAATTTATCACTAATTAACATATATATTATATACATGTCCTTTTTAAATACATATTTTTTAAATAAACCAAACCAAATCAAATAAATATAAAAAAGAAGATAAAATATAATATCAGAGGAGGGATCTTTTTGGAGTATGATAAAGAAAAAATGGAAAAGGCAAATAATTTAGTTAAAATACTAGATAAAAAAGAAATACCTATTGAAATAACTAATTTTAAAGAAGAAACTATTAAAGAGTTAAATAATTTCTACAATTACAACATAAACCCTGATTTTAAAATCATTCTTTTAGATAAAAGAGAAGAGTTTGATATTATTTCTGGAGAAAAAACAGAAAGTTGGATGATTGGTAGAACCATAAATGTAATTGGAAAAATAATAATATTTAACATAGATGCAATTGAAAGAGAAACAAATCATAAAAAAGAAGATTTTTATAAAACTTTAAAACATGAAATTGCACATCTTTATTTTTTTAAAATAAGCTCTAAAGGTCACCCTAAATGGTTAAATGAAGGAATGGCATATTTTCTTGCAAAACAAGACTATAAAGATCTTCCTTTAGAACAAGCAGTTGAAGCAATAGATCAATTTAATAGCTTTGATGGAAAACATTATCCACATAGTGCAAAATTAGTAAGATTACTAATAGAAAAATATGGAAAAGAAAAAATTATTGAATTAATTAACTCTTGGTACTATAAAAGAGATGAGTTTGAAAATAATTTTAAAGAGATATATGGTTTTAAGTTTACAAAAGAAAAGCTTATTAAAAATCTTTAATATTGTCTAATCTTATCAATATCAAGCTCCATAGTTACCTTATGAACCTCTTCTGTTAATTCCATATCTTTTAAAAGATATTTTTCAATAGAGGCATAGTCTTTCTTATGACAAAGCTCTGCAACCATAGATCCATCAATATCATCTATTAAAGAAACACCAATAGCTTCTCCAAACTCTTTTAAGGTTCCTCTGCTTTTTCCATATCTAAAACAAGTAATATAATCTCTTAAGTCAAGTATTTCTTTTAAAGAGAAATGTTGTATCTTTACTCTATTAATAAAGCTTCTTGTAACTAGAAAAGAAATATCAAAACTTTTAATATTAAAACCAACTACTCTAAATACAGGATATTTTGTTTTAAAATCTCTAAAGTAGTTCCAGAACTTTTCTAAAAGTTCTTTTTCATTCTCTCCAATTAAAATAACAGAGTCTTTGTCTTTTTCTTTAAGGCCAATAGCTATAACTTTTGAATCAACTGGGTTAATTAGCTTTTGTCTTTCCTCTTCCTCTTTTTCAAAATAACCATCAAAGGTTACAGGACATGTTTCAATATCTAAATATAAGTAGTTCATATAGATATATGGTAGCAAAAATATATATCTTTATCTAAAGAGGGTATCTGGCCGAGAAAAATGTAATTATTTCTTTTTAAAACCAAATAAGTCATTATATCTATTATGATCCCCATACTCTAAAACAAAACAAAAAATAACAACCTCATCTGTTTGAATATTATAAAGTAATCTCCAATAATTAGATAAATTTAAAATCCATAAATTAGTAATATCTTTTTTTAAATATTTAGAAGGAATTAATGATTTTTTAACAGCTCTTCCTGCTTGAGGATTATTTTTTAAAAGTTCAATTTTTGAATGTATAGATTTTAATAAAGTTTGATTTTCACTTTTATTAACCCCTTTCTTTATTTCTTCTTCTACAATAAAATTTAATTTAATATATTCCTCTTTTGCATCCCCTTCAAAAATGACTTTTACTTCTTTCATACCTCAAGACCATCTTTAACCCTTTCTTTTAATTTATCTTTAGATTGAAAGGTCCAAACAATTCCTTTAGAACCATCTAAAATTAACCCTCTTCTTTCAAGATATAAAATAATAACATTTAATGTAGGTTTCATTACTTTATTATTTAATTTTTTTATAATCTTATATCTGGTTAAAGGAAGTTCTGATTCTTTAATTATTTTTTCAACTTCAAGAATTGTTTTTAGATTAGGGTAATGAAGAATATCTTTTTTCATAATACACACTTTATTAGGTAATATATTTATACCCTAAAATATATTTAAATCTTTCTATTATCTATTGATAATTATATACTCTCCAGAAATAAATAGTTTAAAAAAATATATATCTTTATCTAAAGAGGGTATCTGGCCGAAGAAAGCTATTTACACTTCTAAAAAATAAAAACAAAGATAATTTTCTTTTTCTTTTTTTCTCTTTACAAACTTAAAATTATTCTTTAAAATATTTCTTTTACTAAAAATATTCTTAGGGTTTACAGTAATTAATATCTTTTTACAACCTTTCTTCTTTAATATTTCAATTCTTTTCTTTATAAAAAAGTCCTGTATTCCTTGTCCTCTATATTTAACATCTACAGCAGTTCCAAAAAGAAAAGCAGATTTTAACCCTTCTTTTTTTGAAATATTATATTTTTCAAAATCTTTTTTTACAGGAAAAAGATATCCACACCAAGAAATAATCTTATCTTTATCTAAAAGAAGTAAAAGTTTACCAATTTTTAATTTTCTTTCAAAATTTTCTTTACTATGTAAAGGATAAAAATCTATAGTTGTTGTTTTTGCTATTCTTTTATCAAATAAATAAAGTGAAGGAATATCTTTTTTATTTGCAAACCTAAGTTTATATTTTTTTGAAATCATAATATCATAAATTACATGTATTTTAAATAATATATACAAAGACTATATTTTTAAACAAATCTATTTAAATAAATATATATGAAATAACTAGTTTATAATTTTTAAAAAAGTTTTCTTAATTTATATTTCTATTTTGCTTTTTAAGAGAAGAAGACTTTTAAAAAAAATACAAAAAAATATATTTATGAGTGAAACTAAAGAAAAAACCAAAAATGAGAAAAAATGATACCCACAATCATAAAAATAAAAAAAACACTAGAAGAAAATAATATTAATTATTTTCTTTCTGGTGGATCTTCTCTTTTTTTAAGAAAAATAATTAAGAATAC
>JAQVNR010000080.1 GCA_028703035.1 Bacilli bacterium | reverse complement strand
AGATTTATTTATAAAATACATTCATCAAGATTAAGAAAATCTAAATGGAATCTTACTTTGTCTATTCCTGAAGCAATTAAAAATGAAGAATTGATTTCACTTGCTGATAGTACAACTTTAAGGTTTATTAATGAAGGTAAAAACATTGATAATAAAGCTAATACAATAAGAAAACAAATTAAAAACCTTAAAAAACTTGAAGTAAGTTTAGATAATAAAAAAAGTATTAAATCCTTATATGTGAAACTATATAATACTCTTTTTATTAGAGATTATGTTTGTATTATTATTGATAAAATAAAAGACTTTGATATAATGAACAAAGATAAAGGTTTTTTTATAAATGATATAAAATTTAAAAGACTTTTAACTACTAATGGTGGTGGTAAAAAAAGTACCGTGATTTATGTCAATGTAGATATACACAAAAAATTAAATGATAAACTAGACAATGGACGTAATTTAGAAAAACTAATTGTGCCAGGAAAATTTGAAGCTTATAAATCATTACCTTGTAGTGCTTCTATATCAGTATCAAATCCTAAAGGTATTTTAGTTGTAAAAGATTGTGAAACAGAATTTTTAAGTAACGTAATTACTTTAGATGATACGCAAACAAAATATCCTAAACTTACATATGAAAAAAATTATCCTATTACATTGGTAGAAAATGATGGATATGCATTAATAAATCCAGAATTAAGTTTAAGATGGGCAAAAGAATTAGGAGAAGAATACATACCTTCTGGGTTTTGCATAAGAAATAGCTTTTGTAAAGGAATGGTCTTTACTTTTGATTTTTTGGATTTTGCTAATAAGGTAGCAAATACACATATAGTAAAAGACGCATGGGGAGTAGAGAGGGATATTAGGGAAGTTGAATTAATTCTAAGTACATCTATGTTAAAACTATGGGATTCTTATAACAGTTTAGAACATTATTTAGATTGTTGTGAAAAAAACGGATATACATTTAGCGTAACTAAAGTCACTCCAGAAAAATTAGAGAATGAAAGAAATCTTAATTATCAGTTTATACAATCTTATGAATTATCAGATGAAGATATTGAAGAATTAATTCAACCAACAGTACAGGAAATACATGAAATTTTAGGTAATGATCCAATTAAAAGTATTTTATTTCTTAAAGGTATTCATATATCAGAAGAAAGCTATAATTCGCAAGAAAGTGATTTTGTAAAAGCGTTAATGGTTGATAAATCTATGATAAACGATCCTTTTGTGAGAAAAAAGATACATAATATGATAAAAAAACGTATAAATGAAGCGAAAATTGGAGTTTTGAAAGTTAAAGGGAACTTTTCAACTGTATCTGGAGATCCTTATAGTCTATGTCAAAGTATATTTGGATTAAAAGTTACAGGATTATTAAAAGCTAATGAGTTTTATTCTAAGTATTGGAATGATAAGAATGTTGATAAAGTAGTTTGCTATCGTGCTCCTATGACTTGTCACAATAATATTAGAATTCTTAGATTTAAAAATACGTCAGAAATGCAATATTGGTATAAATATATGAATACGGTAACAATATTTAATTCTTGGGACACTACTGCACATGCTTTAAATGGTTTAGATAAGGATTGATTACAGTCCCCTATGTTAGTGATAACATATGGAAAATTCGGTGAACTTGCAGAGCGAGGTGTCGCATTGGCAAAAGTTTGTAGTAGGAAATGACTACTTAACAATGTGGCTAACAGGGAATATCTAAGTGTGTGTGAATTATTAAACAATATATAATTAATTAAGTGGAGGTGAAAAAATGGAAGAATGGAAATACATATCAATTAAAGGACTTGATTACAAGGTTAGTAACTATGGCAAAATAATAGGTGTTAATTCTGGTAGAGTATTAAAAACAAGGCTGAATGAAGACGGTTACGTTTGTGTAACTGTAGGGAGTAACAAGGAAGGTAGAACTACTGAAAGAGTACATAGGTTAGTTGCTAAATTATTTGTAATAAATCCTAATCCTGAAGAATTTAATGAAGTAAATCATATAGATTTTGATAGAACAAATAATCATTTTGATAATCTGGAATGGATGAGTCATTTAGATAATATAGCATATACAGTTAAAAACAATAGAAATGCAACTGCGATTTATAATTATACGGGCGCAAACAACCCTAATTTTAGAAACGATACTTTAAGAAAAAAATATTTGGCTAATCCTGAATTAGCGAAAATAAATTGTTCTAGGTCTAAAGAGCAAAATGGTAGAGCACAAAAAGTAAAAATGTATGATATAAATAATAATTTTATTGGTGAATTTAATTATATTGGTGCTTGTGCGGAATACTTAATAAATAATAATTTAACTAATGCTAAAATAAATAGCATTAGAAATAATCTAAGTAAAAGCGCAAAAACAAAAACACCATATTTAAATCATATTTATGAATTTACATATTAAATAAATTTACACACATATGACAATCCTGTGCCAAGCCTAAGAAATTAGGAAGGTTAAACGACTATCCCGTAGGTGGTGAAACTCCACAATAGGAGTAGGGCTGTAGCGATACAGTAGGTGAGAATCCTTTAAATCGAAGTGCCGAAGCGGAATAAGACATTTTATTCTGTATGATATAGTCTAGTCCCTTTAAATACTGCGAAAGCAGGGGTGTAAACGGCAGATCAAATATTAACTACTAATAACCCTGTACTTTTAAGAAAAACCAGAGAGCTTGACGCAGTTGTTTGTATTCAAAAAATTGCTCAGAAGAAAGTAATAACTGAAGAACTTTTAATTCAAGCAAATAAAGATTGTTTTGGTGATGCTATAGGAGCAATTACTAATAAAATTACTGCAATGTTTGATGTAGCTTCTGGTTTTGAAAAAGATAGTAAAGAATATAACGAATTACAATATAGAATCATATGTGGTCAAAATTATCAGCAAAATGCAATTGATAAATTAAAAGGGATAATTAGTAAGCCAATGCCTAAAGAATGGTATGACTACTTTACTGCAAAAGATATGGAAGACAAAGAATTTGAATTAAGCATTTTAGTAGATAAAAAACCATATTTCTTTATTTATAATTATCCATATGTTAAAAAGAAATACATAAAATATATAAATAACGTAAATAAAAAATGCGAAATGACATTTAGAATTGGTTTAGATGAATTAATTAAAAAGGTAGATAGGACTCCAGAAGAAGAGAAATTTCTATATTACTATTATTATAAAATGCCTGTATTCATTAATAAATCAACGATGAATCGTATTTGTCAGAGAATTGAACAAGAATTTGATAAGTATAAAAGTTTACAAAATGGTGAATTGTTTGATTATAAAATATTAATGAGCAAAGAAGTATCCCCTAATAAAACATACAAGAGTATAAAAACATTATACGAAGAATATACAACAAGAGTAAAACAACATGCTCAAACTTTTTCATCAAACAAGTTTAATAAAGAAGATAAGCAAAATGCTAGAATTGTGTTTAAAAACGATTTTAAAGCTAGAGCGCATGAGATATGCAATAACAACGAAGAATTATGTAATATAGTTGTTGATTTATGTTACAAAAATGATTCTTCTAAGCAATTTGCATGGGATATCTGTGGTAAATATATTATACATAATCTATTAGTAAGAAATAATTATTCTCTTGAGTACCCGATTTCTGCTGAAAATGGAGATATTGAATATAGTGGAGAAAAGTTTTCAATATATACTAAGAATTTAAATAAAGATTGCGAGGAAAAATATGAGATTAATATTAAATGAAAGACAAATGCTAAATAAATCATTAAATGAAGGATATATTGATAAGGATAAACCATCTAACACGATGAGAACATTAGTAAAACATTACTTTTCTATTGGAATGAATAAACCACAGATAATTGATAGTGTTGATAAATTTTTTGCGGTGAATATGAAAAATTATAATAGTGTTAAATGGCAAAAATCAATAGAAAATATGGTTAATTTTATACATAGAAAAAAGGATTTTACTTTACTTAATATAGAGAGAGTAGAAATTACTGAGAATGAATTAGATACTATTATAAAGTTAAATAATATTAAATTTGAGAAATTAGCTTTTGCTTTATTGGTTTACGCTAAGATTTATAATCAAATGAATGGTAAAGATGAAAACTGGGTTAACGAGGAACATAAGTATATATTTAGTGATGCTAAAGTTGTTGTAAGTATTAAAGAACAAGGCAAAATGTTGTATGACATTAAGAAATTAGGTTTAATTAGCTATTCAGTAATGGTTGATTCTACAAATATTAAAGTTAATTTTGTAGATAAAGATAATCCTGTTGTATTGGTAATTAGTGATTTTAGGAATTTTGTTTATAATTATTTAAAATGGAAAGGTGAAAATATTATTAATTGT
>JAQVNR010000079.1 GCA_028703035.1 Bacilli bacterium | reverse complement strand
AACCAGCAAAAATTATTTATATTTCCTGCGATCCAGCGACAATGGCGAGAGATATAGACGTACTAAAATCCGCTTATCAAGTTGGACCTCTTCAACCGGTAGATATGTTCCCGCACACGTATCACGTCGAGACTGTCGTTGCTTTATCACTTAAAAAGTAACATTGATGATATATCCGCGATATATCTGCGTATATTTAAATTTTTAAAAATAGTAGAATTTATATAGATTTGATAAAAAGAAACAGTCAACAATAGTTTAATAACTGTTAATGCGCTGTTGGGAACATATTTGAAAGGAGTTAATCGAATGGCATTTAAATTATGTTGTGACAATCCTAAAGTAGAAGAGTATTCATTAATTCATGAATATATATCAAAAAGTACTAAATCAGAATTAATGGATTTAAGTATGTATTTGCCAGAAATGGAATCCTATCAATCATCTCATGATACTATATACTCTATCGATACATATGACGATTATTTGTATAAATTATTTATGAACAAAATGTCATTAACCGATGAGGACATTAAATATATAGAATCATCAAAGCCACCAATAATAGATAGACTAGATGGAGAATATTTTAAGGATAAAATTTGTAAGTCATGTCAAAAATTGATATTTCACAAAAGAACAACGAAAAATAAGGTTATTGAAATATTTAGACATATAAGGAACTCGCTTTCTCATGGCTGTTTTAATATCGTCGATGATATGTTTATTGGATTCGATCATCCTACTTTTAATGGGGCAGAATATAATGCAGTAATAAAAGTTAAATATTTTAATTTGCTTAATACGCTGAAAGAAATGACTGATATTGACTCTTTAGAAAAAATATATAAAGGAGCTTTAAAAAATCTAGATTACGAGATACTGGATGAAAAAGAAGGTAGTCCATTTGCTGATTTATTCGTAAGAAAAAATGGAGTTTTATATTGTTTACAATTTAAAAAATTTGATGGAAGATATATTAATCAATTAGATATACAACAAGTAATACGTGATTTAAGACATATAGATAAAACAAACTTTATTTTTGTTCTTATAGTTGATTCGACATACACAAACTCAAAGATCAATTCATATGTCTTAAATGAACATATTTCTATTCTTGATAAAAAGTTTATTAAGGAAATGTTAGAAGGCAGAGATGTATTAAAAGAATTGGCTGATGCTCAGATTTAATCATTAACCTTAAATAATTATAGTGATTTGAGTTCAAAGAAACGGAGGATAACAAATGAGCAATATTAAGGATCTTAAATGGCTTTTATGTGATATGCATTTGCACTCATATTATTCAAAAAAATATAAACCGAATGATGATGTAATAGATATGCCAGCAAATGAGTTTGTTGATTCTTTGCAAGTTAAAGGTAAAAGTGTCGAAGTATTTAGCATTACAGATCATAATTATTTTTCAAAAAAATATTACGATGAAATAGATTCCTATATTACTGATAAAGACATGAAAATTATTAATGGTGCCGAATTGGATGTTTATATTGACCAAAGTGGTCTTGATTTTTTTCAAGTTTGTATATATTTTTCAAATGATGTTGACAGGCAACAGCTTGAGACAACTATTGATGATTTATACAAAAACAACGGTAAACCGGATTTACCTAAAATTTTGACTGAACTATACAAATTAAAATGTAAGTTTATTGTTGTACCACATGGTAATAAAGAAAGAGGACTTCTAAATCATCGTTTTCTAAATAGTTTATCAGAACAAGATAAACATGATTTTTATAAGTATGCAATGTATAAGATTTATAATGCATTTGATGTTACGAATGTATTTTTTGAAAAAAACGAAAGATTTTGGGCTGCAGATTTTTATCAGTCCACAAAAGCATACGAGAAGATATTAAACGGATTATCAGAAGAGGAAAAAGAAGAAATTAATCTACATATCACTCAATTCCTTAAAGACTCTAAAAGCATAATCTTAACCGAAGAGGAAAAAACAATTTTGCGTCATATAAAAAAATACGGTGGATATTTTGCTTATTTTTCATTTTCGGATTGGCATAATAAGAATCCTTATAATCCTACTACTAACAATTTTATATTTGGATGTTTAGAATATGCATTTGAAGCATTCGAATTGGCTACCTTAGATCCTACATCAAGAATTGAATATTCAAACGATGAAAATCATATCGATATACCAAATAATATTATTAGCGAAGTATCATTCGATATAGACGGAGAAAATAGAACAATTAGTTTTTCGCCAGGTTTAAATGCAATTGTTGGTAAAAGAGGAACAGGAAAATCATTGTTGCTTTCTGCCGTTAATAATTTGATAGATCAGAATTCAGAAAACGGTGCACTAAAAATCTACAAAGATTTAAAAATTAGTAACGTTAAAGGAAAAAATAGAGGTGGAATAGATATATCAATGGGTGGTTATCGTCTACTACAGTTCTGACTCAAGATCAAATTAAAGAAATTTTTGAAGATCCAAAAAAAGCACAAGATAAAATAGCTCAAAATTTTAAAGATATTCCAAGCTTAGATTTGACACCATTAAATAAAGTTTTACAAACTGCGCTAAAAGTTAAACCTTTTAATGCGAATTATAAAAATTTAACATCAGATTTACTTAGTATTAAAAATGTATCAACTTATTCATTTGCTAGTTATTCTTTTTTAGATGATGTCAAAATCAAAGAGTACTATGCCAATATTACAAGTAATTTAAATTTGTTAATAACTAAAGTATTAAATGATGGTTTAAATGCAGATTTTTTGCTTAGCGAAAAAGACGCTATTGAAAAAGAGAAAATTACTTTACTCGAGATATACAAACTGTATAATCAAATGATTGCAGAGCACAATTCTATAATTAAAGAATATAATTCCGCAAAATCTACTAATCAGATTTCGTTAAGACAAAGTATTGATAATGCCAACAATGCAATAAGATTAATGACCGAAAATTTTGAGATACAGTTAAATTTTGAAAAATTGAAACATATGGTTAACAATTTTAAATTTGAAAAACCACCTGTAGAAATATTTCAAAAAGGCAAATACTTATTTGTTACTTATTATGAACTGCCTATTAACATAAAAGAAGAGATTGCGCAAAAGATTTTTAATTGTGTTACATACTGTAACTCATATGGACAAGTAGAAAAATATATCAAAAATGAGGGAAGTAACAAATTAAAAGCGTCGTATAAATCGTTGGGCGACGAACTACAAAAATTCATCTCCAGCGAGACTTTTAAATATAAAAATGAATTTTATGAGATTGAAGATTTATCTGACAATGTAGATTATTCTACATCGATAAAAGATATGGATGATTTAAAAGATATGGTTGAACATTTTAAGATAAAAAGTCTGTCAAAGAGCTCGCTTGGTGTAAAAAGTGTTGCATATTTAGATATGCTTTTCGAACTAGAAGATTCAATATTAATTTTAGATCAGCCGGAAGACAATATTGATAATGACTATATAAGTAAGTATCTTGTACCGAACATAAAACTTAAAAAGAAAATAAAACAATTGATATTTGTTACTCATAATCCTTCTGTAGCTGTTTATGGTGATGCTTTTAATTATATTTATGTAGAGAATGATGGAAAGATAAAATATACAAACTATTTAATAGAGAAGAATGATGATAAAGAAAAATTGATGAATATTTTAGAAGGTGGAAGAGGGAGTTTTTCAAATAGAAATCAAAAATTTGGTAATGTATTAGGAGATGAAGAATATGGAAATATGTAGAAGAACTGATGAAATTTGTTTAATAGAAAATGGAGTTACTGAGCCAATAGAAACTTATAATTTTTCAAAAGAAATTAATTTTGAAGGTTTGATGAAATTTCTTTTAGGAAAAAGCTTAAAAGAAAAAGTTGATTTAGTTAATACGATAGATAATCCATCTTCAGAAGAGACAAATTTAATTAAAGTTATTGGTAGTCTAATTAAATCTTACAATACAAAAGTTGATGAATTAGAAAAATTTAAAATAGAATAGTAAAATTTTGAACTTAAATAATTCATGTGATTTAAGGACGGAGACTTGTTAATACTAGGTATTAAGAGGAGACAACAAATCTCCTCTTTTAATATTAAATAATACTAGTGATTTGATATTGAATAGAAGTTAATACAGAGTATTAAAGGTCTAGATGAATTTCTAGGCCTTTTCATATGCTTATATTAGGATAACTTTGTAATAGATTGGGTATTTCTTGTTTCTTCTAGATAATGTAAATGAATCTTCTAGAATAGGAATATACTTTGCAAATTTATTTCTGTTCTTTCTGATTGTAATTGTCAATTAAATTATGTCGTTTTTTAGCGGTCAAAAATGGTCGCTCCTGCGATGAATCTAGTCTGATGTATGTCATACCAGCCAGGCTAAAATGGTTTAAGCGTAAGAGAAACTGACTTTG
>JAQVNR010000078.1 GCA_028703035.1 Bacilli bacterium | reverse complement strand
CTGCAAGGCGAAGAACTTTATTTTACTGAGAAAAATTTTTAAAGACCACTTCTCAGCTTTTTGTGTGCCTAATTTGTGTTTGAATTTTTTTTCAATTTTATCTTGACACATTATAGTTGGTCTCTTATTAATTCTATTATTTTTGGAACAAATATTATTAAACCAACTATTACTGCCATAATACTTAAGACCATTACATAAGCTGCAGCCGTATCTTTAGCAAGCATAGCTTTTCTTTTATATTCTTGAGTCGCTAAATCAACTAAATGCTCAATTGCAGTATTAAGAAGCTCAGCGCCAATTACCAAACCGATTACCGAAACAATAAATATCCATTCAAGAGATGATAACTTTAAAAATAAACCAGCTATAACAACAAGAACTGCAATAATAGTATGAACTTTCATATTAGGTTCACTGTGAAATGCATTCTTATAACCAGCAAAAGCATACTTAAAACTTTTATCAACTCTTTTTATACTAAATTTTCTTTTCATCTAATATCTCCTTTTGCAACTTAAACATTGCCTCTTCATCTTCTTTTGTTTCATGATTATAACCTAGTAAATGTAGAAGTCCATGTAATGTCAGAAAAGATAACTCACGCACTTCTCCTGTTTGATAATCTTTTGCTTGTTTTATCATAACTGGCACGGATATATAAATATCACCTAGCATATTAATCGGACTTGTTAAATGCACTCCATCATTTAAAGCAAAGGAGAGAACATCTGTTGTTTTAGAAATTCCTCGGTACTTAGTATTTAACTCTTTTATAACTTCATCACTAGTTAAAATAACTGAAAAACATGCATTTTTAACTGCTAATTTTTTTAAAGTAAACTTAAGTATTTCTTCTAAAAAATCATAACTTTTATAACCTACTTCATCTATTATATCAAACTGATTCATATAAACACTCCATATAAAGTAAATATAATATAAGCAAGTACTATAATAACAATAAATAAGATCACATTAAGTAAAATATTGTTTCGCAGTTTAACCGAGTAATATCTTAAAATCTTACCAGACAGAATATAAATAATATAACCTAAATAACCGCCTATTACATTAAGGATAATATCATCAATATCAAAGCTTCGACCAATCATACTTTGAATTACTTCAATTGAAAAACTAGTAATAAAAATAACTATTAAATTATAATAAGATTTATTTAGTTTACAATAATAAGAAACAAAGAAACCAAATGGTAAAAATAAGATCATATTTCCAATTACATTACGATAAAAAAGTACACTACTAGTTTCATATCTAAATATTTCTTTAAAAGGAATAAAATTATTACTATAAGAGTTAAAATCTGTACTTGTAACAAGTTCAAAAAGAAGAAGTGCATAAATAACAAAACATAAACTAATTAACTCTTTATATAAAATAAAAGGTTTATTATTAGTTTTTAAATAAACTGTCCTAATCGTAATTAAAACAATAATAAATAAAGTAAGCATTGGCCATAAATCATATATGACTTTAGTTGCGAGTTTCGGGATCAACGTTATCACTTCCAATATCATAATATTCATAATTACTAATCAGTTCATTAGTAATTACAAATACTCTTAATAACATTGTACTATTATTTTCTTCTTTTTTCAAAACTTTTTGACTAATTACTCTTCCTTTTCCATTTAATTTAATTAAAAACTCTTTTTCAATTTTTTTTAAGGATAAATTTATTACTTCTTCTTCAGTATATTTAATAGTTTTAAGTTTATATTCTTCTTCATTATAAAAAGAAATATTCATTCCTAAAATCTTTATTTTCTTAAGTTTAGTTTGCGCAAAAAACTTAAATTTATTTCTAAATAATATTTTATTATTAAAACTAATATTAAATCTTTTTTTATCTGTATACTCTTTTTCCTCTTTTTCCATCGGATAACTAATATCGGTTGTATACCAAACATCTCCATATACTTCGCCTTTAGCTAGGACATTACCTTTTACTTCTTCATAAAGTTTAATTTCTCCAGAAATTAAAATATCGCCTTTTTTTACGTATTCACCACTTCTAACAAGAACACTACCTTTAGATGATGCTATCTTAGTAATAAGTGCATCTTTACTTGCAACTAAATGAGCATAACCTTCATCTTTAATAATCTTGGTAATAATTCGTTCTTCAATTCTTACCTCATAAGTCATCCCTTTTCTAGTAATACTTAGCCACTCTAAAGTATTTGGGTTATTTTCTAGAATATTATTTTTTATTATATTAAGCTCATCAAAATCTTTAGCAAGCGATATTTTTCCGATTCCGCTATCTAATAAATTATCTTTAACTAGTTTTCGCACCTGACTATTTTCATGGATAATATTGACCTCTACGATAAAGTTAGTTATAAAATCCATTAAAATAAAACAAAATATAATAATTAAATATAAATATATATGTTTTTTAAAATGATTTTCAACTGCCTTTGTTCCTTCATATTTTATTATTTTTATATTACTATAATAATTAAGTCTTTTGACTTTAGAATAATCATCAAACCTTATTTTGACTAATATATTATCCTCATCTATATAATTAACTTCAAATAAATTAATTTTATAATCAATACATTTTCTAATAAATCTATTAATATATTTACTAACTTTTATCACGATTAAATTAGTCATATTTCACACTTTCAATAATACCTTCAATTAATAATTCATGAATATGCATTTTTTTAATTAGCATGTTTTTACCTTTTATTTTAATTAAAGTATCTTTCAAAGATACTTTAATTAAGTCATTATTAAAACTAACTATTTCTAAATAGTTATATATATAGACTCTATTTTTATATAAACAAATATAATAATCGGTATTTTTTAAAGCATTATTAATAACATCAAGCATTTAATGCATCACCTGCTAAATTATATGCAAAAAAAAACAAGCTATTATTATAACTTGCTTAGCTTATCTTTAACAATCGTGCTTACTTTTTTCATATCAGCGCGCGCTCCATATTTAGTTTGAACTTGTTTTATGATTATGCCCATTTGTTTAATATCAGTAGCGTTTTCTTCTAAAATAATATTATCAATTATTTTAAATAGTTCTTCATCAGTTAATTCTTCTGGTAAATATTTACTTAAAATATCTACTTCTTTAGCTAAATTATCAGCTAAATCTTCTCGATTATAAGAAAGATATTCTTCCCGAGAATCTTTTCGCACCTTTACTTGTTTTTTTATAAGTAAAAGTATCTCTCCTTCATCAAGTGAATCTCTTTTACTTATTTCCGCATTTTTAATTTCACTTTTAAGCATTCTTAAGACTGATAGTTTAAACTTATCACCAGTTTTTAACGCTGCACTAATGTCGGCATTTAATTTATCTAGCATCCTTCTTCACCTAGTCTCTATGTTTTCTTTTACGTGAATTTTTAATCATTTCTTTTTGTTCTTCACGCTTTTTTACTCCAGGTTTCGCATAAAATTTATGCTTTTTTAATTCAGAAGGGATACCAGATCTAGCTACACCAACTTTAAACCTTTTAATAGCGCCGTCAACATTGCCATTTCTAACTTCTACTCTAGTCATTATATTTCCCTCCTTTCAAGCTACTTTGTATTATACCATTGATAGGAGGCATGCGCAAGAATAATTTTTAAGAAATTAACAGCTAATATTACTATTTATTAAATTAGAATGAAATTTTTTTCCACAACCTAGATCTAAAATATTTGTTTTATTTCTAGGTTGTGGGTAAACATTAATTAAATCATTATTAATTTCAACATCCCTTATTGGACTACGTTCCATAGCAAGTAAATAGTCATCTTTATCAACTTTATTCCAATCTACTACCTTTTTTAATTCTTTTTTTAGGATTAAATCCAACCAAATTCTAGTGCTTCTACCATTTCCTTCTCTAAAAGGATGAGCTACATTCATTTCAACATATTTTTCGATTATTTCATCTAGTGTATTTTGAGGCATTTTATCAATATTTTCTAAAGCGGGATTTAAATACATGACTGGAGTAAATCTAAAATTACCTTTTGCTATATTCTCATTCCTTGTTTTACCAGCAAAATCATATATTTCATCGAATAAAAATTTATGAATATACTTAAGTGTTTCAAAAGTTCCTGTTTCTAATGTTTCAAGCATTTTCTTATCAAACAATTCTAGAGCTTTTTTCTTTGTTATCTTTTCTTTTACATTAGCAAGTTCACTTGAATTATCAATATTTAACTTGTTTTTCAACATAATATCACCTACACACATTGTACCAAATTTAGATAGAGAAATATATATCTTTTACCTGTTTGTTAATTAGTTTAGTTACAGTTTAGGTAATCAAATCAAATAATAATAGGATTATTATTTAAAGCATTCTTAAAAGCATCAAATAAATTAATGTCATTTTTAGAATATGTGGAAGCACAGCTTCTAATGATTGCATA
>JAQVNR010000023.1 GCA_028703035.1 Bacilli bacterium | reverse complement strand
GAGATATGGTAATTTAAAAGATTTTTTGTTTTAAAAAAACTCATTAATAAGTCTGTTTTGTCATGCAATAATATTATTCTAAAAAAACATTTAAAAACTCTTGATTTTTTTTAGCAAGTTTTTATGTGTAAATATATTCTAAAAGTCAAATTTATGTTAGGAAGGACTGTACTTTATTTTATAAATATTATTAAGATAAATTTCCGTGAATAGATACTACTTTCTGTGACAAATATGAGACACATATTATAAAATGAATAAATTTCTTTAATTTATTCTGAGATTGTAAATGATATTGATTATTATAACTATAACAATAAAAATGGACCAAACATAACGAATTGTGTTTGGTTCATTAACCAAATAAATAATTAATCATTTGCTTGTTTCCATTTTGGGTTTTTTAAACTCTTTCTACATCAAATGTTATTATAGTGGTTGAACTGGCAGCAACATCTGCTAAATTGACAGTTAATATACCAGTTGGAACATCAAATGTATAATCTGTAGTTACAACACCATTAATTCTCACCGAGCCAAGAACTAATGTTGCAAGAGCTGGATCAACAGTATCAGTTACAATCGGAGCTACATACGGATTTAAAGATTGGTTATTGATAGTTATTGTATATGTTAAAAGTCCAGTAGCCCAAGACGTACGGCTTGCAGTTTTGGTAATATCTAAATCATCAACTAGATACGTAACAACTGCTTCAGTAGTCATTTCTGTAGAAATACCATCGTATGTACCGACTGAAGTAGCTATATTTGTTAATTCGTTTATAAAAAACACCCCCTATACTATATTATTTTATGCGGCTTTAAAATAATGATTTATTGTTTTCCTGCTTTTATAGATTTATTAATTACATGTAACTATCAAAAATTAATATACTAAGGTAGGTGATAAAAAAAATGACGATAATAGATAGTTCAACGGTTGTAGTATTTAATCATGATGAATTAGAAGAAGTCTTATCAGAAATTAATACTTACACTTTAGTATATTTAGGTGCTGATATTACTTTGGAAAGTGGTATAAAAATACTTAGTAGTAAAAGTGAGGTAACAATAGATGGAACATACCTAGAGGAAAGGTATACATTAACTATACCTTATGGCACATGGGAGGATACAATTTATGTTGAAGGTTTGGCGAGCAGTATTAACTTAACTGTCCAAAATGTAGATATAGATGCAGAAAACATTCATGGTGCTATTTTTATAGAAAATGAAGCCATTTTTAGGTTTGTTTTAGTTAATTTTATTAATATAACATTTACTGGACCTACTGTTACATGGTGTCATTATTCTAGTGTTTTTATAATAAATTCAGATATTACAATACCTCATGGAGATGGAGTAGTTAATGGGGATGCAGTTGCAATATCTAGAAATGTTACTTTTGGTGGAAACGTAAACATAACATCTGATTCTCCTCAGTCACTTTTGGAAGTTAACTATGATACATTTAGCGCAATTCCATTGATAGAAGTTCTACCAAATTCTAATATAGATATTACTCATCCTGAAGGTGCATTTTATGAGGTAAGTTTTACTACTATTTGTAATATTACATTTGGTAGTAACTCAATTTCAAATATTAAAAATAAATATGGAATGAGTTATACTGGCTCGGACATTACTCAAAATCTTATAATCGATAGTGGTGCTTTAGTTAATATAGAGCAATCTACAAGACAAACCGATAGATCTACATGGTATATAAACGGTCAATTTAAAATGAATGATGGTTCTTCTTTAAGAATAATTTGTGATTTTGATGGAATAGCTGATAATTACTGTCTAAGATTTCTTGGTGGTGCATCAGTAGATATAAACAATCCCAAAAGTGTAGTTCTTTATAATAAAACTACTGATGCAATAAAAAGTAATAGTAATACTCCGTATAACTTAAATATTTCTCAGTATAATAGGTGGGGAGCAGTCACTCCTTTTGCATCAGCTGGTAATATCTATGATATTCCTACATATTCATGGTATAAACTAGAAGATGTATCTAACTTAGTATTAAATGGTACCATAACATCTACAGGAACAATAATAACAACCATTAATTTAACACCAGATGAAATAATCGCGCTTCCTGATTTAAATGAACTTGAGTTTAATAACACAAGTGTTTTATCAATGGGAAGGCCGTCACTTACTATAAACCCAATAACTGATTCATCAACAGAAATTACTGGCAAGACTACTCCTGATGCTGATGTGCGGATTAGTTATCTAGGTGATGAGCACTATGAGGTTGCTGATAGTAATGGTGACTATATATATTCTTACTCTCCACCACTGGCAATTGGTACAGAAATATCTTTTGTTTCAAATTTAGCATATAGTTTTTTATACCGTTTTAGAACTGTAGAAATTGTTTTTGAAGGAGATCTATTTATTAAATCTGCTACTAGTCAAGTTACATTTTATACTACTCCATTTCAGTCTACCCCTACTTTATGCATGCGTTCTACCCCACTTAGTGTTGTTGTTGAAGAAGGAAGAATTACTCCTGATTTTTGGAATTTATACGCAACTATTACCCATGCTTTAATTAATGAGCATGGTGATATATTAACTAATGGTTTAGTTTTTGTAGATAGCATTGGTGCTATGACGCCTTTATCTGGTACTCCAGTTTTAGTTTATACTTCTGATGGAATAGCAACAGGTGATATTACAGTTGACTGGCCAGATGAAGAAGGTATTTTACTGCAACTTAATATAGTCCCAATTGTAAAAGATACTACTTATAAAACTGATATAAACTGGATGCTAGGATAGAAAAAATAGAAATCACTGATTTCTATTTTTATATGCACGATTATATATTTCTCTGCACTTGCAAACCTCAGATAATGCGATTACTATAACAACATTACTTGTGTTTGTATTATCAGCACGAGTAGATTTTATATTATCTCTTAATACTAAAAAGTAAGTGATGCATAATTCTCTAGTTTAAAGGCTTCTCTTTGGTGTTTAGTAACTGAAAATTCAATTTCTATATCTTGATTAGGATTTATAACGTTTAAAAAAAATGTTAAAAGTCCAGTAGCATCATCATAAGTAAAATTTCCATAACCCGCCGGAATTCCATTAATAGTTATACTATCCTGAACTAATCTTATTAAATCAGGATTTAATACATCAGTAATAATTATCTCCCGCACACTTCCACCATTTGGATTACTTACTGTAATTGTATATTTTAAATTTCCAATAGCCCATATAATTTTATTAGCAGATTTGGTTATCTCTAAATTAGTTGTTAAAATAGTTGTTACACTATTAGACTTTATTTCTGTTTCGTGTAAATTATAAGTACCAACTACCTCTGCATAATTAGTTAATTCGTCCATCACAATCGCACTCCTATATAATTATATGTAGATTATTTTATATAGTACCGCCCATTAACTCTTTTTGAAACAAAATTTGGAATTGTTTCTCAACATAACTAAAAGTTCAACATAATTATAAAAAAAGAAGATCTCTGTTAAATGAAGTTGAAACAAAAATAACAGAGGTTCTTCTTATGAATATCATATCATACTTTCATTGAGTGTTGTTACATTAAAATGAAACTTTACAATTAATTTGATACTTATTTTGATATATACATAGTACTATTTTCTTCTTGGTAGATAATTAATATATTTGGTTCATATTATAGGTTATTATTTTAAGAATATTAATCGGTAATTCAGGTACATTTTTTATAATATCATTGTTTATATCAAATATTTGTAGATACTTTATTTCTCTACTAGTATTATTTAAAATATAAATAGATATATAATCAGTATCCCAGCCTACTATAATATTTAAAATAGGAAAATATTTATATATACTTACCATGTTACTACTTTGATATCTATTTTTTATTTCATCTAAATCATAAACTAAATTTGCTATATTGGTAATCATATTAATTTACAGTAACTTCAAAGGTAACAAAAATTATGTCATTTGAATTAATATCAGGAATAGCAAAACCATTATCAGGGTTAAATGTAGGCTCTGGGGTTCCATCAACTATAACACTTTCTGCAACAAATGTAGTATTTGAATCTATTGAATCTGTTAATAATATATTACTTGCTATTACGTTGCCAATATTTTCTATTTCAATAGTATAGGTAATTGTATCACCAGGAATAACAGCTAAAACATCAGCACTTTTAATAATATTTAAGTCTGATACATTAATTGTTGTTGTTACCGTATTGCTTTCAGAGTTTCCACCTATTGGCACTATAACTAAGTAATTAAATGTGGTTTCAGCTTTATTAATAATCGTGTTAGGATTTGGAAGTGTTGTTACTTCTGCTTTAAACGTTACTGTATTGGTACTACCAATAATCATTGCACCTAAATCAAATCCAGTTTCTATATGATAACTTACCTCTGGCGTATCATTTACTGTAACGCTTCCAGTAACAAAAGTTGCTTCTGCTGGTAATATATCAGTAAACACAACATTTGATACTAGTATATTACCTATGTTGTTAATAATTACCGTGTATGTAAGTATTTCTCCTATCGTTGCATAAAGCTTATCAACAGATTTAATCATTGTTAACTCTCCGAGCACTAAATCAACTCCAGTTTCATTACTTGATATTGTATTATCTAAATCAGGTCCAGTTGGGTCTATTCTATATTGGTATTCTATTTCAGCAGTATTAAGAATTTCATTCATAAAAGACCTCCTCATATATAATATATTATGAGAAGCAAGATAAAATTCAAGTTAAATAACCTAATTATAATTATTTTAAAGGAATTTTTTTAATCAGTTAATTTTGAAATTATAAATCTATAACTCAATTTCTTTTCCAGATTTTTCTATAAAATAAGTTTTAATTTTATAAACTTGAAAAATATATTCTGCTAACTTTTCACCCCATTTTTCATTATCCAATTCCGCATCAGGATTAACATGAGACAGGATAACATTTTGGACATCATTGTTTTTAATAATTTCTATTAAATCCAAAAGTGGTAAATGGGTTTTGGAATTTTTTGTATACATAAAACTGTCGACATTCGCTATTAGCATATCACTACCTGTGACAAATTCTTTAATATAAGCATGATTATCAATTGTTACGCCTTCTTCAACATAATCTTTAATATCTTTAATAATAATTTCTTGATTATTCTTGGTTAATATTTTCGTTGAATAACTTGTATCCGACAAATGAGTATATATTTTATTATTTCCAGTTATTTTAAAACCATAACAAGGCACGCTGTGAATTAAACTGACAAAAGTCATTATATATCCATCAGAGAGTTTAATTTCACTAGTTTCATCAATTGTTATAGCCCGGTGATTTATTGGAAATTCAGCTTTAATTCCTGAATGAAAATCACTTATTACTTTTGTTTCATAAACAGATATTGGCGCAATGATTTGGACACTTGCTTTTGCTCTTATCATAAAATCCATCAGGGTATTTGCAGCAGAAGCATGATCAAGATGAGCATGGGTTATGACTATATGAGTAATATCAGTTAAATTAAATCCACTTTCTGTTAATCTTAATACAAAATCAACCCCAGGATCAACAACTATAATATTTGAACCTACTTTTATGACAAAACCATTTCTATGCCATGATACACCATATCTAAGTTGATAATTGTCTTCACTAACTAAAGTTTTAGGAAATAAAATATAATCTTTTACATAAAGTTTTCTATTATTAACAGAATTAATTAATGCATTCTTATAATTATTTCTTATTTCTAATCTTTTTTTGTCTAACTCAATTAATTCAAATTTTAATTTTTCTTGCATATCTACCTTCCCAACCTTTTACTTAATAATCATTTTGGCTTTTAAAATTTTTTATAATTTTAAAATATAATAACAAACTTATTCCTATGCCTCCTAATATTATAAATAAAATTTGTAAGCCATTTACTTTACTATGAAGCATTGGGAATTTTTTATTAGAATAATATTGGATTAAATCAGAATTTGAAATTATTTTATCTACTTCAGAAATAACACTAGGTTCATTATTAGATAATATATCCTCATCATATAAAATAAAGTTTTTAGTAATAGGATCGTATTTAGCAATATAATTTTTTTCTTTATTAGTCTTAGAAGAATTATCATTTGAAAGAGCATTTTCAATTGGATCAGCTTTTAACTTTTCTTCGATGTTTTTAATATCATGATAGGCACTGATGGTGTTATCATCAATTACATCTTCAGTTTTTGTTAATTTCTGTTTAATATATTCAAATAGTGATAAATCTAATTTCACTTTTTCAGTAAATATTTTTTTACCAGTACGATAATCAAAGCCATAAATACTTCCATCTTCATAATAAACTAAAACGAAACTAGAATTATGAGTTAAATTATTAGTAAAATATTTTATATTTTCATTAATAAAATCATTAGGGACTTTGATAGGTTCTTTTAAATTATAAATTACTCCATTACTTCCCAATACAGTTTGATATTCTTTTTTACTATAGCTATCAATTATTATACTTTCTTTCTTAGAATTTAATATTGAAGATATTATTTCTAGTTTACCATTTTTAACTAAATATTGATCCTCATAAGATGTAGACATATTATCTTTATCAGTTATTACTGAGTAATTATAAAAAGTTTTTATCTTATAATCTGAATATATAAACTCATACATTGGAACTACTTTATTATCTAAATCAAGCGATGAAACATTACCAATATTTTTTAAATCAGGTAATGTAAATATATTTCCATCTTTATCTAAGGCTTTATTTGAATAAATATTAATAAAGTCTCCTGATATATCTACATCATTTCCTTTTATTTTATGTTCTTTATAATAATAATATTTATCATCATAAACACTTATAAGTTTTCTTAATTCTTTTGCAGAAATATTCTCTTTTTTTTGATTAATATTATCATTTATTTCTATTTCAAAATCTGTTTTAAAATCATAACTAAAAGTAAATGTTCTTTGATTAATTGCGTATGGTCCAAGAATTTTATTATCATATTTAATTGTAAATGCACTAAAGGAATCTTCTTTATCAAATTCAATATTTATTTTATCAACATCAATTGAGTAAACATTTACTGTGGGTAGCTTGCGGACCTCAAATGTTCTTAGCCTTAACATACTTCTTAATATTTCCGTAGGTAAAGGAGTAGCTACTTGGTTAGAATCAACAGCCCCAGCAGAAGTTTTAACTAAGGGGAATTTATCGTTTGCAAGTGGTTTATAATCATATCTACCAGTGGCAAAACCTTTATTAGTATAAGTTGACTGAACTTTAAGATTTTCTAAAGTAACTAAATTATCACTTGTTAGTCCATTATCTGGCATAGTACCAGCAGTTTGATCATTAACTGGCATATTTTCATAGATCACTAAATTGTTAATTTTTGAGTTGTAATCTTTATTATTTCCGATAGCAGGAGATACTGCGCCATCTGGGTTAGTAGTATTTAATGTAGTGGCAACAAGATTACTATAAAAGTGCCCTTCATATAGTTCTACTTCAACATAACCACTGACTCCACCAACATTACTTTGTGCAGTTACACTTCCGCCGGCAACAATAATATGATGAGCTCTGATTGGATAAGATGCATTAGTTGAATGGGTGTTTTTGACATAACCTGATACTCCACCAGCATTAATACCAGTGGCAACAACATCGGCATTTACATTAATATAACTAGTATTTCCGGTTCTACTAATTCCAACTACTCCACCGACATAATTTAATCCTTTTACTGATGTATTTTGGACAAAAGAATATTGGATGGTTTTCTCATTATAACCTGTTATACCTCCGACATAGTTTCCATTTGAGATAATGGTACTGTTAGAAACTCCGGAATTATACATGCCATATCCACCTGAATGGCCCATTAAACCTCCGACATAATTAGTTGATGCAAGTAATCCAGTAACAGTTGAATCAAATAGATAAGTATTATAATGATAGTAATGAGATAAACCATATACTCCGCCGATATAACTACCTGTCCCTGATATTTCACTATCTCTTACAGTTACATTTGTTGTCTTATAAGTATTTGCATGCCCACTAAACCCTCCAACATAACTAGTCCCAGTAACAGTAGCGTTTTTAACTGATGAATTATCAGATGTACCCATTCCAAAAATACCGCCGACATAACTAGTGCCTTTTATGTTTACATTATCAACATTAAAAGTAAAATATCTTGTTCCTTCATTATATGGTTTATAAGCAATTAACCCACCAGTATATTTCTTTCCCTCGACAGTTATATTAGAACCAGTAATATCATTGTAACCATTTATTAAAGCAGATCCAATAAACCCCGATGAATAATCAGCGCCTTTAACATTTACATTATCAACTGTAATATTTGCGACAAAATAGCCTCTACTTATACCAATCGGGGCAGCATAAGACATTTTAGGCGCATCTATTGTTATATTAGAAAAGTGAACATTTTTGATATCGGCATAACTAAAGGTAATAATATTATTATAAGATCCTGAAGTTCTTGTATTAGTGATATTTATATTATCAAAAGTTATATTTTCAAGATTGGTTGTTATAATTCTTATTAATGATTGAGATGATAAGTTTTTATTTATAGTTAAATTTTTAATTTTATATCCATCATCCATCCCTTCTAATCGGGCTATAACTACATTGGTTTTGATATTAACATGATTATTAAAGTCAATATCATCAACTAGTCGATAATTTTCAGGAACTTCACTATCTATTTTTTGCCAATCTTCAAAAGAACCAAGATTTTTATAAAATTGTAAGTCGATTTTTACTGATTTATTAAATTCTTTAATAGTATCTGCTTCTTTATATATTATTTTGTTTAACATGTATGTATCTAATGCTTTTTCAGGTTCGACGATTACTTCAATTGTTGTTTTACCATCTTCAGTTGAAATTTTTTTTGTATTTAATATTTTAAAATAATCAAATTCTATATCAATTATTTCAAAATTATTTGGGTTATTTAAAGTTATGAAAATTGTTGCATCCTCCATTCCTTTAATACTATCGACACTAACTATCGAAAACTGTTGTTGAGATATTTGATTATTTGTTTGATTTGGTAATAATGTTATCCCATCGGTGTTATATAATTTAGGAAGATATCCTGATGGAACCATTTCATAGTTAAAGTATGGTCCTAATTTAATAACTGCTTCATATGTCGGTTTTGATAATAATTCATCGTAAAAAATTAAATTTTCTCCATAAAAATGGGATGATTCATAACCGTTAATTAACTGACTACTTAAAGCATAATTATTTTGATTTGGAGCTTTGTTTCCAACAGTTCGGTGCATGTATGTCGTTATATAGGAACTATATAAATTGCCGACAACTAAACTATTATATAAATAATTGTTTGTTGCTTGGCCAATTATTCCGCCAATGTAATCTAGCTTACTTTCAATATTAACATCAGAATATACGTTAGATATATTAGCACTAGATAAACCGACTATTCCTCCCGCCATACTAGAATTGGTTTTAATGTTACCTACTGCATAACAGTTTTCAGCCAAGCCGGAACTAAGTTGCCCAACTAATCCTCCTACCCCATAGGTAGAAATAGAGTTGGCAATGTCAATATTGATACCTTGAGCATATGAATTAAGAATATAACCTCCACTTATATAACCAGCAAGTGATCCAATCCTAATATCTATTGCTCCCTCAGCATTATTGTTTTTAAAATTAGTAACTGATGAATTTTTAATAATAGTTCCTTCTCCATAACCAATGATGCCCCCAATATAAGAAGTTGCATTAATTGAAACATCAGTCATATGAACATTATCAATAGTTGAAACACCTTTTGAGTTATATATAAGACCTCCATAAGCACTTGGATTAGTTTTCTTATAATTAACTACATTTAGATTTTTAATTTCACCTGTTAAGATGTTAAATAAACCACTACCTTCGGTTATTTCAATATTTTTAATTGTATGATTATCACCATTTAATTTACCACTAAAATTTCCTACCAAAAATCCAGTTTTAGATTGAAAATCTAAATCAGCCGTTAATTGATAATTCTCATTTGGATTATCTTTAATATTCTTCCAATCCTCTATGGTGCTAACTTTTCGATATAAATCAAAATTTAAGACTTTTTCATTATCTTTATAAGTTCTTGTATAATATATATTATAAGCACTTTTTGAAGTTATTGACTTAACATAATATTTCGATAAATATTTATCCACATTTTTAACTTTAACAGTAACTTTTGTTTTTCCTTTTGAAGTTTCTTGTTTTAAAATTTCAACATTTAAATCTTTTATAGAAATATCAGAAATCACTTCTAAAGAAGGATTATGAACATCAAATACTATTTTAGCAGTATCAAAATTATTTTCAATAACTTCTGTTGATATGATATCCATTAAATCTGAATCTTTTACTTCTGGAAGAGGAATTAATTCTTGATACGGCATACATTTTGGCCATTTTACTTGTGGGTAATATCCATTGGAAATATTTTCATCTACTATAAAAGCATCAGCTTCATTCAAGACTTTATTTTGAAATTCACGATCATTTACAGCTATGTTTGATATTTTTTGGCTATAATTAGTATTATATATTTCATCAGATAAATAATATAAATTACTAGGATTTACTGAATTTGATACATATCCAATATTTATATCACCAGTTGTATTAGCAATATTTAATTTGCCTACTGAATAAACATTTTGGATTAACCCTCGATTACTCTCACCGACTATTAATCCGATTTGTTTATTGTTAGCACCCCCTTCAGTGTAAGAGTTAATGTTTATTAAGGAAAAAACATTTCTAATTTGGGAATTTGAACCTGTATAAGCTGCTAAAGATCCAACTCTTTTTCGATCAGGAGTTTCGTTAGAAAATGTGGCATTTATATCTTCTCCATAAACATAACCATTTTCTAAAGTTCCATGATTACAAAGGACAAACGGTGAAAAATATCGTTCTCCACTTATTGAAACTTTTGAATTAACAACAAAATTTGAAATATTTCCGAAGTTTTCACATGAAGTTGTTACAAATGCAACATTGCCGACATTTTTTGCTTCCTCTATTGTTACCATAATATTTTCAATCGTTCCATAATTCCGATAATTAAGTCCGTAATACCAAGCTCTTGAATCGGTATTATTTAAATAAATATGAAAATCAATATTTTTTATTTTACCCGTACTGCGAATTATATAAAATAAATAAGAAGGGTTACCTTGAACAGACATAATTACCTGGTGACCTTGGAAATCAATTTCCCCATAGAATGGTGAAGAATAAACACTACTACTTTTTGTAAAATCTAAATCAGCAGTTACAATATAACGTCCATTATTATGCATTCTAAAAAAATCAGTAATATTTCTAATGCTTCTAATTTCTTTTTCAGTAGTAAATTCGGTTGAAGCTATTACATATTCTCTTTCTCTTATTTTTACAACTAAATCTAATCGATAATTAGTATTTCTATTTAAAGAGTGCAAAGTTTCTTTATTTATAACTTGATTAGTATCATCAATATCATATTGAATTGATGATACTAAGTTTGCTTCTTTATAAATCTTAATATAATAATCATTTGTTACTATTTCATTTCTAGTATCATTTAAATTTACATTAATTAATGCATCATATGTACTTGATTGAACAAATGGTTCATAATCAGTAGCAACATTTGATTGTTCAATTTGTAAATTCTTAAGCATAACTGTTGTTCTATTGTTTTTTCCTTCAACTTCCCTAATATTAAAGCCAGTATATCCACCATTATTTAAAGTATAGGTATAGGTGTATTTTTTATATTCATTTGTTAAATTTGCTAATAAATATGTCGAACTATTACCATCAGAATTAGTAACATAAACTGGTGCTTCTCCTTCAACTCTTTTAGCATAAAAAGACACTGTTAAGGTTTTACCAATATAGTCTATTAAATAATAGGAACTGTTTTGATAGCCATTTAAAGCAGTTAAAGTAATCTCATCTTTAGCAACATCAATAAATTTTTCATCAATCCCAACTCCTAAACTTTTCCAGTTAAGATTATTGTTGATATTAAATAAATTTTTTCCAGCTTTTTTTTCTAATAAACTAGTTATACTTATATCCCCATTTATACCAATTTCAGTAAATACCTTATAACTAGCAACAATATGATTTTCTAAAAATGTCGTATTATCTTTACCAACATTATATTCCTCAGCTATATAATTAAAGGTATAATAATTATTTAGCTTTAATTTATCAAATGTTAATCTTACAAAATCATCATTTAAATTAATTTTTTCAATTCTAATAATCTTATTTAGAACATCTCTTACTTCTAGTCTTATATTATTTGATAGAACAGCATTATCTTCATCAATTACTTTAACATCAAAGTCTATAATACTTTCTGTAGAGAAGCTATTGATTATAGCTATATTAGCCTCTTTTTTTAAGGTTGTAAAAGATTTAAGGTTTGTTAATGTCTCTAAGTTGTAATCTTTATCTCCTTGACTAACAACTGAATCTATTTTTATATAATAAGTAGAAGAAGATTTTAACCCAATAAATTGTTCAATTACAGATTGATTAGCTTTTAATTTAGCTAAATTAGTTGTGCTAAGATAAAATGAATAAACAACTTTTTCTTTATTATCATCTAATTCAATAACATTAACTTTTATTCTTTTTAGTAATTCAATTAGTTTGCTATTAGTGCTTATAGTATCAAGGGAAATAGATACGTCGGCCGTTGTTTGATGCAAATCAACTAATTCAAGGTTTAGTCTTACATATCCAAGGGAAGTAATTGGAACTGAAGTAAATTTTGTTTCCGCAATCAACTCATTTTTATATGTACCTTTTCCATCATTTATATCTAAGTCAGCATATAAACTTATAGAGTATAATTCATTTGAATCTAAATTTTCAAGTTCAATTAAGTTTGAATTAGGAACTAATTCTTCAAAAACGACTTTATTGTCAGATGTTGTTACAACATATCGATAATTTCCTAAAGCAACATCATCTATATTTTCCATTGTTGCTTTTATATTAACTTGAGATATATCCTTTTGAACTACATTTAGTAAAGCAGTGGGAATTCGTTTTGAAGTTCTTGTTGTTCCTTTATTATTTAACACAGTAAATTGATTGCCAAAACTATCGGTTATTATTATTTCATAATCAATCATTTGGTTAGATTCTATGTTTTCAGGACTTTGATAAGTAAAATCTTTGCCAGTTAAAAAATTATTTAACTCTTTGGCATTTAAATTAAATGGTTTGTCATTAATTTTTACTATTACTTTTTTTATTCCTTTAATATTTTCTGAATCTAATCCTTTAGTTATTTTTAAATTTTTCACTTCAATTTTAGTTGAATATATATCCCCATTTTCAAATGAAACCGTAAGAGGTGAAAGTGAGCTAAAGTCTTTAGTTTCGATAGTTTGTTTGAAAAATGTCTTTTCAAGCTCCACTCCTTTTTCATTAATATAGTTATAATAACCAATTATTTCAAAAGTAGTAGAAGGAGATAAGCCAATTATTTCAAACATTCCCGAAGATATATAAGCTTTTCTTAAGTATGTTTTATTATTTGCTTTAACTTCAAAAATTATTGGACTAGTTATTGCTCCACTAGGATCACTTATATGTAATTTAGAATATGATGAATAAACATTTGTTATAAAGTCATCACAATTAACTTTTGGTACTTGATATGGTACTTCTGTATTTTTAACCGTTAGTGGTTCTTTTTTTTCTTCACCTGGTGCCTTTATATCAGGAACTTCAGTTTTAGAAGGATTATAAAGTTTTAAATTAATTAATAATTCTTCATATGTATAAGTTTTATCTAAAATACTTACCTTTGCATCAAAATCTAAATCTAAAATCTCATTATAAACTAATAAATCTGAAGAAAGACTATAGTACTTTATATAAGTTTCATTAAAATAAATAATACTATTAGTTTTAATTTCATAATTATTTGTTAAAGTTGATATTTTTATATTAGTTGAATTCATTATTAAAGAATTAGCAAGTTTTAAGAATAAATAGTTATTTTCATCGGCTCTTATTTTATCATCAACATTATAAAGTTCACCTGAAGTAAGAGTAAAATTTTTATATCCTTCATATTTCTTAAAATTAGAGTCAATTAATATCGTATCATCAGATAAACTAACAAGGGCTAAGTTTTGATTTGTAAATATTGGAAAAATAGGATTTATACTTGTCTTTTTAGTTTCTCCTAAAAATAATTTACCATGACTACTATATAAATAATCAAAAGCATGAACTTTAGTAGCTTTAATATTTTTTTCTTTTTTATTAGATTTTTCTTTAAATAAAAATTCAGATACTTTATTTCCTGAGATTGCATAACCATCATTTTCTATTATTCCAACTGGTTTAAATGATAAAAATATAAAACCTAAAAAAGCAACTATACATACTAATATTGTTATAATTATATTTTTCATACTTCATTACCTCACAAACATCTTAGTTTAAATTTTGTAAATATTCTAAGTTTTTAATTAATAATCTAGATTCATTATTATAAATAACTGCATCAATACTTAAATTTATTTTATAACCACTGCTTGTTGCAGTAACTTCTTCATTGTAAGTATCGATTTTTGTAAATTCTTCTTTTTCATAATCATATATTTGAATATTATCATTATATGAAAGTATTATATATGACATTGGAGAAAGCTCTATTTCTGCACTTCCGATTTGTATTTTAGTATTTTCGATAAAAAAATATAAATCTTCTCCATCATATAAAAAACAATTATATAAAGGTTTATTTTGTTTATGATTTTGAATATATATAGTGTCATCTTCATTTAATAATTTTGAAAAATAAACTATTTTATATTGTTCGACATTAGACTTAGGATATATTAAAGACATTGTTTTAGGAAATAAAACTTTTTTTTCATCTTGATAATATAAAGGAGTAGTATCTAAAACAACTTTAGTATCTTCGAATAATAATTCCGTAATACTATTATCATTTTTAACTTTTAAATTTCCACTATATTCAAATTTTATACCAGATAAGTATTGATAAAATTTATGGTTTTCGAATTTTTCTTCAGTTAAGTTTTTTCTAAAAAATAATGCCACTAAAACAACTATTAAAATAGCTAATAAAGATAAAATAGTTCCATATTTAATGAGATTTTTTTTCATTTCTTTTCACATCCTTTATTAAAATATCATTTATATTTTTTAATAATAAATAAGTTGAGTTTATTAGTATGAAAACAGTAAGCAAGATAACCATTATTACAACATACCAAACAATTCTTATATCATATAAATAACCTATTAAATAACCTATTAATACTAAAAGAATATATTGAAATAGTCTATTTATAAAATCAGTAATAATATTAATATATTTGCCGATAAATAAATTAAAGATTAAATTTAATCCAAATAATAATACTAAATACATTATATGAAATTTAGGAAGAATAAGCAAATACCAAATTATAAAAATATAACTCATTAAAGCAGCCGAAAGAGATATAATTGATAAATTACTAGATAAAAAGAATAAGGAATATTTTTTAATCTTTTTAACATCGAAATTTATTCTTTTAAATTTATAGTTTAAATATATACCTAAAATAATAACTACTACTAAGAAGGTTATAATAAAACTTTTTAATTCTAAAATATATACTAAAATATCATTAACCATTTTAAACCTCTTTTATTATTAAGTTAAAGATGTTATTACTATGAATAAAATAACCTTTAATATTTTTATAACTAAATGAGTCAGTAGCTAATTCAAAGTCTATATTTCCTTCTATTTCTCCAACGATTGGTAAATAGTCAACCATTATTAAAAGGTTATAATATTTACTTTTAATTCTAATTATTTTAATACCAGTTTTTTCTTCTAAACCTTTGGAAATACTAAATATTTTTATTTTTATGTTTTTATCCATCATATTTACCTATATAAGAAAATTTATCTTCATTTATGTTGTCATAACTACCATTTAATATTGATTCAACATCTTTTATTATATCTTCTATTTTTACATATTGGCCCTTTATATTAGTATAATTTTCAGCAACAAACATTGGTTGAGTAAAATAATTTCTAAGTTTCCGAGATCGATAAAATATATTTTTATCTTCGTTTGATAATTCTTCTATTCCTAAGACGGCTATTATTTCTTCTAATTCATCATGTCTTGTTAAGTATTTAATAACTTCTTCTACTAATGAATAATGTTTCATGCCTATTTTCTCGATATCAATTAATTTACTTCTAGTTTTAAAAACATTAACGGCAGGATATAAACCTTTTTCAGCAACTTTACGATCTAATACAATCTGTCCATCCATATGGGAAGTTATTGCCTGAACTGCCTCATCATTCATGTCATCAGCTGGAACATAGATTGCTTGAAAAGAAGTAATAGTCCCATCAAGAGTTGAATTTATTCTTTCTTGAATATTACTAATATCTGAAATCATCGTAGTTGGATATCCATTTTCAATAGGCATATGTTTTAATTCGGTAGATATTTCTGATTTAGCTTGAACATAACGATAAATATTGTCAATAAATATTAAGACATCTTGCTTTTTTTTATCCCGTAAATATTCAGCTAATGTTAAGCCTCCATATATTGCTTTAGATCTGGAGATGGGGTTTTCACCCATTTGTCCAAAAATCATAGTCATTTTATCTAAAAGATCTGATTCTTTCATTTCGTCGTATAATTCTTTTCCTTCGCGAGATCTTTCTCCAATTCCAACAAAAACTGCATTAGATGCAAATTGTCGATAAACATTATTAATTAATTCTTTTATTAAGACGGTTTTTCCAACTCCAGCTCCACCTAAAAGACCCATTTTAAAACCTTTTTGTAGTGGAGCAAAAAAATCTATTATTTTAATACCAGTCCAAAGAATATCACCTTTAATATTAATTTCATTTATTTGAGGATTGGGGCAATAGACATTTTTTTTATTAGGAGATTCAATTTTTTGTCCGTCAATTAGTTGGCCATAAGATCCAAAAACTTTACCAAGTATCTGATCTGAATATTCGATTTCTAATCCATGATTATATTTATATAAATTAATTCCTCTTTTTAATCCAACAATTCTTTCAAATGGTATGGCTATAGCTATATAATCTTTTATTTCAACTACTTCAAAAGAAATATTATTATCATTGGAATATAATATATCACCAATTGTTATTTGATTATTGTTTATTAATAAAACTTTAATATTTAATTCAGATAGCGCTATTATTTTCCCTATAATCATTTTATATTCCCTTTCTTTGATAGTTTTCTATTATTTTTTTAAAATCTTTATATTTTTTTTCTTTTCTTTCTTTTCTAGATTTATAAAATTCGATTTCATCGATTTTTTTTAGCGATTCTCTAGTTATTTGTTGTCTCATAACGTTTTCTGCAGCCCAGCTATTTGCCTCAGCGATTATAATTTGATAACTAATATAAAGAGTTATTAAATTAACAAATAAATCATTTATATCAGTTTCAACAATAAAGTCTTCTTTATGACTTTTTCCTGAAGATTCTTCAAAACTAATTGGGAATAATGTTTTTCTTGTAAAAGTAAAGCTATTTATACTATTATAATGATTATAAATAACATTTATTTTACTATAAGACATATTTTTTATGCCTTTTAATATTATTT
>JAQVNR010000077.1 GCA_028703035.1 Bacilli bacterium | reverse complement strand
TGATAATTAAAGAGAAAATAAATCTGTTTCTTAAATCTTTAATTTTTTCTACTTGATAGTCTTCATCCTTTTTATTATCAGTTATCTGTAATTTATATCCAGAGCTCTTAATTGTTTTTACTAATTTCGTTTCATCAAATTTTTCATTATATTTAATTTCTAAAGAATTAGTAAGTAAACTAACATTAACTTCTTCAACGCCATTAACTTTTAACGCACTATCTTCTACTGACTTTACACAAGCAGCACAAGTCATGCCTTTTACAATGTACTTATTTGTTTTTGTATTCATAATATACCCCCTATGGGTATGTTCATTATAGCATTTTTTTGTTGTTTGTCTACAAGAATACTTTTTTTAAAAATATTTCTCATATATTATAATAATAAATTATGCTTAGTTAAAAAGTATAATTCACCAATAAGAAGGCTGCATTATAAGTTATATTCTTGTTATAGGCACTATATTAAAAATAGCAGCCAAACATATGTTTGGCTGAGACTATATTATTTAACAATTTGTTTTTCTAAAGCGTTAAACTGTCTAATCTTACTTGGATAAACCAAAACATTGACTTTTTATTAGTTAATTTCCATTGCTCAAGTTATCATAACCCGATGTAATATCTATACCTCCAGCAAATACTTTTCCAGCAAAAATTATTATTCGCTATAAAACTTAGGTTGTTAATTTTTTTGTGTTTCAAAGGAATCAGAAAAAACTTTCCAGAATATAAAACGTCAGTAATTGTTATATCAACAATATTTCTTGAAACTGTTACTTTTGCACTTACTCCCACTGTATTATTACTTATTCAACTAGTACTCTTAGAATTTCCGAAAAGTCCTCATACTATATTATGATCAACAAACACAATTTCTTTAAAACTACAACAAGTTATAAAAAAATTATTATATTTAGATGATTAATTGCTTCTCCAGAAACATCTTTAAATTCTACAGTTTTTGCTCCGTACTTTTCTAAAACACTGTCATAATCCATTTCATATACACTCTCTTCAGTTTCTCACATCCCCTTACACTACAACTGTTGGCCTTATATATAGACCAGATTTTCTAGTTTGTATTTTTCTTCTTTTTATTATATAAACTAAACTCTTTTATAACTTAATATATGTCTGTATCAGGAAGGGGAACAATCTTTTCTTCGACATACATTTTTTCAAAATTACTATTACTTCTAATATCTCTATTTGAATTTGTTTTAAAGTCAATTAAAGATACAATCTCAACTTGACAATCATTTCTTAGAATAAAATTAATTTGATCTTTTCTAAATAACTGAGGCGATAATAATTGTACTTCATGGCTTGTTAGAATAAATTGCGTATTTTGATTTATTTCTGAGTTCATCAAGATAACCAATATTCTAGTTAATTTATGATGTAAACTACTATTAAATTCATCGATTAATAAAATATTTCCCTCTAATAAAGCCGTAATAATATGCATTGCTAGAACAATAAATTTGTTAGTACCCACATAATCAAAGAAAATAGATGTTTTTTTAACAACCAAACCATTTTCCCCTTTATAGACTGGTGTTACTCTAAGTAAATCAACAAATGATTTAAATGATTCTTTCTTATCGTCTGTATTTTTAAGTTCTTCAAGATTATTATTTTCCATAAATGATTTATACAAATCTGTTTTATATAATTCTTCTTCAGGTAATATATCTCTTCTTTCCATATAAAGCTCTGTAGATGCAATTAGTTTATTTAAAATAGACATCTTCCTTGCATCAACTATAAACTTCGTATAAAGAGGAAAGTTAATAACACTTTCCAGATTATTTACAAATTTAATTTTTTCAATAAGTTAATAAAATAATGTAAATACATTGTAGTCATCAGCTACTTTTGTATACTCCAAAAAATATGGAGCAATAAGTTTATCTGTAGGCAAATCATGCAGTCTTACTTGAAAACTATTAATATTCATAAAGTCACCTTTAATCTCCCCGTTTAAATCACGAGAGAAAAGAAGATTATCATCTTCATATAGATATTCTCCTATACTATTTTCTAAATCAAATTTAAAACCATAAATAAAAGTTTTTGACTCTTTTAAAAAAGACACTTCAAATTTAACTAAGTTATCAAAGTCATAACAAAAATTTTTAAGAATATCAAAAGAAAACTTTTCCACATTTCTTTTTTAAAAAATTTTTTCATTATCATTAAACCATCTAGTAATGATGATTTATTTGTATTATTTCCACCATAAATAATCACACTTTTTAATTTTTTTTAATAATATTTTTTCTTTTCGTACTATGATATTTTCTGATAGATATTGCGTGTTTTTTGTTTCAGAAACCATATTAAGTTCAACTGGGGCACCAAAAACTTTATATCACCCAACTTTAAAACTATTTAAAATCATACTAGTCACTTCCTTTCAATATAATTATAATATTTTGATTGTATTCTATCAACTTAATATGCAATTATTTTGCATATTAATTGTTATAAACTCTTTGAGTAGTTATAAAAACTATTATTTCTCACTTTAATTATATTCTTAAACTATTAAAAAATTTAATAAAACTAAAATTCAACAATTAAAAACTTTTATTTTACCTATAATTAAATGCACAAGTTAATTACGAGTAATTATTAATTACTCGTTTTTGATTAATTAAACTTTAAATAGTAGTTTTACTTGTCAGTTACTTAGACTTATTAGTTCGTTTTTTAACATTTTTTACTATTGCAAGATTCCATCTTTTTGTATAAGAGAGAACCGTCTTTATATTTACTTTATACAAACTGAATACATAATCAATAATCGCATCATATTCAGAATCAATTTTCATAATTCTTTTCGCCTTAACAAGTTTATAATATATCAAAATAGCAGCCATAAAATACATGGCTGCTACCTTTTTTTAAATAAATAGTTAATTATTTGCAATATTACTTATATAAAATTAAATTTATCAGTAATATTTGTCTTCAAACAAGAATTTTAATAATTATAACCTGATGATGAAATTCATATTATAAATATAAAATTCAAAAAATTTTCCATTTTTTTGTTACGATTAAAGAGGACGTCCTGAGTACTCATACAATTTGACACTAGTACCATGCCTATCAGTAATCTGACCATTATTTACGCACCCTTGAAGCAAGGTAGGAATTCTGTCTGCAACAATGTTACTAGTAGTTGAAAATATTGCACCAGCTACAGATGTACTTGATTTAATATTTCCATTGTTTATGCAATTTTTAAATACTGCGTATGGTGTATTTTCATAGGTTTTGTCTTGAATATATCCAACTACACCTCCTCCTTTTTGAGTAATTGTTACATTCACATTATTTATACAATCTTCTATTAATATTATTGCATCGTCAGAACCCCAATCTACGTTACGTTTTTCAGTTTTATATACTCTACCAATAATGCCGCCAATTCCATCTTGACCAGAAATTACTCCGCTTGCAGTGATATTTTTGACTGTCAAACTCCCGACCGAAAATCCCAAAAGTGCAGCAGCACCATCTAGAAGATATCCATTTCCTAATTCATGAATATTAACATTTGTAAATTTTACATTACGGAATTCAGCATTATGTGCTACACCAAATAATCCGAAAACATAATTTTTCTCTGTAGCGCCTAAGTAATTATCTTCTCTTATTCCCTTAGCTGTTGGAGTAAAACCTGAAGTTGATAAGCCACTAATAGTGTGATTATTACCATCAAATGTGCCTTTAAAAACTGTTGGATCATCTTTTAACTTTCTTGATGCCCATCCAATTGGAGTCCAAGCTGTAGCACCCAAATTTATATCACTTGTTAATTTAATACTAAGATTCTCACATGTCATTCCAAAATTAACAGCATCTCTAAAAGCTTCTAATTGATTTAAGTCTCCAATTAAAATAGAAAATCCTGTTGGAGCTCCTGTTGTTTTTTGAGTGCTAGTTGTATTATTAATAACACCATTATCTCCCAAACTATTAACAAATCCTGAATTATTAAGTTGAACAGGCTCACTTTCTTCTGTTGAATTTAAAGTTCCAATATATCCTTTATTCTCAGCAGTTCCATTTGTTGACACTGGCAATACTACAGTTGTAGCATTTCCAGTATTTTCAATAACTAATCTACCTTTTTGAAGTTCTAATGAAACTTTTACAAATCCATATTCATGATAAGATGTCTCATCAACTGCATAAATATTAACGAAATCAATAGCACCATAATGACTTACAGTAGCTTCCGGTGTATTAACAAACAACGTACCCTCAATAATACCACTAACACTAAAACTACCTAAATCATTAACAGCAGTCCCTGAAGTACCATAACTAATGTTTCCTGTTAAAATAAATTCATTAGTGTCAAAGTTTGCAAGATAATCAAAAGTAAAGCTTCCAGCAATATCTGCGGCCATACAATAACTAACCTTTGCTCCTATAGCTTCAATTTCTGTTACATCGCTAGCCTCGTCAATCGGTAACCACCAATTAAGAGTATCTTCACTATATGGCTCTGAACTATAATGAACTTCAAAAG
>JAQVNR010000076.1 GCA_028703035.1 Bacilli bacterium | reverse complement strand
CTCTATCTCAATTGTATTAAAATATCCTTTTTATTGCAAGGAAAAAGCTTAGCTTTTGCTAAACTTCTTGAATAACAGCTATTATCATTGGCTTACATTCAGTTTCATGATAAAAGTATTTAGATAATTTATATCTTATTTCCAATTTTATATTATTAAAATCAACATAATTATTAGAGATATTAGCAAGGATTATATCTTCTGATATCCTCTTAATTTCCTCAATCATTTCTTTTGAATCTTTAACATAAATAAAGCCTCTAGTAATAATTTCTGGGCCAACTAAAATCTCTTTTGTTTTTTTAGATAATGTAGCACTTACTAAAACTATTCCATTTTCTGATAACATTTCGCGATCTTTTATTACTAGCTCCCCAACATCATCTGTACTTGTTCCATCTATTAAAACATCATCAACAAATATTTTTTCATTTTTATCAAGGAGTTTTTTATCAACTATTGTTATTAAATCTCCGTTTTGCTTTAAAATAATATTTTCTTTTTTATAGCCTAAATCGGTTGCTAAGTTAGCATTTCCTACCATATAACGATATTCAGCTTTAACAGGAATAAAATACTTTGGCTTCAGAAGTGAGATCATAATCATTAAATCTTCACTAGATGCATGAAGGGAAATACCTTTATTTTTAGGAATATTTACAGTTTTAATTCCCATCATAGCCAGTTCATTTTCGACTTTAACAAATATTTTTTCATTTTCATCATATTTAGGTTCAGCAAAACATACTGTATCACTTTCAATTAATTTGATATATTTATCATTTCCCCTAATCATTTTTTCAATAACTCCATAAGGGTTTTCCCGTTCATCACAAACAAGTAAGATTGCATTTGTTTCATTAACATTGTTTAAGTCTCCTAGAAGACTTTCATCAATATTCATATACCCTTCTTTAATAGCCATATTAATAATGTTTTGGAGTTTTTTACCCATAATCACTATTTTACGATGAGAATTTTTAGCTGCATTAAATATTCCTTCAATTGTATATAAATAACTATGAAGAACAGAAAATATTATGCGTCCATCATTTTTATTAATTACTTCTTTAAAAAATGATGACATATGATGACTTGGACTAGTATGTCCAATTTTCTCAGAAAATGATGATTCACAAAGAAGTGCTAAGACTCCTTGTTTACCAACATAGGCAATTTTACCTAAATCCATATGATATGGCCCCATCATTGACGGATCAACTATAAAGTCTGATGTGTAACAAATAGCTCCATCAGCGGTATTAATAACATACATAACACTTTCTGGTGTTGAGTGATTTACCTGAATAGGAAAAACACTATTTGTCCCAAAATTTATTTTTTTATGAGGAGTAATTTCGGTAATATTCTTCTCTGGAACTCCATCAAAAACCATTTGATTCTTCGTATATTTTGTAGCATATATTTTAATCTCTGGAATTATTCTAACTAAATCTTTAACTCCCCCACAACTCTCAGAATGGGCATGACTTATAAATACCCCTTTAATTCTTTTTTTATTTTTTTCTAAATATTCATAATCAGGAATGATATAATCTACTCCAAACATTGAATCAGTTGCATACTTTAAACCTGCATCTAATACAAAAATATCTTTATCAACTTCTATTACATAGGTGTTTTTACCACTTTCATTAAGGCCACCCATACCAAATATATTAATTTTACTCATTATTCTTATCTCTCTTTTCTATAAATAAATTAACAAAAGTTATTTGCGTTAATTCATTATAGCAAAAAATTACTATATTAGCAATTTTTCTTTTTTCTGTGGTAATTAAAGAAGCAAATACAAGTTTTATATAAGCAGTAATAAATTTTGCATCTTTTTTTGATTTTACTTCTATGATTACTACATAGCTTTCTTGATTTATAATTGCAACTCTTCTACTTTTATTATATGTTTTTGTATCTCGATTCCATCCCAAATGTAGTATGTTTTATAAGATGAAAAAATAACGATTAGAAGAAACTCTATTCGTTATTTAAATTAATTGGATTATTCTTTAATAAGATCACTTAAATATACTATATCTAAATCTTGTTTTTTTATTTCTTTTAATATTAAGTCTAAATTTTGCTCACTAGTGCTTTTACGAACTAAGATAATATTACCACTACTTATATTAGGCAGTAGCTGAGTTATATTAATTCCTGTATCGACATCTGGAGCGACTATATAATATTTCTTTTCTTTACAATACTCGATATTAGAATAATTTACCAAGCATGTTTTAGAGTTTAGTTTATTTTTATTTAATAAAGATTTTAAATCACTAATATTTTCTTTTAATTCTTCGCCTAGTAAATATTCTCTTGTTTTTGTTAAATCACTTGTTAGAGTACTAATCAAAGAATAACTTAAATTATTTTTTTCAAAAAAACTTATAATACTTGAATCTTCAACAACAAAAGCTACTGCTCTTTTCAGTTTATTTCCTCTTATAATTACTTTATCAAGATTATCTTCTAGCGAGACTTCCGGTTTTAAATAATCATAAATAATAAACATTTCATTAAATGAACCAAAATCATCCATTTTAGCATATGATTTTCTTTTATTAATTTCTTTTCCCTTTATACCTGGCACTACCGTATTATTTTCAATTTCAGCATTAACTGGAAGTGCTTTATATTTTTTTTCTTGTTTCATTATTTTTTGCATAATTGGACTTTGGTTTTCTAAATAAATCATTATTTTATCAGTAAAATAAAAACTTAAAACTACAAAGACTCCTAATAAAAAGTATTTTAAATATTTCATAATTTCACCAATAAATATTATGTTAAAGTTATTTATTTAGACTTACTTTTTTGGCGGTTTTGGATTTTGTTCTTCGGATGTATTAGAAGTACTTAAAAAACTAATCTTCTCTACTACGACTTCCATTTTAAACTTTTTTTCGCCTTCTTCAGTCTCATAAGTAGATGTTCTTAGCTGACCTCTAACACCTACTAAATCACCCTTGTGACAAAACTCAGCTGTTCTGCTGGCAATTCCTTCCCACAGGACGCAACGAATAAAATCTGCTTCATAAATACCATCACTGTTTTTATAACTTCTTTGAACTGCTAAATTAATAGACATAACTTTTTTACCATTTTTAGATGCTGCGAGTTCTGGATTGGCTGTAAGCCTGCCAATTAAATATACTGAATTATACATTGTATTTCCTCCCTTCCCCACTGTTTTACCATAATTAAATAAGGGTAGCAAAGAGAGGATTTTAAGTTTTTGCAACTTTTTTCTATGACATTTTAAATTTTTGTTTAAACAAATTAAAAAATCTGATTATTTTTATTCTCAGATTTATAAGTTTAATATAATTATATATTTTTTAATAATCTATTAAGTTCTATTGCATATTCAAGCGGAAGTTCTTTTTTAAAGTCAGCAATAAACCCCATAATTACTAGCTCTTTAGAGGCATTTTCTGATAGACCTTTACTTTGTAAATAATGAAGTTTTTCTTCACTTATTTTCGAGACAGTTGCTTCATGTTCTAAAATACTACTGTCATTTAAAACAATATTTTTAGGAAAAGTATCACTTTTAGATTGAGAATCTAGTAAAATAGTATCACATTTTATTATTGCCTCACTATTAGTTGCTTCAGCACTTATTTTAACTGTTCCTCTGTAATTAGCAACTCCACCACTAGCTCCAATACTTTTAGATATGATATTGCTTTTAGTGTTTTTACCTAAATGAATCATTTTAGCTCCTGCATCTAGTTTTTGTTTATTTTTGGCATAAGCAATAGTAATTGAACTAGCTGATGAGTTATTACCTTTTAAGATACATGATGGATACTTCATAGTAATGTATGATCCTAGATTACCATCAACCCATTCCATCCTTCCTGCCTCATCAACAATACTTCTTTTAGTTACTAAATTGTAAACATCTTCACTCCAGTTTTGAATAGTGCTATAGCGGCATATCGCATTTTTTTTAACATAAATTTCTACCACCCCTGCGTGAAGAGAATTTTCAGCATTTGCCACAGCTGTACACCCTTCTATATATGAAAGCTCTGCACCTTCATCAACAATTATAATTGTTCTTTCAAACTGCCCCATTACTTTTTCATTAATGCGAAAATAACTTTGCAAGGGGCGATCTAATTTTGTATGAGGCGGAATATAAATAAATGAACCACCACTCCATAAAGCCCCATTTAAAGCAGTATATTTGTTTTCATCATACTTAACTAAATTATTAAAATATTGTTTAAAAAGATCTGGATATTCTTTTAATGCTGCATCTGTACTTAAAAATATAATTCCGCTTTCTTTAGCATCATCTTTTAGATTATGATAAATAACTTCACTTTCATATTGATTGCTAACTCCACATAAATATTTTTCTTCAGCGGCAATTACACCTAGCTCTTCAAAAGTATCTTTAATATTTTTATCTATTTTATCCCAATCACTTGATGTCTCTCCTACTTTTTTATAATAAGTAAGAGAATCAAAATCAATTTTTATTGTCGGTCCAAAGTCAGGATTAGAAAGTTCTAAAAACTTTTCAAATGATTTTAATCTAAAATCTGTCATCCATTTTGGTTCTTTTTTTTGTTTTGATATATCTATAATAAATTTCTTCGTTAATTTCATAATT
>JAQVNR010000022.1 GCA_028703035.1 Bacilli bacterium | reverse complement strand
AATTTATAGGAAAATTCCCAGTTATATCAGATTCTTTATGTAATTTTCTTTTATATAATAAGTTGATAATAGATCTATAAAAGGCTAATTTAAATTAAAATAGAAATGCTTTTATTGTAAAAAACTTAACTCAAATGATTATAGTATTCTTTTTTTAAATATTATATGGTAAAATTAAAAGGTAGTGAGGAAAATTTATGAGAAACCCTTTTTTATATAAAGTTGTTAAACCTTTAATTTTATTATGGTTTATACCTAGATATCGCCCAAGATATATGAATCGAGAAAATATTCCTAAAAAAGGAAGAGTAATCTTAGCAGGTACTCATGTCAGTAAGCTTGATGGGTTTATGCTAGGTTCTTCAACAAGAAGACCGGTTAGATTTATTGCTAAAAAAGAATTATTTAAAGGAATAGGCAAATGGTTTTTTACAGCTTGTGGATTAGTGCCAGTTGATAGGCGAAATCATGATGATAATGTGATGTTAGATGTAACTAATCTTTTAGAGAAAGAAGCGCTGATTGGAATATTTCCAGAAGGAACTGTTAATAAAACAAATAAAATAATCGCGCCTTTTAAAACTGGAGCTGTTAGAATGGCAATTCTAACTAAAAGCCCAATAGTGCCTTTTGCTATAATAGGTAAGTATGAAAAATATAAAAAAAATGTTAAAATAATATTTGGAGAACTTTATTATCCTAAAACAGATGATGTAATAAAGGAAAATAAGGAGTTGGAAAAGAAAGTGAAAAATATAATAAAAAAAGAAAGTTTCCATTAGTTATAAATAATGGTATAAGTTTGAGGGGAGATAGACTTCCTCTTACTAATAAAGTGAAAGGAGTGTCGAGTTTGTCTACTCGACCGCAATAAAAATGAATTTTTTAAGTAAAATGTTTAATAAAGAACTAGAGCCAGAAAGATTAAAGCCATTTGGAGATGGAGTAACTCATATAGAATATCCCTCATGCTCACTTCATGAATTATTAAAAGAAACAGTTTTAAAATATTCGAAGTTAACTGCTTATGATTATTTTGGTAAAGAAGTAAGTTATCAAAAATTTTATGAAAAAATAGAACATGCTGCTAAATCATTAAAAGTTTTAGGGGTAAAAAAAGGCGATAGAATTACAATATGTATGCCA
Source organism: Bacilli bacterium (assembly GCA_028703035.1). Classification (GTDB taxonomy): domain Bacteria; phylum Bacillota_I; class Bacilli_A; order RF39; family UBA660; genus DUUS01. Next base: position 17,514 of record JAQVNR010000022.1, on the reverse strand, counting down.
AATACTCCTGAGGCAATTATTCTTGTTTATGCAGTTAATATGGTTGGAGGCTCTGCCAACATGATCCATCCATTATCAAGTGAAAATGAAATGGAATATTATATAGATATTTCAAAAAGTAAATATATTTTAACACTTGATTTATTAAAAAACAGAATTTTAAAAGCAACAAAAAATCAAAATATTGAAAGAATAATTATGGCAAGTGTATCAGAAAGTATGCCGATAGTAATAAAAACTGCTTATATTGCTCAGCAATTAATTAAAGCAAAACTTAATAAAACTCCGCAAGTGATAGAAGAACTTGATGAAAGTAAAATAATTTTATGGCAAGAATTTTATAATTTAGGATATTCTTATAATAAAAATGATTATAAAGCTAAAGTATTAGGAGAAAAAGAAGCAGTTATTCTCTATAGTGGGGGAACAACAGGTAAACCAAAAGGGGTAAGACTGTCAAATAATGCGATTAATAGTATGGCTCTTCAAGCAATTAGTAGAATTGAATCTGCTAAACCTGGGAATTCTGTATTATCAATATTACCAATTTTTCATGGTTTTGGTTTAGCATGTTGCGTTCATACTGTTCTCCTTGCAGGCATGAAATCCCATTTTATTCCTAAGTTTACTCCAGAAGAACTTCCAAAGATGATTAAGAAGAAAAAGCCCAACCTTGTAGTTGGTGTTCCGACTTTATTTGAAGCTCTAGCAAGCAGCAATGAAACTTCTAAAACATATTTAAAATCAGTAACCGATTGTATATCAGGTGGAGATATTTTAAAACCAGAACTAAGAAAGAAAGTTAATAAGTATTTAATTGAGCATGGCTCTTCTGCTCAACTTAGAGTAGGGTATGGTTTAACTGAAAGCGTTGCTGTTGTAATATTATCTCCTAGTTATTATTATAAAGAAGGCGCAATTGGGATAGCAATGCCAGATACAGAAGCTAAAATATTTAAACCAGATACATTTAAAGAATGTAAACCAAATAAAAAAGGAGAAATATGTGTATCAGGTCCTTCTATGATGATGGGTTATTTAAACGAACCAGAAGAAACAAAAAATACTTTAGTTACCCATCCAGATGGTAAAGTTTGGCTTCGAACTGGAGATATCGGTTATAAAAACAGAGATGAAATTATATTTTTTGAATCACGTTTAAAAAGATTAATTATTACAAGTGGATATAATATTTATCCGCAATATATGGAGCAACTTCTAGTACTTTATCCTGCTGTAGAGGCAGCTGTTGTTGTGGGTGTACCTCACCCCTATAAAAAACAAGTTCCTGTTGCTAATATCGTCTTAAAAGAAAACTATGCTCCAAGTGAAGAACTTACCCAAAGTATAAAAAAATACTTAGAAAAATCGGTTGCTAAATATTCTATGCCTCTTGCGTATGAATATATTAAGACAGTTCCTAAAACTTTAATTGGTAAAGTAAACTATAAAAAATTAGAAGAAGAATGTACTAAAAAATATGGAAAAGAGCAAAAATGAAAAAAGAATCACATTATTATAGATATTGTTTTTTAAGAGGAGTTCTAGGCTTTGTTTTTAAAATTTTATATCGACCTAAAATTATTAATAATAATATTATTCCTAAAAAGGGACCAATTATTGTTTCTGGTAATCACTTTCATTTATTTGATCAAAATTTGGCAATTATATCTACTAAAAGAATGATCCATTATATGGCTAAGATTGAATATTTTCAAGACAAAAAGGTTGCTTGGTTTTTCAAGATGGTAGGTTGCATTCCAGTAAATAGAGAAGTCAAAGATGAAGGTGCGGTAGAAAGTGCGATTGAAGTACTTGAAAACGACTATGCTTTAGGAGTATTTCCAGAAGGTACAAGAAATAAAACCGATAAATTTTTACTTCCGTTTAAGTTTGGAGTAGTATCAATGGCTCAGAAAACAGGTGCTGAAATAGTACCTTATGCTATTACTGGTGAGTATAAAATATTTAAAAAAAATAATCTTAATATTAGATTTGGCAAACCTTTTAAAGTTCCAAAAGATATGAGTTTAGAAACAGCTAACAAAAAGCTTTTTAAAGAAATTTCTGATTTAAAAAAGAAAGGACTTAAAGATATCAAAAATGGATTATATTAATTTAGATAATATGAAGTATAAAGTAATTAAAACTTTAGATAGTGATGACTGGCGATATTATTATACTATTGATGAAAATAATGATAATGAAGTAGTAATTATTGGTCAAGATTTACTATCAGAAAATAAAATGTTTGTAAAAGTTGATGAAAGAGAATATTCTATTTTAATGAATAAATTTGCTTTAAAATAGATTTTTCTATTAGAAAGAGGAAATATGATTTTAGACGGAAAAAAAATTAGTGAAGAAATATTATTAGAGGTAAAAAATAAAGTATATGATTTGCATCTTTCTTTAGCAGTTATTCAAATTGGTAATGATCAGTCTAGCAATGTTTATATTAATCAAAAGAAAAAATTGTGTAATATATTAAATATTGCTTTTATTCACCACAAGCTGGATTTGAATATTTCTGAAAAAGAAGTACTAAAGTTAATTGATGTTTTAAATGAAGATCAAACTACGGGAATTTTATTACAACTTCCAATCCCTAATCATTTAGATACAAAAAAAATACAAAATAGAATTAATTATAAAAAAGATGTAGATGGACTTAATAATATTAATGTCTGTAATTTAATTAATAATAAACCAGGGATAATTCCTTGTACCGCTAAGGGAATTATGACTTTATTAAATAAATATAATATAAAAGTAGCAGGTAAAAATGTTGTGGTTGTAGGAAGAAGCAATATAGTCGGTAAACCTATTAGTAATTTACTCTTAAATAGTGATGCAACTGTAACAGTTTGCCATTCTAAAACCAAAAATTTAGCATATTTTACGAAAAATGCTGACATATTAATTGCTGCTACTGGCAAAAAACATTTAATTACTAATTCAATGGTAAAAGAAGGTGCTGTAATAATTGATGTTGGTATTAATAAAATAGATAATAAATTATATGGAGATGTTGATTTTGAAAAAATTAAAAACATATCTTCATATATTACACCTGTTCCTGGTGGAATTGGTCCAATGACTATCGCATCACTTGCTGAAAATTTGTATGATGCATATATCCTTCAACAAGAAGACTAGCTTTTTGTTTTAAAGAAATAATTTTGTTATTATATAACTATGCCGATTTAGTTAAGTGGTATAACGGGTCCATGGTAAGGATCAGTCGAAAGTTCGATTCTATCAATTGGCACCATAGGGAAATTAGTCGAACTAATTATTCGACATAACACATAAAGGTTAATTTCGGTTAATCTTTTTTTTGTTGTGTGATAGGTGGTGATTAGTTTATGAGTATAACAAAGGAAGTTTTAGAAATAGAAGAACAACTAAATCAGAAAATTAAAAACGTATTATTATTTTTAGGTATTAAAGCAGATATTGAGTATAATTCTGATAATAAATTAAAGAAGACCGAGAATTAGAACAATTTAATTTCACTTTTGAAGATATAATGTTAAAACGAGATTTAGAAAGTATCAGATCACTTTTGAACGACTAGAAAAGTTTTATAAAATTGATTATTTAGAAATACTTAAAGAAAAATATAATGAGAAATAATTTTGCTTAAAATATGATAAAGAAAACCCTTATAGCTAACCATTTAAAATGATACCACTTTTAAATAAAAAAGGACTTAACAAAGTAACGCATTTCGGTCTATTACTAGAATGTATGGGAAGAAGTTGGTAGCAAGTGAGTTATGCAATATTTAGAGTAGCACCTATTAAGACTTTAGGTGATTTAGGACAAATTGGTGCTCATAACCAAAGGAAAAAAGAAGCATATCAGAGTAACCCAGATATTGATAAATCAAAATCACATAATAATATTGAAGTTGTACCATTATCAGAAAAATATCTTAAAGGTTTTATAATATTACTAAAAACTATAAAGCAGCAGCACAACAAAAGACAGGAAACTATTAGAGATGAAAGAAAAAAATCATTTTCTAAAATGGTTGATGATAGTAAAAGTGTTGTTGCAGATGAATTATTATTATGTAAGCAACATATTACAAAGTTTCACAATGTAATATTAGTTGCTTTTTTGTTTGTCATTCAACTTCATAAAAAACAAAAAAGACTAATACTTTCACATTGAAAATATATTCCAAGCAGTGTAAAAGGGAGCCTTTAATTGTTCTAGAAATAAGAACGTTTGTTGCAATTATTCCTAGAACAATTATTTCTAGGACAATTGCAAGAAAAAATTAATTTAATTAGGGCAAATATTAAAAAGAATGGAAGTAGAATTATAAAAAAAGGTAAAAAACATAAAAATAAAATGAAGCAGAATATAAACATTAAAATTAACTCCTTTATTATAGTAAATGTTTTTTTTAAAAAATAGTCAATTATAAAAGACCTTTTTGTAGGTCTCTTTGTATAATTAATGGTGGGCGATACTGGACTTGAACCGGTGACCTCTACGATGTCAACGTAGCACTCTAACCAGCTGAGCTAATCGCCCGTAAACTTATTATACAAAAAAACTAGGTTAATTTCAACTTAGTTCTTTTGTTAATTTATCAGCATCTTTAGTAATTTTAGTTTTAGGGGCTTCTTCTAGTTGATACCAGCCATTGTTATAGCACAAATTAAATAAATCTTTAGCTTCTTTCGTAACTTTATTAAAAATATCTGTATAAGCTTTATAAATATTGTCACAAGAAGCTTCGTTAAGTGCAGTTGCTGTATTGACTACTAAATGTTTTTCAGTAAGTAAAGCATCCATCATAATATATTTATCTTCCACTTTAATTTTCCCCACTTTCTAGAATACTTAATAAATTAGAACAGACTTGTAAGTGCATTTCTATTAAAGAATCTAACTTTTTAGAGCATTCTTTATCTTTAATCTGATTTAAATAAGCTTCATATTTTTCAACAGCAATAATGTGCCAATTAAACATGTCAGTAATATAAGATAAGTCTTTTGTTGAAATCATATTTGGTACTTTTTCCATTTTCATCCTCCAATAATATTTTGGTTAAAAAGAAAAAGTTTATACATGATTTACAAAACTATGGATAAATATTATAATAAAGAAGAAATGGGAGAAAAAAAATGATTGAAATAAAAAATTTAACTAAAAGATACGGTAAAAAAACAGTTCTTGATAATCTATCTTTTGAAATAAAGAACGGTGATATATTTGCTTTCGTAGGGCATAATGGCGCCGGTAAAACAACATGTATTAAAGCAATGACTGATGTTATTGCCTTTGATTCAGGAGATATTTTATATGACAAAGTATCAATAAAAGATAAGCCAATTGAGTGTAAGAAAAAAATAGCTTATATTCCTGATAATCCTGATTTATATGAATTTTTAAAAGGAATCGACTATTTAAATTTTATTGCTGATGTTTATGAAATTGGTGAAGAAAGAATCGATGCGATTAATAAATATTCTGATGCCTTTGAATTAACTTCATCTTTAGCAAACCCAATATCATCATATTCTCATGGAATGAAACAAAAACTGGCAATTATCAGTGCTCTTATTAGAAATCCAAAATATTTAATTCTTGATGAACCATTTGTTGGTCTTGACCCACTTGCTAATAAAAAGCTTAAAGATTATATGAAAAAGTTAGCCAAAGAAGGAACTTCAATATTTTTTTCAACTCATATATTAGAAGTTGCTGAAAAGCTTTGTAATAAACTAGCTATTATTAAAAATGGCAAGTTAATTGTAGCGGGGGATATGGCTAAAGTTTTAAAAGATAAATCACTTGAAGATATATTTATGGAGACAAGAGATGAGAAATCTAATTAATTTAGTTAAAATTAATCTTTTAACATTTTTTGATATTTATAAATTATTTCAAGCTAAAGAAAATAAAGAATTTAAGAAAGTAATTCCTTATATTTTATTATATATTTATATTTTTGGAGTTTTAACTGTATCTATTTATTATGCATCTTCATTTGCTTTAGATGGTTTAAAAACATTAGGTCTTGAACATTTACTTTTAGTTGTAATGATGGTTTTTACTAGTATATATTTAGTTTTTACAACAGTATTTAAAGTAAATAAAACTTTATTTGGCGCTAAAGATTATTCAATTCTTTTTAGCTTACCAATTGAAAAAAATACGATAATTACTAGTAAATTCATAGTATTATATTTAGCTAATTTAATATTTATGTTGATATTTATGATTCCTACGTATTTAGCTTATATATTAGGTACTACTACATCATATATGTTTCATATAATGTTCTTTGTTAGTTTTTTATTTATACCACTTATTCCAACGGTAGTAGGATGTATCATTGGTAGTTTACTCACTGCATTATCAGCAAGATTTAAATATAAAAATTTTGCTAATATTATATTTAGTTTATTATTATTTGTTGTCGTTTATTATTTTACTTATAATATGCAAAACTTAAATGCTCTTGATTTAGCTAATTTAAGCCAGTCGATAGTAAATAAATTTAATAGTATTTATCCGGTAACTAAGTTATATACAAATATAATTGGGAATTATGATTTATTTAGTTTAATAATCTTTATCTTTTTATCATTATTTATTTTTGTAATATTTAAAAATATAATTGTTAAATACTTTGCTAATATTAACAATAAACTCAGTGGTGTAACTATAAATAATAAATATATAGTTAAAAATATTAAGTTAAAAAGTCCTTTAATGTCTTTATATCAAAAAGAGATTAAGAGATATATTTCTAGTGCTTTATATGTTTTAAATACTGCTATTGGAAGTATTCTCTTATTAGCTACTTTAATACTCTTAGCTGTTTTAGGAAGTGATACTTTAGATGCGTTTATCCAAATGCCAAATTTTTCGCAATATTTAATGACAAGTGCACCACTTGTGTTTGCCGTATTTACTAGTTTATCATGTACGACCCATTCTAGCATTTCTTTAGAAGGAAAAAACTTATGGATATTAAAAAGTTTACCAGTAAATATTAAAAATATTTTTATTGCTAAGATAATGGTTAACTTAACAATAATCTTACCAACAATATTAATTGCATCACTTATACTTATGTTTATTATTAAACTCTCGATATTAAATTTTTTAGTCTTACTTATCTTACCAACAATTTATGCTTTCTTTATAGCTGGTTTTGGTCTTTTAATAAATTTATTTTTTCCACTACTTGACTGGGTAAATGAAGTAAAAGTTATTAAGCAAAGCATGGCATCTTTTTTAACTATAATTACTGGCTTAATAGTTTCAGTAGTGCCTATTTTTATTATTCCTGATATTAATCCTAATAAATATTTTATTTTAACTGGTACTATTATGCTGATAATAACAAGTGTAATATATAAAGTGTTATTTACAAAAGGTGTAAGGATATTTAAAAGTTTATAAAATTATGTTATATTAAATAAGGAATATTTAAGAAAAAGAAAAGAGATAAAAAGTGATGAACAAATTAAGTAATCAAAGAATATTTGAAGTGATTTCACGCGATAAAGAGTTCTTTAAATATTATTTAAAAAATTATTTTAATCGGTTAATAACTAATAATGATAGATTACTAAAGATTTTTTTAGAATATTTAAATTTAAAAGAAACAAATATTACAAATATTTTAAAATTAGCTACTTCTATTAATCAAGAATCAGAAGATGAAGTTCTTAGAGATTATGATTTAAATTTAGTAGATGTACCTAGAGGGGCAAATGTTTATCAAAAATTGGCATCTATTTTAAAAATTTATCAGACATTGTGGAAAGACTTGCCTAAATTAGAAAAAGAAGCACTTCTTAATATTTATTTAACAAGATCTCAGTTATTTAAAAAAAACAATGAATTAATCTGCTTTCTTATTTTGATATCTAACCTAATTAAAAACTACTATCCGCCTATTATAATAGAGGATAAAAAAAAGTATTATCAGATTATTAAGTTAGGAGATGCATTAAAATTAGCTGAAGAGCTTGCTAATAATGCTGAAAATGAAATCAATATTATTATTAAAACTTATAAAGAATATTACTTATTTCCAGCAAACGTTTCAATAGAAGAAATACTTATTCAAAAAACAATTTACTAAGTTTTAAAAGATAAAGTTCTTTTATCTAAAGTATTTTGTATAATTTAAATACAGAAAGAGGAATTATAATGATTAAATATGAAACAGATTCAAGGTTAATAAAAAATGGCCAAATATTTGTGGCAATTGTAGGGCATACAGTTGATGGACATGATTATATTGAAAAAGCAGTCCAAAATGGGGCAGTTAAAATAATCGCGGAAAAAGCAGTTAAAACAAGTGTCCCAGTATTAGTTGTTCCAAGTACAGAAGAATATTTAAAAGAAGTGCTTATTAAAGATTATAGCCCACTTTTAAAAGATTTAAAATTAATTGGTGTAACAGGAACTAATGGGAAAACAACGACTTGCTTTTTAATTTATCAGCTTCTTAAGAAGTTTTCTAAAAAAGTAGGTTACTTAGGAACAATCGGTTTTTATTATAATGATATTGAAAGAGAGTTAAATAATACTACTCCAGATAACTTAACAATTTATAAACTTTTATTAGAAGCCAAAGATAATGGTGCTGAATATATAGTAATGGAAGTTTCATCGCATGCACTTGAGCTTGAAAGAATAGTGGGTCTTAAGTTTGTAACCGGAGCATTTACTAATTTAAGTCAAGATCATTTAGATTTTCATGAGACAATGACTAATTATCTTAATTCTAAATTAAAATTGAAAAATTATTTAACTGAAGATGGAGTAATGATTGTTAATGATGATGATCCCTCAGTTAAGCCATTTAAAACAGGTAATTATGTAACCATCGGCAAACATGGAGATTATAAAATTGTAAATTGTGATTATTATCAAGATTCAACAGTTATTGATTTTACATTTGATAAAAGGATTTATAAGGTAAAAATAAATTTAATAAGTAGTTTTAATGTTTATAACTATATGATGAGTTTAGCCATTCTTCACAGTTTAGGTTTTAAAATTGAAGAGATTATTAATAAAACTGATTATATATATTCACCTAAGGGTAGATGTGAAAGTATTAATGTTGGAAATAGTTTTGCGGTAGTTGACTATGCTCATACGCCAGATGCAGTTGATAAAGTAATTAAAGCTCATTTAGAGCTTGAACATAATCGAATTATTACAATTGTTGGCTGTGGTGGTGATCGCGATCCTAAAAAAAGACCGATAATGGGGGATATAGCTACTAGTTTAAGTGATTATGTAATATTTACTAATGATAATCCACGCACTGAGGCTCCGCAAAAAATAATGGATGATATTGTTAGAGATAATACTAATACAAATTATGAAATTATCTTTGACCGTAAAGAAGCAATTGAAAAAGGACTTTCCATGTTAGATAATAAAGACTTTTTACTTATTCTTGGTAAAGGTCATGAAGATTATCAAATTATTGGCCAAGAGAAAATCCATTGTGATGATGCAGAAATAGTCAGAAACTATTCTAAATATAAATAAAAATAATGTAAAGTACAATACTATAATTACTATGACTTGTACTTTTTTGATATAATAAATAAAGGCGGTAGTGCAGATGGAAGAAAAATATGAGCGATATAAGAAATCTAAAATTTATAAAAATTATAAAAGAATAAATATATTTTTAATAATATTGTTTTTACTAATTATAGGTTGTGTCGTAAAGTTATATTTGATGTATAAACCAACTGATGAAAAAATAGATGAAAATAGAGTATATACATATGAACTGAAAGATAATACTGTATATTTTAGTGCGGATGATAAATTAATTAGTTCTTATGAATGTAAAAACATTTGTAAGGTTTATTCTAAAGAATCATATCCTGAATATTTTAATTTAGGAAAGATTTTACTTCAAGATGGAGTAGATATTTATTTATATGATTTACTTAATAATAAAAAAGTAAGTTCTAATTATATGGGGATTGATTATATTTTTGATGGTATTGGTAATGATTTGGCTAATATAAAACTTTTTAAAGTAAAAGATACTTTTGATAAGCATGGCATAATGGATTTAAATGGTGATATATTAATTCCTACAACCTTTAATGAACTTGGGAAAACAATTGATGAAAAACTTATTAATTATTCATATGATAAAAATTATATTACTGCTAAATCTGGTGATAAATGGGGACTTATTGGAATGAATAATGGTAAAGGTTTAATAGATTTTCAATATGATGATATAAAACTTAGTACTTATAATAAACTTGCTGTTAAAGAAGGTGTTTTATGGACATTAGTTGATGAATTTAATAAAAAAATAATTAGTAAAGGTTATGCTTCAATTGATATTTATCAAGATAATTTAGTTGTTAGTGAAGATGAAAAAGTTTTTGTTTTAGATACGTTCGGGAATGTCACGAGTAATAAAATAGATCTTTATTATGAACTTGATCCATGGGCAACTATTACAATAAAAGGTTTATCTTCAGAAATGATTGATGGAATAATATATTTATACGTTGATGTTCCTCTAACTAAAGAGGCAGAAACCTATGAAACAATAACTTATTATTATGATGAAGAAAATAACGAATTAAAAATTTTTGATGAGTAGAAGTTTTTAATAGAGGGAAGATAAATGAAGTATATATTTATTGTAAACCCAGTAAGTGGTAATAAAAAGCACAACCATATAATAGAAAATATCCATAAATATATGGCTATTAATGATTTAGAATATGAAATAATTTTTACTAAAGCAAAAGGGGACGCTACTAAAATAGCTAAAAGTTTCACTAGTGAAAAAAATATTGTTATATATTCAGTAGGTGGTGATGGCACTCTTAACGAAATAGTTAATGGGATAGCTGGCTCTAATGTAAGACTAGGAGTAATCCCAGCTGGTAGTGGGAATGATTTCTACAAAAGCTTAAAGATATATAAAAGAAAAAAACGAAAAATAGATTTAGGAAAAGTTAACGATAAATATTTTATTAATATTGCAAGTATTGGCATAGATGCAGAAATATGTAATAACTCTAATATCTTTAAAAAATTAAAGTTTCCTCGTTCAAGTATTTATGACTTTAGTATAATTTATACTTTCTTTAAATTTAAATATCAAAATTTAAAAATAGAATATAAAGATGAAAAATATGAATCTAAGTATTTAATAGTTGCTGTTTGTAATGGTAAATATTATGGAGGTGGTTATAAAATAGCTCCACTTGCTAGTTTTGATGACAATTATTTTGATGTTTATTTTGCAAATAAAGTTCCAAAATTAAAAATGATTGGACTGATTAATTTATTAAAACAGGCCAAACATGAAGAAAGCCCGGTTATTAAAAAAGTAAAATTAAAAGAATTAACTATTTCTTCAAATCAAGACATTATATGTAATTATGATGGTGAGACAATGATATCAAAAAAACTAGAGTTTAAGATGATAAGAGACTTCATTTATATTTATAATAATCAAGAATTAGTTGACAATATAATAAAAAAATAATGTTTTACCATTATTTTTTCTTTTCAATATTACCTTTCATGTTTTCTAGTAGCTCGATTGGAATCGTAAATATTATCGTGTTCGATTGATCTGATGAAATTTCATTTAATGTAGATAAAGTTCTTAAATGCAGAGCTCCAGGTGTAGCTGACATAATAGAAGCTGCTTTGGCTAAATTTTCGCTTGCTTCAACTTCACCTTCAGATAATTTTACTACGGCTTGTTTTTCTCTTTCTGCCTCAGCAACAGCTGCTATAACTCGTTTCATTTCTTCTGGCAAGCTAATATCTTTTAATTCGACGTTTTCAACATCGATTCCCCAAGCATCAGATGCATCATCCACAATTTTACAAATCTCTTCAGATATTTTATTTCTTTCCATTAATAATTCATCTAAAGTAACAGTCCCAACTGCATTTCTCATAGTTGTTTGAGCGAGTTGACTAACCGCGTATTTATAATCTTCAACAGCCATAATACATTTTGCTGAATCGACAATCTTATAATATAAAACAGCATTAATTCTAATTGAAATATTATCTTTAGAAATAGCATCTTGTTCTGGAACATCAACCGCTTTAGTTCTAATATCAACTTTTTTAGCTATTTGAATAATTGGAATTATAATATGCCACCCTGGTTTTAAGACTTTAACAAATTTTCCAAATTGAAACTTTATACCTCTTTCATACTCATCAATTTGTTTAATTGAGATTAGCAAGATAATTAAGATAATAGTTAGTATAATATACAACATAAAAATTCTCCTTCCTTATATATAATATAATAAAACAATAAATTTAACAATATAATTTGACTTTTCTCTTTTTGAGCTTTATTATTAAACTAGAAAGAGGTAGGAATGGAATCAAAAAAAGCTAAAAATATATTAAATATTGGAGTATCAATTATTTTAATTTTAATGGGAGTATTTTTACTTGTTTTTCCACTATTTGGGAGCACAGCCCCCAACCGGCTACTTTATATTTTATTTATAATTTATGGAGGAATAAAAACAATTGAATATATTTTAACAAGAAATGAAAAAGACTATGAAGATCTTTATACTGGAATAGCTTGTTTACTAGCTGCAGCAAGTGGTATTAAGTTTGTTTCTTATACAGTGCCACTTGTTTTATCAATAACTTTATTTTCGTGGGTGGGAATTATGGCTATTATTAAACTAATCAAACTTGATTATTATCATGACCGAGATCATTTAATGTTTTATGTTAACTTAGTGACTTTTTCTTTATTTATCCTTCTAGGACTTTTAACTTGTATAAACTTATATTATGAATTATCCGTTCAAATATTAATTTTAGGCTTTTTCTTTGTAATAAATGGATTATTAAACTTAGCTGAAGATGGAATTAGAATTTTAATTGACAATTTTGAAAATATAAAACGAAAAAGGAATAACAATTAGCCTATGGGATTAAAAGTCGGTGAAGTAAGTTTAGAATCTTATAATCCTGCGTGGAAAGATGACTTTCTAAAAGAAAAAGAAAATTTAGTAAAATTAATGAATGGAACTGCACTAACTATTGAACATATTGGCTCAACAGCAATACCTGGCTTATCAGCAAAACCAATTATTGATATTTCGGTTGGAGTAAATAAATTAACAGATTTTAATAAGGTTAAAGAAAAATTTTTAAATTTCCCTTATTCGATAAAAGAAGATTCTCCTATTGATGAGATATTAATTAGAAAAGGTTCTGTTAACAATCGCACTCATTTTATTCATGTTATGGAAATTGATAGTCCTAGATATAAAAACACTTTATTATTTAGAGATTATTTAAATTCTAATAAGGACGAATTATTAAAATATGAAAATTTAAAGAAAGAACTTGCAGAAAAGTATCATGATAATAGAATAATGTATACAAGTTCTAAAAATGATTATATAAGCGATATATTAAGAAAAGCTAATAAAGAACTGTAAAAGAAAGATAAAAATAATGGAAAAAATAAATAAAAACGAAGACAATTATGAAAATGATCTAGTATTTGAAAACGAAACTATGGTGGGAGTTCGAGCAGATAATCTTAAAAAGAATATTTTAGTAGGCTCATATATTATTATACCCAAGTCTCAAGTTCAAACTCCGTTTGAATTATCAAATGAAGAATGGTTAGATACTCGGAAAATGATGATTGAAATAAAAGAATACCTTGATAAGAAATACAAACCCGATGGTTATAATTTAGGCTGGAATGTTGGAAAAGCTGGTGGTCAAAATATAGGTCATGCCCATTTTCATATAATTCCAAGATATAACGACGAACCTTATGCGGGAAAAGGAATTAGATTTTTATTTAAAAAAGATGAAAATATTAGAAAAAAATTTACTGATGTATAGTGAATGATATCATTGTTCTAGGTGATAAGCAAATAATAAAAGTTATAACTGGGATAAGAAAATATTATAAAACCTATGCCGGTAAAACTGATGATTCTGAAGTTGATTTTGTAATTACCAAAAGTGATGAAACTAAATATATTCAAGTAGCTTTATCGGTAAGAGATAAAAATAAATTAGAAAGAGAGCTTGCTCTATTAAATGCAATAAGAGATAGGTTTATTAATGGGAAGAGAAGATATTTAATAAAATGAATAATAATAAAATAGTTTTAACTTTAGGGATTTTTGCTCATGCGAATGCTGGAAAAACAACAATTACAGAACATTTGCTTTATCATACTGGCGTAATCAAATCACTTGGTAGAGTTGATGCTGGTAATACAGTGACTGATAATTTAAAAGCAGAAAAAAAGCGGGGTATAACTATAAGAGATACTTTAGTTTCATTTGAATTCAGTGGAAAAACAATTCAATTAATAGATACCCCTGGACACATTGATTTCTCAGCTGAAGTCGAGCGAGCTATTAATGTTTTAGATGGGGCTATTTTAGTTGTCTCAGGAGTTGAAGGTTTAGAAGCTCAAACGTTTACTATTTGGAGAGCTTTACAGAAAAAGAAAATTCCAGTAATTATATTCATTAATAAAATGGATCGCAAAGGAGCTAATTATAAACGAGTTTTAGGTGAATTACATAAATTTCTTAATATACCTACTTTAACTTTAATCCATGTTTATCAAGATAATGATGGTAGTTTGAAGATAATACCATCTTCTTTAGAAGACTTAATAGAAGAGGCCTCTATTGTAGATAATGAAATTTTAGAACATTACATAAACAATAAAGAAGTAAACAATAAATTTATAGAAGATAGAATTATAAAATTAACCAAAGATTGTAAATTATTTCCTGTTATCGGTGGTAGTGCTTTAAAAGATATTGGTATAGAAGATTTAATTGAATGTATTGGAAGATATATTCCTATATCGATTAAAAATATAGATATTCCATTATCAGCTTTTGTTTATACAATAAGAGTGGATGAAACAGGAAAAAATGCATATGTAAAAATATTAAGTGGAAGTATTAATTTAAAAGATAATTTAAAGTTAGCAGATGATAAAACTGGAAAAGTGAATCGGATGTATTTGGTTAAGGGGTCTAAATTAACTCCAGTAGATACTGCCAGTAGTGGTGATATTGTAATTATTAATGTTCTAGATGTTAAATGTGGAGAGTTAATAGGAGAAACAAAAGAACTAAATAATTATATTAGTTTTGTTAATCCTTTACTAACCATGGAAATTAAATCTGTTAAAAAGGGTGAATCAGTTGCATTAATGGAAGCTCTAAAAATATTGAATGAAGAAGACCCACATTTAAATGTTAGATTTAATGTAAGAACCAATTCTATTTACTTAAGTTTAATGGGAAAAATGCAAGCCCAAATTATAAAAACTTATTTAGATGAAAGATTCGGAATAGAAGTGAATATAGAAAATCCAGTTATTATTCATAAAGAAGCACCTACAATTAAGGCAAGTGCTAAAGCAACTTATACAACTGTTTCAGGAATTGGAATTGAAGTAACACCTCTAGAGCCTGGTGCCGGATTTAAATATGTGTCAAAAATATCGACTGACTTCTTACATCTAAAATATCAAAGACAAATCGAAAGATTAATTAAACATTATTCTAAACAAGGATTAAAAGGCTTTGAACTTACAGATATTGAAGTTGCTCTTGTGGATGGTCAATTTGATTCGATGGGAAGTGATCCAATGCATTTTAAAATTATCACGCTTTAGCGCTTTTTAGATCATTAAAACAAGCTAAAATGAAATTATTAGAGCCGGTTTCTACTTTTACAATTACAACTCCCCAAATTTCACTTAGCACTGTGGTAAAACTACTTTCTAATAAAAATGCTATATATCAATTAACAAAAAACTTTAATGAAATAGCAACAATTGAAGGTGAGACTCCATCAGCTAATTTAATGAACTTTCCAATTGAACTTTCCCAGATGACAACTGGTAGAGGATTATTTTCTTCTTATATTTCTAAATATGAAATAAGTCATAATCAAGAGGCTGAGCTAGATTACATAGGGGCAGACCCTAGAAATGAAACAACATTTCTAATTAATGACATGCGGGCTAGTCTAGAACCACTTGATAATGCTTTAATGAAAAAGAAAAAAGAAAGTAGATCTAAGTTTGCTAGGCAACAAAAGAATAAACTTTGATATAATGATGCATAAAGATTAAAATTTACCTATAGAAAGTAGAAGATTATGAAAAATATAAATAAAATATTAAAAGAATATTATATAGCAGATGAGGAAGATAACCGATTAAAAAAAGATTTAGCTCATCAAGTGGAATTTATTACAACTATAAATTATATAAATAAATACCTAAAATCAGGTGATAAAATCCTTGAAATTGGAGCTGGAACTGGAGCATATTCTTTATATTTTGCAGAAAAAGGTTTTGATGTAGCAGCTATAGAATTACTTGATTCAAACATTGAAATAGTTGCCAGCAAAATAACAGAAAAAATGAAAATTTCAGTAAAGCAAGGTAATGCTCTTGATTTAAGTAGTTATGAAGATGAAACATTTAATATTACATTAGTTCTAGGGCCACTTTATCACTTATTTACTGAAGAAGAACAAAAACAAGCAATTAATGAAGCAATTAGAGTGACAAAGAAAAATGGTATTATTGTTATGGCTATAATATCTCATGATGCAGTCATGATTAACTTTGGATTTCTTAAAGGCCGTATTAAAGATGAATATGGTAAATCTATTTCAAAAAATTACCGATTAATAAATAAACCGGAAGAAATATTTTATATATTTGATTTAGTAGATTTTAAAAAATTAATGACTAATTTTAATTTAGAAAAATTACATTATGTTGCTGCAGAGGGTCTATCAAGTCACTTAAGAGATTATGTAAATGAATTTGATGAAGAAACTTTTGAACACTGGATAAATAACCATTTATTAACTTGTGAAAAAGAAAGCCTTATTGGATATAGTAATCATATTTTATATATAGGTAAGAAAAAATAGTAATTAAATATTTGTTAATTATTTCGATATATTTGCTTGTGTAATTTTTAAGGACTAAACATTTGATTTTTACCTTTATTTCTAGATGGTTTTATTATAGTTTAATCAAGCTTTTGTTACCAAAGTGTCCATAAATAGTTTCATAACCATTATCTGAAATAATACTAGGTTTACTACTTGCTATCTTTTTAAAAAGTCAAAAACAATTTCTTCATATTTGGTTTATTTAAATTAAATATTATAACATAATAACCGTAAGAATCACTATATATTGTATAAAAATCAACTTTGTACTGGGGATAACTTTTTCCTTTGTTATTATAATTTACTTATCTTCTTGTTCGCAATCTCGCTGAACTGTAACAAAATCCATGAATAGTTACGTTATTTTGGTAACTATTCACGGGATTTGTAAAACTTAAATTATTGCATATGAAAATTATTAACTTTTGTTAATTAATTCATCTACGGTAAATGGATTGCCATCAAGCAATCTTTTTATTGCTTGATGCTTATTT
>JAQVNR010000021.1 GCA_028703035.1 Bacilli bacterium | reverse complement strand
ACAAAAATGTAACATTTTCACTTAAAATCGCCAAAATAAAAATTGATTTTTTTATCAATTTTCATATGTAACATTTTCACTTAAAAATTAAACTTATTTTATGTAACATTTTCACTTAAAAGTCACACTAAAAACTAAAATTTTAGTATTTTTTAATTACTTTCTTATAAATATAAATCATAAAATAATAAGAAAGGGGTGTAAAACATAAACACATATCAAAATAATTTCAATTGTATTAAAGATAAGCTACTAAAGAAACCTATTCCTATCACATATTTTTGTTGTGCGACTGGACCGACTGGGGCGACCGGAACAATGGGGCCAATTGGACCGATGGGACCGATGGGGCCAATTGGACCGATGGGACCGATGGGACCAATGGGACCAATTGGTGCTACTGGACCATCTGGTGGAGAAACAGGGGCTACTGGACCGACTGGTACTGATGGAGAAATTGGACCGACTGGACCTACTGGCACTGATGGAGAAATTGGACCGACTGGACCTACTGGCACTGATGGAGAAATTGGACCGACTGGACCTACTGGCACTGATGGAGAAATTGGACCGACTGGACCTACTGGCACTGATGGAGAAATTGGACCTACCGGACCTACTGGTACTGATGGAGAAATTGGACCGACTGGACCTACCGGACCTACTGGTACTGATGGAGAAATTGGGGCAACCGGACCTACCGGAGCTGATGCTGAAATCGTTACCACTAATTCAATGAGTGCCCAAAATACTGAAGAAGCTACTATCACAGTAACAATAGCTGGTACAAATATAGACCTACCTAATAACCAAAATTTAGATGCATTCACTGTAGATGGAACTAATACTATCTTTACAGTTCCTGAAACAGGTAAATATTTTATTTCGTATCAAATAAACGTAAAAGACGAGCTTTTTACGGAAACCGGTGTAACAGTAAACGGTATAGTGCTTCCTAGCTCAGTTATAAGTCCAGATGTAGGAGTAGGAGTAGGAATTACAAATTATAATGCTTCTACAATCGCTACTCTTGATGTTGGAGATGAAATTGCTTTAGAGTTTTTTGGCGTAGCTGATACAGCAGAACTTCAAGGAGGAGTTGGCGCTGCTTTAAATATAATTCGACTAGCATAATTTTTACTTACTAAAAACGATAGAAGTCTATCGTTTTTAAATTGATATTTTATAGTAAATAATAATAAAAAACCTTTATTTACTTTGTTTTCAACTCAATATAAAGATGGTGGTAGCACAGAATTTTTGGGTCTTGGCTACAAAATAATAAATTGTAAAACCTTAAATGGGGATACATCAAATAATTTCGGATTGTATAATTTAAACATTGAAAAATCATGTATTCAGTCAAATGAGATTCTACCACTATATATGAAAATAATAGATAATTTAATGGCAACTGATAAGAGTAATGCTGAGTTTTTAGCTCTTGATTTAGATAGTTTTGAATTACTTGATGATTTTGGTGAAAATGATCTTCTAGAATATAGCAAAAAATATCATAAAAATGTTTTTAAAGCTAGTTATAATGATTTAGATGAAAAAGGTTATGTGAATGGTCTTGATTTAAGGGGTTATTTGATTAGTATTAATAAATTTGAAAAAAAGAATAATATTATTATCTAGAAGTAGCCCGTTTAAAAAACAGTTTAAGTGCTAAAGGATTTTGCTATCAAGCTAAGTTTAAAGTAGATTGGAAAATTAAAAAAACTTGTTCATGGGTTAGTTAACAAGTTTTTTTACCACATTTCTGATAAGTTACCATCACTTTTATATACATCATCCATTAAAATAATATAAGTAAAGTTGGTCGATTTTATTAAACCATCATATTTTGTTAAAGTAACGACCCTTACTGTTGAAGGAAGTGACTCGGCAATATATATATTAGTATCATCTAATCCTATTATTATGGCTACATGACCATCTCTACCAATAATATCTCCAACTTTAACTTTACCGCTTTGCATTAGTTCTTTAGTTATCGGAATATTTTCTCCTAAATCACCAACATCATCATCACGATATGTATCTCCTGCCCCAGAATCGCCTATATCAAAACCACCATTTATTAAAGCCCAGGTTACAAAGCCACTACAAGTTAGACCATTAGGTGCATATCTACTAATAAAATTATCCCAAATATTACAACTCCAAATAGCTGGGCCATGCATACTTACAGATAGTTCTGAAAACTTGCTTTCATGTAAATATAATCCCCTATGATAATATCTTCCTTCTCCGTCTACTTTTGGACTACCAGAATGATTATTTAGTCTCCCATTTTCATTAAAATACTTTATAGTATAAGGAAATTCTAAAAGTAAAAATCTTGCTGCAGCAACTGGCCCTGATCTAGTTCTATAACCAGCAGCTTCTATTCTACTAAATAGGATTTCATCAAGTAAATCGGCTTCATCTTTGGTATATTTTTCACATAGTAAAAATTCCTTATTTGAATTTATTTCCGGCAGTGTTATTAAACTACTTACTTCTACTTCAATCTCTTTTGTTTGATTATCCTCAGTTTGAACCTTTACTGTTGAGCTTCCAGGACTAACTCCAGTTATAATATTTTCCTCTAATAAAATTACATCTGCTTTTTCGCTAATCCAGGTTAGAGGCATTTCTTTATTTGTTGATGTTTTTACTATTGCTGTTAGTTCATATTCTTCACCAATAGCTAAATATATTTTTTCTTGTGGTACTTCAATCCTTATTGTTTTTGTTTCTTTAAAAGGGACTTTTATTTCATCTAAATTAAATTTATTGCCTAAAGATATGTAAGCAATATAAAACAAGATTAATAAAATAAATGCTAGTTGAACTATTCTTTTCATATTTAACTAACATTCCTTTCTTCGTCCTTTCAGTCCTTGAAAAGCTCAAATTGAGTTGAGAATATTACATTTAAGAGCACGAAACCTTATTATGTTAAATCATTATCCGATTTTTAGTGGAAATTTATAGTCAATGCTTCAACTATTTTTTTTTAATTATTTTAAACTTATCACTAGAATAAGTATATCAATTATCTGCTTCTACTTCAATTTTTTTAGGTAAATAAAGCCTTTTTATATTTCTTTATTGTTAAATAACATATCCGGATGTTGATACTGCTTATATCATTCATAAATAATTTGCTAATTTATGATATGCTTCTAATACTAAACAGCGTTCCTCATCAGGATAAGCACCCCATTGTTTTATCTTTCCCTTCAGGCACAAAGATAAAATCCCAGCTCCATCCAAATTCGCCTGATTTTTCTTTTGCTATATTGTGAATACGGAGAAGAACCCGTTGTATTTACTTCTATTACCAAAGGAGTTAGTTTTAAGATTCCGTCTTCCCCTATTTTTTCATCAACATAATGTGTATATGGTCCAGGAAAACCGCCTAGTGCTTCAATAAACAAACCTGTATCATTTTTTAGGATACATCTCTTTAATTTTTCGCTAGCTTCTTTTGCAGAAAACATAAGTAATTTTTTTCATTTCACATTTCCTCCATATTTTCAATAACAAGTGTATTACGGATACTTTATATAAGTTTTTAATTTATACTTAGTTTACTGGCTACTTTTTCATCACAGATTATAATAGCAGCATGATGCTTATTTAAAATTGAAGCAGGAAATTCTGAAGTGATTTTACCTGATAAAAGTTTTTTTATAGCATCAGCTTTTTTTTCGCCAAAAGCAAGTAATATTATTTTTTTGGATTTCATAATTGATGAAATACCCATTGTTAGTGCTTTAGTAGGTACTTCACTAATATTATTAAAAAGTCTTGAATTATCTTCAATCGTGCTTTTTGTTAAATCTGTAATATGAGTCGTTAAGTTAAAATCAGTACCTGGTTCATTAAAAGCAATATGACCATTACTACCAATTCCAAGTATTTGAATATCTGCCGGTCCTAAGTATTTTAATATTTCATCATATTCCTCAGCATTTTGACAAGAATCTCCTACTCCGCGTGGAACATATGTATTTTCTATTAAAATATCTAGATGATTAAATAGAGTTTGGTTCATAAAATAACGATAGCTTTGCTCATGATCTTCTGCTAAGCCAATATATTCATCTAAATTAAATGTTTTAACATCTGCATAAGTAGTATTTCCTTCTAAATTGTCTTCTATCATAAGCTTGTATAATTTTATTGGTGAAGTTCCCGTAGCTAGCCCAAGTACTAAGTTTGGCTTTTTCTTTAGAGTATCCTTGATGATTTGATATGCTCTTTTGCTTCCAGCTTCTTCATCCTTACAAATAATTAATTCCATACAACCATCCTTTGCATTTAAAATTAGGATACTCAGCTCTTTTTATTTTTATTTCATTACAAAGTTCTTTAGCATTAAATAATGTTTTATTAATAAACATTTCTTGTTCTTTATTAGGATATATTCTAAATTTATATGTTCTATACATTTCTAATCACCATCCAATATTAAGATAACATACGTTTGTTTTATTTGTCAAACTTTTTTGATGCTTTTTTAATAATTTTATTTCCTAATATAAAAATAAATGTTTTTTTGTTTTCCATGTTATAATCTTATTTAGAAATAGGATTTGATTTATGAAAAAATATTTATTTATAGTCATATTACTTTTATTATTATTTAAAACTTCCGTTTATGCTTTAGAAATTAACACTGAATCTGAAAATATCTTATTATATAATTTAATAGATAATAAAGTTTTATATGAAAAAAACAGCAATGAAAACACTAAAATAGCATCTATTACAAAAATTATAACAGTTTTAGTGGCCTTGGAAAATATAGATGATATTAACGAAAAAATTATTTTAACCGAAGATGTTTTCGAAGGTCTAATTGAAAATGATGCATCTGTTGCTGGTTTTAACGTTGGTGAAACCGTTACCTATGAAGATTTACTATATGCAGCTTTACTACCTAGTGGAGCAGATGCATCACAAGCTCTAGCAATTAATCTTTTTGGTAGTGAAAAAGAGTTTGTAAAAGAGATGAATAGTTTAATGATTAAATTAAATATTGAAAACACTTATTTTACTAACACAAGCGGTCTTGATGAAGATGGACAAAGAGCTACTTTAAATGATTTATTAACTATTTTTTTATATGCTTTTAAAAACGATAAATTTATGAATATATTTAACTCATCTAGCTATACAACTTATAATGGCAGACTTAATTTAAAAAGTACATTATCTTATTATGAAAAAACTTATAATTTAAATACTGATATAATTTTGGGCAGTAAAACTGGTTATACAAATCTCGCAGGTTTATGTCTTCTTAGTTATGCTAAGAATGATGATTTAGAACTATTATTAATAACTACTAATGCCCCTGTTGATGATAATCATTATCCATATAATTTAATTGATGCTCTTAATATTTATAATTACTATTTTAATAATTATGGTTATCAAACTTTACTTCAAAGTAATCAGGTAATCACTAATGTTAAGACTAAATATAGTCAAGATAAAACAGTGAATTTAATTTATAAGGGTCAAGATTTTAAATACTTCTTACCAAATAATTATAATAAAGAAGAAATTAAGTTTGAATTTAAAACAAGTAATTATTTAACGTTTAATAATAGTATTAAAAAAAACGTTGGAAGTTTTACTATGAACTATCAAGATAGGCAACTTTTTTCCGGTGATTTATATTTAGAAAATAAAATAGACTTTTCTATAATTAATTTTATTATTTACTATAAATATATCTTTGGTGGGTTAGCTATCATTTTAATTATATATCTCAAAAAGCTTAAAAAAAATTAACATTTCTGTTAATTTTGATAATTTTTGTTTCGTTTAGCAGCTTTAAAAGCATCACGACATGATTTACATTTTTTGGGTTCTTGAAAACCTTTTTCATTGTAAAATTCTTGTTCACCAGCAGTAAAAATAAACTCTGCTGCACATTCTGCACAAATAAGTTTTTTGTCTTCCATTTTATATACCTCCTTTATTTGATTTAATTATAAATTTAAAAATCCATAAAAGGCATATAAATTATAGAATAAATCCAAATCTAATATATCACTCTAAATTATTTGTGTCAATAAGATAAAGCTGTGATATAATTAATTTTAGGTGATAAGGTTGAAAAATAGAACAAAAATTAAATTATTAAGCAAAATTGAAGACTTAAATGGAAAAGTATATTTTGAACTAAGACAAGTTAAAAATAAGGAGAAAGTATATTATGAGAGATAGAAAAGACGCTAAAAGAGTTAAAAATATTGATGGAATGCATGGGCTTATGGTTCATGTTAAGCCATTAAGGGCTGATTCTGATGTTTATATTAATCTTAAAATAGATGTTACAAAATTAGTGAAATATTATGAAAAAATAAATAAAAAAGATAAAATAACCTAT
This sequence comes from Bacilli bacterium, assembly GCA_028703035.1. GTDB lineage: Bacteria > Bacillota_I > Bacilli_A > RF39 > UBA660 > DUUS01. The sequence goes on along the minus strand of JAQVNR010000021.1, from coordinate 12,387 downwards.
TTTCATTTATTTTTTACAGCATTAGGTAAAACAGTTTTTAATAGACCATTATTAAATAGATTTGTAATTAACAAAAAATATTATGATAGAAATGATGTGGTTATTTCTTTTGTAGCAAAACATGAGTTTACTGATGATGCAGAAGAAAGCTTCTCAGTAATTACCATAGAGCCTAATGATAATATATTTTCATTAAAAGAAAAAGTATCTGGACAAATAAAAGATATTCGTTCTAGAAAATTAAATAATGCAGATGAATTCATGGATAAAATAGGTAAATTGCCTAAATTTATTAAAAGTATTATTGTTCGTATCGTAAGATTTGTTGATAATCATGATCTTATTCCCGCTTCTTTAACGGGTGATTCTATTTATCATTCATCAGTGTTAGTGTCTAACTTAGGAAGTATAGGATGTGGGGCAGTCTATCATAATTTAACTGATTTTGGAACAAACTCAATTTTAATTACGATTGGCGAAATAAAAGATGAGCCTGTCGTAATAAACGGAAAAGTTGAAATAAGAAAAACTTGCGAATTTGGAGCTAATATTGACGAAAGAATTGCCGATGGTTTTTACTTTGCAAAATCTTTAAAATTATTTAAACATATTTTGCAAAACCCTGAGTTATTAGAAGAAAGCGCAAGTACTAAAATTGATTTTTAAATAAAGGAGTAGTATGAAAAAGATATATATTATGGCAACATATACTGGAACAATTTTTTCAAAATTTTTAGCTTTTTTTTCAGAAGAAAAATATATACATATTAGTTTATCTCTTGATAAGGAATTAAAAAATGTTTACTCTTTTGGAAGAAAAAATCCGCGAAGAATTCTTCCAGCTGGGTTTATTGAAGAGAATTTAAAATTAATATCAACGGTTTATACTAATTCAATAACTAAAATATATGAACTTGAAGTAACTGCTAAACAGCACCAAACATTAAAAATTGTTTTGAAGGAAGAATTTATAAATAATGCTAATAAATATAGATATAATATTAAAGGTCTGCCGATGATTAATTTTAATCTTAGATATCAAAGAAAATATCATTATGTTTGTAGTCAGTTTTGTGCAAAAGTCTTAATTGATTCAGGAATAATACATTTTGATAAAGACTATTCTTTAATTAAACCTAAAGATTTAGTCGAATTAGAAGACTTAAAATTAGTTTATGAAGGAACAATAATTGATTTATTAAAACAGAATTAACAACATTTGTTGTTTTTTTAAAAATAGGATTTAATCCTTCCATTTAAAATTAGCTACTTTTGGAATATCTATTCCATGTTCTCTAATATATTCATTGTGGTATTTTAAAGTATCTTCGCATTTTTTAACTAATTCTTTTGATTTTACTTCATCTACTTTAACATATTTTAGAACAGCAAGTACCAAATGATAACGATCTATTTTGTTTTTTACTCGCATATCAAATGGAGTTGTAATCGTTCCTTCTTCAATATAACCATGGACATGTAAATTCTGATTTATTCTTTTATAAGTTAGTTGATGAATTAGATCAGGATAACCATGAAAAGCAAAAATAATGGGTTTATCAGTTGTAAATAATGCAGCATACTCATCATCTGTCATTCCATGAGGATGGTGCTGATTAGAAACAAGTTTCATTAAATCAATAACATTAACTACTCTAACTCTTAAATGTGGTAGATTTTCTTTTAATATTTGTTTGGTAGCTATTACTTCAAGTGTTGGAGTATCTCCTGCACATGCTAGAACAACATCTGGATTATCATCACTTGCCCACTTAAAGATTCCCGCTCCTTTAGAGCAGTGCTCTTTTGCCTCATCAATACTAAGCCACTGAGGTCTATCGTGTTTAGAAGCAATTATGACATTAATATAATTTTTAGTACCGATTATATGATGAAAACATGAAAGTAATGTATTAGCATCGCATGGTAAATATATTCTAGTTATGCTTGGTTTTTTAGTAATTAAATGATTTAAAAATCCTGGGTCTTGGTGAGTAAAGCCATTATGATCTTGTTGCCAGCAATGACTTGTTAATATATAGTTAAGTGATGAAATATCTGCGCGCCAAGGAATTTCACTGCACATTTTAAGCCATTTTGCATGTTGAGATACCATTGAATCAACTATTCTAATAAATGCCTCATAACTATGGAAAAAGCCATGTCTACCAGTTAAAATATAACCTTCTAGCATTCCTTGACAAAGATGCTCAGATAAAATACTATCTATTACAGCTCCATCACTTGCTAAAAATTCATCATTATCATAAATAGCTGCATTAAATTTGCGATTAGTCACTTCAAATACAGGCCCAAGTTTATTAGAAAGTGCCTCATCCGGTCCGAATATTTTAAAATTAGAATTTTTTCTTACTACTTCTCTTATATATGAACCAAGAACACTCATATCACTTGCATCCATTTCGCCGTGGTTATTTAACTTTAAAGCAAACGGAGTATAATTAGGAATATCTAACTCTTTTAATAATAGTCCACCATTAGTATGCTGGTTAGCACTCATCCTTTGGTTTCCAGTTGGCGTAATATCTCTTAAATAGCTAACTAACCTTCCGCTTTCATCAAAAAGATTATCAATTTTATAGCTTTTTAACCAATTTTCTAAAAGCCTAATATCTTCCTCAGTATCAAATTTGGAAATTGGAACTTGATGAGCTCTAAAAGTACCGGTTATTTGTTTTCCTTGATAGTTTTCAATCCCTAACCATCCCTTAGGAGTTTTTAAAATAATCATTGGCCAAAATTTTCTTGATTTATTTTTCAATACTTTAGCAGTATTTTTAATACTTTTTATTTCCAAGATTATTTCATCCATAACATTAATCATCTTTTCATGCATTAATAATGGATCCTCACCTTCTACTATATAAGGATGATAACCCATGCCTGCAAAATATTTAATTAACTCATCTTCTGAAATTCTTGCTAGAATAGTTGGATTAGCTATTTTATAACCATTTAAGTGTAAAATAGGTAGTACTACCCCATCTTTAATTGGATCAAGAAGCTTATTAGCGTGCCATGAACCAGCAAGTGGTCCAGTTTCGGCCTCACCATCGCCAACAACGCAAGCTACTATTAAATCAGGATTATCAAGAACTGCGCCAAAGGCATGAGAAAGACTATAACCAAGTTCCCCACCTTCATTTATTGAACCAGGCACTTCAGGAGATGCATGGCTTGAAGTTCCTCCTGGAAAACTAAAATTTTTACATAATTTTTTTAAACCTTCTTCATCTTGGGTAATCTCTGGATATAATTCAGAATAAGTTCCTTCTAAATAAGATGCTCCCAACATAACTTGACCGCTATGACCAGGTCCTGATACATAAAACATATTTAAATCATATTTTTTTATAACTCTATTTAGATGTAAGTATATAAAATTCTGTCCTGGAGCACTTCCCCAGTGCCCTATTAATTTAGTTTTAATATCTTCTTTTTTTAATGGTCTTTTTAATAAAGGATTATCTCTTAAATATATTTGCGCGCATGATAAATAGTTTAAAACTCTAAAATATTCATCCGTTTTTTCTAATTCTGTCTTCACTTTTGTCCACCTCTTTATTATCTTAATTATACACGAGATTAAGTAATTAAAAAAGGATAACTACAAAGTTATCCAAAATTGTTCGTTTTCTGTAAACTCTACTTTTAACATATCATTATTTAACATATAAGTTAAATATCCTTTAATAGTTACACCTATAAGAGAATATTGTATAAAATCCATCTTTAAATTATATATTTCAAAAATATGTTTTAAAATAGTTTCAAATGTAGCTTTATTTGAACAAATCTTTTTTATATTATTAATTATATTTATAGTATTATCATAATTAAGCTTAACTATATGTTTATTATTAGTAAAATCATCACCATGACTTGGCACAAATAGTTTACCATGTAAAGATTTAATATAATCGAGGGTTTTAAGTTGTTTTTGAATATCATAAGTAAACTGAAGTTCGTATTTTGTTATAATATCCTCACCAGCAACAGCATCAGCTAGAAAGTAAATATCATCACTAGTTTTAAATCCTACCATCTGGCTATTATGTCCCGGAAGATCAAAATATTCTAATCCTTCTGGTAGTATTTCTTTAGTTAGCTTACTGGCTACACTTGCCTTAGGAACTAAATAAGGACTATTTAAATATTTATGGGGATTTCCTCCATAACTAATATTATTTGTTAGCTCTGGGTTTTCAATAAATACTATTTCAGTCTTAGGGGCATAAATTTTAACATTTAAAGTTTTTTGAATAATATGATTGCCACCAATATGATCAGGATGAGAATGAGTATTTAACACCATCTTTATTTGCCAGTTTTGACTATTACAGATTTCCATTATTTCTTTACCTGATGATTCCCCTAGACCAGTATCAATAATTACTACATCTATTTCATTTATTAAATAAATTCCAACTTTATTTTGAGAATCAATAATATATGTCTTTGCACCTAATTTTTTTAATTTCATTTGCATCACTATTATGTAGTATAACAGAAAAAAGTTATATTAGCTAATCTAAATCATGACGGGCAAGTATCTCTGCTGGTGTTTTTTTAATTGTATTATAAACCGGAATAAGACCAACTATTAAATTAAACACTAAACAAATAAGTAGTGATGACGTGGCAATATAGGGATTGATTACAAATATTTTTTTCATAAAATCAATCTCTGTTAAGACATTTATTGCATAAGCCATTAGAACTGTCCCACTAATACAAGCGATGCTTGTAATTGCTATAATTTCTCCAGTAAACATTTTATAAATATCGTTTTTCTTAACTCCTATTGCTCTAAATATACCTATTTCTTTAATTCGTGATAAGAACGAAGAACGTATCATTAAAAATATTTCAATTAAAGATATTAATATTATTACTCCTGATACTACTAGAGTACTTATTACTGAATCTTTTATTTCTTCTTGATATTGACTTTTTGATAAATCATAAGTATCTCTAATATTTAAAGTTTTATCTCTAAAAATTTGAAGTCCTAATTCTTTATCTTTAGCATAAATCGTTATATTTTCTAAAGTATTAATTAAATTATATTTTATAGTCTCTTGATTAACTAAATAATAAGCTTCACTTGACTCATAATAACCAACGACTTTTAATTTTTGACTATTTACTTTAGCATCAATTGTTTTATTAAGTGGCATTTGGTAGCGCAGATTATAATTTACAACTACTTCATAAGCATTTTCAGGCCAATGACCTTTTTCTAACTTTATTTCGTCTTTTAATATATTGTAATCAAGTAAGCTAATAGTGTTTTCATCTTGGACATCAACAAAATGAACTTCAGTTGTAACCATCCCAAAGTTACCATAAGTACTTTCTTTTGTTCCTGCAGAATTAGCAATAATATTAAGAAGCTGATTAGGACTTGCATAAATCGATGGACTTTGCAGATCTGTTATCCCTACTATTTTAAAAGGTTTCATATTCTGGACACTCGCTTCTCGATTTAGTAAACTTTCTGTATCTAAAATTCCTGCTTGCTGAGGATTTTTATTATTAAATAGATTGGTTATTACCATTTTGTCAACAACAATTTCATATTCATTTTCTGAAATTTTCCCATAAATCAAATCATCTTTTGTAATCATCTCGGTACTAGAAAGAGAACCAATTAAACTACCATTTGCATCAACTGTTTGATAATAATCATTAAAATTCATGTTAAATCCAACTGTCGAAGTTCCTGGAAGTAGATACGATATAACATCTTCTTCTTCATACTTTAAATAATCTTGGACATCTACTCTTGGCACTTTAATTTGCAAATAATTTTTATTATAAGCAATAAAATCTTCATCTTGAACGTTTAAAACTCCAAAAATTCTTGATAATGAAAATAAGATAAACATACTTGATGCAAAAAATCCTAGTAATAAAAGTTTTTTAACCAAACTATAATCAGCTATTTTTTTAAAGCCATTAATTACTAAAGTAAATAGATTTAAAATTGAACTATATCGCTTTTTTATATTTTTATTAATTATTTCTGAGAAATTAAATTCATATTTTTGATAGACAGTTTTATCTATTTTTTTATAATGTTCATCAAGCAGTTCAATACCTGATGCATCATCTATAATTTGGATTTTATCAACAGTATTACTTCTAATATAAAAGTTCCCATTTTTAATAATAATATCTAAATCTATTTTATCTTTTGTATCTGAGTAAAAATCAATATTAATATTTTCTTTAGTTATTTCTGCTTTGTTTTTAAAATCTTTTAAATATATATTGTTTTCTATCGTATAGTCAAGGTCACCGACATTATTATTAATGTAATCTAAGTCAATTTTACCGTCTTTTATTTCAATAATTCTTGATGCATAAAATTCAGCTAAATTTCTTTCATGAGTAACTAAAATCACTAGTCTATTTTTAGAAATAGATTTAATAATATTCATAATTTCTAAAGTATTTTTAGAATCTAAATTGCCGGTTGGTTCATCAGCAATTATAATCTCTGGATCTTTGACAATTGCTCTAGCAATTCCTACCCGCTGCCTTTCACCACCTGATAACATACTTGCCGGTCGATTTCGGTAGCGGTAAATATTAAGCGTTTCAAGAACATAATTTACTCTAGTTTTTATTTCTTTCTTATCTTTAATACCTACCATTTTTAGTACTAAAGCTATATTATCAAAAACTGACATATCTTCTACTAATTTATAATCTTGAAATATATAGCCAATATTTAAATTTCTAATTTTATCAACTTTATTAACTCTTCTTTTAGTAATTCTTTCTCCATTGATATAAATTTTACCTGACTTAACTTTATCAAGTCCACCAATAACATTAAGAAGAGTTGTTTTACCACAACCAGATGGTCCAAGAAGGGCTACTAGTCCTGTTTTATCAAAGCTTAAAGTTGTATTATTAATAACATGAATTTCATTCTTTTTTCGTTTGTTAAAATATTTGTTAACATTTTCAATTCTTATCATTTAAACCACCTCATTAAATGTTTTCATTGCTGATTTTTTAAATAAGCTCTTAGCAAATTTACTCGAAATAAGCTGAGTCATAAATATTAAAATCAAATAAACAATAACATAATCCATAATTCTAATATAGGTCATCAAGTCTTTAATATAACTTAAATTTATAATATTATAATTTACTAGTAATAGAAATCCAATTAAGAGAAAATAAGTAATATTTGTAATTGTTAAAAGTTCAATATCCAAAAGCTGTTTACTTTCCTTTTTAGATGCTCCTAAGATTCTAATAGTTGTAAAATAGATGTTCCTTGACTTTAATATTACCTTAATTATAAAGTAAGAAATAAAGAACATAACAATAATTAATACAATAGTAACGACTAATTGAATTATTCTTAAAGCTTGCGAAGTTCCTTCATTCCAGTTTACTAAAGTATCCTTAACTAGCAAGGTTTTGAAACCTAAATTTTCAAGCTCTAAATTAGTTTTATCTATTAGTTTAATATTTTTAACAAAGACTGAACTTTGAAAATTACTGCGATTAAAAAGTGATTCATAATCTTCTGGATTTATATAAATTTTACCATTATTTTCATTATAGCCCTTAAGACCAGTTAAAGAAGTAAAAGTATTTTTAGTATAACTTTTAGTAATTTTAACATCAATATTTTTTTCATAGTAAATGTTATTATTGGTTATATTTAATGTCTTACTTATGCATGTTCCTCCCGAGCACTCATAATTCATATCCGTACTAACATAAGCTTTTCCTTTAGGAACATTGTCATTAAACTCTATTTTCATATATGAATTCCAGTATTCGGGCTTATAAATTTTACCTGATAATAATAATTCAAATGAGCTATAGCGTTCATCAGCAAACTTTTTAACTATTGAAAATATTGAATCCGGTGTATAAAAGAAGTATTGACCATAACCATTGCTTTCTTCACTATATTTTATTCCGACTATTTTATAAGAGCCAGCTCTAACTCCATAATTATATGGATTTTCTATTTCAAATTTAGCACCTAAGATTTCACTACTTTGGTAAGCAATATAATAATCATTTTTAGAGCCAACAAAAATAATTTCATTATCTGCTTTTGGCATTTTGCCTAAATCAACATTACCACTAAATTTAGACAATTCTTTAATTGTTCCAGATAAATGTAAACTTGATGTCTCATTAACAAATAATACTTCATTATCTAAAACTAAGTCATCATCTACTAAATAATCTATATTATCAAGATTATTTATTTGAGCATATTCATCTTCAGATATTACTGACTTATCATTTTTTTGAATAATAATCCTTTTATCATCCGTATTTTTAAAATAATTATTATATCCTATTTTATTTTCTTCATATTCTAACTTTTTAAAACCTGAATACTGAGAAAGAAGTGCGGAAGCCATAAATAAATATACTAAAGCAATTAATAAAAACTTAGGCATAATATTAAATGTATTTCTTAGTCCTAATTTCACTTTATATAATAAAGACATATTTTGATACTGGCTTGTTACTAAAGAAATATCATTTAAAGTTTTTTTAATTAATTTATCTTCGACTATTTTTCCATCATGCATTTTTATTTTTCTGGTTACATATTTTTCGACTTGTTCATAATTATGAGTTACAATTATTACTAATTTATTTTTAGATATTTTATAAAGGGTTTCTAAGACGTTTGCTGCTGAGCGACTATCTAAGTTGCCAGTTGGTTCATCAGCAACGATAATTGGTGATTCTTTTGCAAGAGCTCTAGCAATCGCAACTCTTTGTTTTTGACCGCCAGAAAGTTTTGCCACCTTAGTTTTGCGAAAGCGGTATAAACCAACTTCTTTTAAAATACTTAATACTTTATTTTTGATTTCCTTTTTTTTATAACCATTAATTAGTAAAACAAGTTCAACATTCTGATAAACAGTATAACTATTAACTAAATTAAAATTTTGAAAAATATTCCCAATATATTTTTTACGATAATTTTCAGATTGTGCTTCTAAATAGTGACTAGTTTCCTCACTATTTATATACATTTCCCCTTCTTCATAAGAATCAATTCCTGATAAAACATTAAGTAAGGTTGATTTACCAGAACCAGATTCACCAGTAATTACAACAAATTCACCAAGCTTGAACTCAGCATTTACTTTGGTAAATCCACTTGAAATAATTCCTTTATTATAATAAAATTTTGAAACATCTTTAAGCTTAAGCATAAAGCACCATCCTTATATATCAAGTATATCATTTTTATTTAAAAAAAGTATAAATAAAGGAAAAGTGACATCTTATTACAAAGTATAATAGTAGGAGGGTAAATAAATGAAGAAAATATTGATTATATTTATTATTAGTATGTGTTTTATTACTAAAGAAATATCAGCTAGTAATATTGAAGAATATATAATTAACGGAGAAAGAATAGATGATATATATTTTAGAAAAGTGGCAACTCCAACTAAGAAGTGGCTTTTTTATGGTGATGTTTTAAGAAGACAAAGTGACAATCACTTTGTCTATAGCATTGAACCGGGTATGAAACTCAATAATAAAGCTTCAATTGGCACAACTGATATATCCCAAACCACTATGATTAACTATGAAGAATGGGAAAAAGTAAAACTTTATGCTTATTATGGGTATAACTATCAAGATGAAACTCACAATCATTTAGATATAAAATGGTATTTTGCTACCCAATTACTTATTTGGAAATATCTGCGACCTAGTTGGGATATATATTTTACAGATACATTTAATGGAAATAAAATAAGTAAATATGAAGACGAACTATTAGAAATAGAATCACTTGCTAATAATCACTTTATAATTCCGAAATTAGATGATTATCTATATGAAATAAATATTGGTGAAACTTTAGAAATTACTGATCAAAATAATGTTATTAATAAATATAAAACGTCTAATAATGATGGACTAGACTTAATAATTAAAGATAATAAATTAATAATAAAAGGAACTAGTCCTGGAGAATATCAAGTAAAGCTTTACCAAGATTCTAATTTGCAGGAAGAAGAATCTATGATTTATGTAAGTGAATATTTAGATACAATGATTCCTGGCAAACTTACTGATAATGAAATTAGCATAGATATTGTCATTTCCGGAGGGAAATTAGTAATTGAAAACTTAAATAATAATATAAATTCCACCTATTTAATTTTTGACAGTCAAGATAATTTAATTAAAGAAATTGTTTTAAATAATATTTTTGGTGAAAATAATATACCTCTAAATTTTGGATCTTATTACTTACTTGATAATATGCAAAACAAATATTATTTTGAAATTAACAATAATAATTTAAATTATCACTTAATAATAGAACAAGAACAAGAAATAATAAGTTCTGAGGAAAAAATAATAAGTCAGGAATTAAATGATGATATTATGTATGTTAAAATCCCTACAACAGGCGCTATGGTGTTTAATGAATTTAAATATAATATAAAAGAATTTATAGTTCCTAGGTTAAATTATAATGATAAGAAAAAAAGAAATATTTAAGATAATTATTATAATTCTATTACTATTATTAATTACTTCTAGTAATATTAATCCTAATAAAAACACTTTTAATCTTCAATACCAAGAAATAATAAATACTAATCTTATAAAAGAAAAGAAATATTTAATTAAAATTAATATTCCTAAAATTTCATTAAAAGAAACTCTTTATCCTTATAATAGTCTAGATAATAACGTTAATAAATCAATTGAAATCTTATACCCATCAATTATGCCCAATCAAAATAAAAGCTTATTAATACTAGCTGCTCATTCCGGTAATAGTAAAGTATCTTATTTTAAAAATTTATACTTATTAAAAAAAGATGACCTAATATATATTAAATATAATAATTATACTTATATTTATAAAATTAAAACTATTGAAAAACAAAATAAAACTGGAGAAATTGCTATTACCAAAAACAATAGTACTCCTGTTTTAATTTTAACTACTTGTGACCAAGAAGATAAAACTAAACAAATAGTTATTACTTCTACTGGTATCGAATAAAATAATAATTTAAATTTGTTTTTTCCTTTATTATCGAATAGTTTTATAGTATCTGCATGTCTGCTGGTAGTGTAAAAAATGGAAGAAAAAGAATATGATAAAATTTTAACTTATGTTTTCTTCCATTTTTTTGGAGGGTTTTTTTGAATAATCGGAAAATAAAAGGGATCACAAATTTTATTTATACTTATTTCTTATTAACACTTCTTTATATTTTTAATTGTCTTTTAGTCTCATTAGATAACGAGTTCCCGTTTCATTAGCAACAACAAATCCTAATCTTTTATATAAATTAATTGCTTTTTCATTTTCTTTATAAACCCATAATTCCATATTCATTTTTTTAACTTTAGCATTTTTAATTTCTTTTTTAATTAAACAAGTACCTATTCCTAAATTTCTATATTCTTTTTCAATATATATTTCATCTAAAAAAATAATATTATCTTTAATATAAGAACAATAACAACCTATTATTTTGCTATTTACCAATATCAATTTGTAATCGTTTATATAATCTATTATAAAATTAATTATATAATTATTTACTTTTTCTTTTTCAAATACTGACATTCTATTATAATCTAAAATATTTGATATTTTATAATTGTATAAAATGTTTTTATTATTTAGTACAGCTTTTTTTAACTCATAATTCATATTCAATACTCCTATATCTTTGATTATCTCAATATTAATTTTAATTTATCTAATACTATAATTGATTATAACACAATTATAATCTTATTTTTAGCAAAAATAAAAACCGTGTTTTTCATTTTATTTTCACGGTTTTTTATATGTTTTCTTCCAAAAGTTTGGAATGATTTTTTAAATGGTCGAGAAGACAGGATTTGAACCTGCAACCACTTGGTCCCAAACCAAGTGCACTGCCAAATTGTGCTACTTCTCGATAAAATGGTACGCCCAGAGGGAGTCGAACCCCCAACCTTTAGATCCGTAGTCTAGTGCTCTATCCAATTGAGCTATGGGCGCTCAAAAATTGTATTCATAATGAAATTACTCCTATAGTATAGCACATTTTCACTAAAATTAAAGCCCTAAACTGTAACTTTTTTTACAAAATTTCTTTTTCATGCTATACTAATTATATGGTGAAAATATGAATCAAGGTATTGAAAAGATTAATCTAGTATTTGATGATGGAGAAAGTATAACACTTGAAGATTCTCCCGAGTTTTGCAGTTGTATTTTCATAAACACCAACCTAGCCTAGATAACATCTAACTTTTTTTGTCAAATTTCATTCAATTCGTTGTTGTGGAATGTCGAGTATTGTGTTATACTATATATGGTAG
>JAQVNR010000075.1 GCA_028703035.1 Bacilli bacterium | reverse complement strand
ATTCATTTTCAATATGTTATATTTTTTAACTTTTGAAGATTAAACACCTTTTTTCACTTTTGAACTATAAAAGTTGCTAAAAGTTGCTAATTAATTTCATATTTATCCTTTTTGGTTATTTTTTTAAGAACATCAATAAATATATCACGCATACTCAATCTACTTCTTGCTGCTAATGTTTTAAATTCTGCTAAAAGTTCAGTATCAATGTTGTTAAAAAAAACCTTCCTACTTTTTTTATCATTTTCCATATAATTTCTTTTTTATCTATATATATAGATTTTATTGTCCCCTTTTACATAAAATTAATCTTTTTTTATACTTTTTTCATAAACATCTTAATATCAGTAAAATAATTTTTAATTATTTTAGAAAAGTTTATTAAAAATTGATTTTTTACATATTAAAAATTAATATATAATATAAAATAAATGTTTAAATATGAAAAACACGTTAAAGTTGATTAATTATAACAATAAGGTTTATATTTACTATTCTAATAAATCAAAAGTATTAAGAGTTCCCACTGGTATATCTGTGGATGAAAAAGAAAAAAATATGGATTTCATAAATAAAATGTTTTTTAATCTGGATAAAATCAGAGCTGACTTTGCTTCTATTCACTTTGAAAATCCACCAGTATCTTATATGAAAGAAAAGATAAGTTCAGTTAAAATAACTAAAAATACAAATGATATAAATTATATATTTAATGAATTTATAAAAGAAAAAGATGGATATTCTAAAAATTCAATTAAAATATATGACAAAAATTTTAGAAGAATTTTAATGGATTTTTTAAAAACCACTGGTTATTCATTTCCACCACCTTTATCATTTGAAGATATAGATGAAAAATTTATACTTATGTTTATAAATTATATGAAAAAATCTAAAAATAAACGTGGTGAGTTATATTTAGACAACTATATTATATTTCAACTTTCACTATTAAAGGATTTTTTAAACACCTGTGCTGACTTAAAATTAATTAAAAGACATACTATAACTGAAACATCGTGGCGTAAATTAAAAAAGAAAAATTTAAAAAAACATAAAAGGGAACAAATATCTTTAACTTTAGAAGAATTAAATTTCCTTATGAAAAAAAGAGAATCCGAAAAATATATTTATTATAAAAGAGTTATAGATATGTTGTTATTTCAGTGCTTTACCTCTCTAAGGTTCTCGGATCTAATTAGAGTTAATAAGAGTTGTGTAGTTGAAAATAAATCTGGAACATTTCTAAATATGACAACCCAAAAGACCAATACAGAGATAAACTTTCCTTTATCACCTTTTACAATTAAATTATTAAAAGAAAATGACTATAACTTTAATAGGATGAAAACATATAACTACAATCTTCTTTTAGAAAAGGCGTTAAAATCTTATAGTGACGAATGTGCTTCTTTTAAAAATGAAGTTTATTGTAGAGAATATCGTAGTGGAGTTAATGAAAATATAGTAAATAAAAAGAGATTTGAAATGGTTAAAAGCCATACTGGTCGTAGAACTTTCGTGACCATTAATAAGAATAGTGGTTCAGGTGATAAAGATATTATGGCGCATACAGGACACTCTGGAGAGGATATGATGAATAACTATTTTACAAATAAATATGACATATCTAATCTTTCATTAAAAATGGAGAAAGCCGTTAAAAAAATAAATAAAAAATCAAAAGAAGAACTATTAAAAGAGTATATAGAAAAAAGCCATCTTTAAGATGGCTTTTCACCTTATATCTATGATAAGGATTTGAAGGAAGATATGAATTCCCGTAAAAGGGTTAAAAAATATATTGAAAATAACTAATTAATGTCTTATATTTTTTCTTAATTCTTCTATTCTATTTTTTCTCTCTAATGCCTTTTCATATATCTCTTCATTTTCTATTCTTTCCTCTTCATATTTAATTTCCAATTCAACATTGTTAAGTTCTCTTAATAATTCTCTCTTTTTAACCATTTCTGGCTTAAAAAAAGACTCAGATATAGTTTTACTTATCTCTTCATTAATTCTTCTTAATTTCTCATTATATTCATCTCTAATGTCAAATTCTTCTCTCTTATAATGACTTAACCTTTCATAAAATTTTTTTTCATCAATAAACCTTAACGACTTATTGGTTCTAATTTTCATTTGGTTAAGATCCAATTGATTTTTGAATTCAATTTCAGTTTTTTTCAATTTCAATTGTAATGTTCCTATTAATTTTTTATTAATATCATTAACTTCATTTGAAATTTCATTTTTTCTTACTTTTAATTGATTTAATTTTTCCATTTTTTTAATTTATTTTTTACCATATTTTTTGGTTTAATTGATTTAATTGATTTAATTTCTTTAAAGCCCTTTTTTCAAATTTTTCTCTTTCTTTTCTTTCTCTTTCCTTTTCTTCATGGATTTTAAGATTTCTTTTAATCTCTTCTCTTGCACTTTGTTGTTCTTTTTGTTTTTCTTTAACACTTTTCATAACTTTTTATTTATTTTTCATCAGATCCTTCAGGAACAATATAACTTATTGTTATAGGTTCGCTTCTAATATTAACATCTTCTTTGTAACCTCTGTTTGAAGCGTGAGAAGTTAAATAGTATTTTATGGCCCAAAAATTTCCTTTATTAATTAAATTTAACAATTGACTTTCAGCGTTGTCTATAACACCTTCTTTAATTTCATAAAATTTTTCATTAAATTCAGTATCATTTTCAAGCCAGTTATAAATAGTTTTTCTGGAACAAATGCCTTCAATCGCTTTTGAAATATTTAAGGACGCTGAATATCTTTCTAAAAACATTTCTTTATCCTTTTTAATCCTATTTAATGGTTTATTTTTGCTTCCTTTTGGTCTTCCTACTTTTGCCATTTTTTAATATTTTTTTTAATCCTCTCCACCTTAAAAACTGATTTTTAACTATTTTGTTTTATTTTTACCGATATTCGCGTATATTTTTAATTAATGGTTGATGGGCGCGCCATTTCATTTCGGTTAATGGTTGATGGGCGCGCCATTTCATTTCGGTTAATAGATTGTAGTTTAAAAATAATTTCAATAATTTCCATAATTGTTCAACCCTTTCAAACTATTAGGATTTTTTGAGACACCACCAAGGGTGGCTCAAAAAATCTTCTCTTCTTTTTTTTATTTTCATTTAATCTAAAGAATAGAAAGTTCTTACTTTCTATTCTTTCTTTACTATACTTACTTACTATACTTACTTGCTTTCTGGTTATACCGTGGTTATACCACCGTATTTTAAGTGGTTTATACCACCGTATATTCCACCGTATTTTTATTGTTTTTCTCCACATACATTACATATCCCTTTTTTAACTGAACCTCCACACCATTTACAGGTCAGACCATCAACCATTAAATCAACTTTTTCCTTTACTTTTCCCTTTACTTTTTCTTTTTTCTCTTTTTCTTTTTGCTTGTCCCAGTAATTTTGTATCCTTATTCTTTGTCTTTCACTTGTTTCGTGTCTTTCTTTAAGTTGTCTATTAACTTCTTCCGATGAAAATGTGCCATCGTTATTATCAATATTCATATTAATAATATATTCAATAACATCTTTATCTTCAATATTAGAAGAGTAAAAGTTCCAATCTAATTCACCAACACCATTATTTTTCAATAGGTCTAATTCTATTTTAATCCACCATTTTAATCCAGTATCGCCATATTTAACAATCAACTTTCTTATTTCTCTTTTATCAAATAAGTTCTCGCTTAATTGATAATAGTGGTCCTTTAATTTATTTGCCATTTTATTTTAATTTATTTTTAGACTCGTTTTTTGAGTTTATACTTTGACTTTGAAAAAATCTTCAAATTGACTTAAACTTATATCAACTGAATTAAAAGGATCCGCCCAGACCCTCACCTTTTCAACGTCTAATATTCTATACTTTGAATATTCATATTTAACATCTTTACCAAATGTTATAAATTGATTTTTAAACAATTTAACATTTTTTTTACATTTTGCTTTATGTATCATTAAGGGTTCTATATTAAAATCATTCATGTTCATTTGCTTCTTTTTGTTTTTCTTTTCCTAAATCGATTACAAAATTTTCTATTAATAGTGCGACTCTGATGCCTGAACTTTGTAGTTCAGCGTAATATTTGAGTGCTTCTTCAGATAAGTAAATTGTTTTTACTTTTCTATGTGTCTTATAATTTGCCATTTTATCTAATTATTTTTTGTTATTTTATAGTTTATCCAACTATTATAATATTTATGTAAAGGTTGTTCTAAACCAACCAATTCATCTATTTCACTACATTTTATCATTAAACTACAACCTTTTCCCTTTTGCTTCTTATCTTTTATAAGACCTTTTCTAATCCAATTTGATATTGTGCCTTTAGAAGATAAACATAACGCATTGGTGAGTTCTGTGGCTGATATATAATCTATTTCTTTCAATTTATTCTCTTCTTCTATGATATTCAGTACCATATTTTCTAATCTCTTTATTTCACTTAATATCTCTTTCAATTTATCTTTTTTATCCATATCACTATTTTTCATATAAACTGAATATCTATAAACCTGTTTTATAAATATTGATATTTTTAATAAATATTTTAATAAATATTTGTTGCTTATATTTAAGTATCTTATAATTTGGTTCTTATAAAAAAAATATAATTTATCTATTTTGCTAATAGATTTTTTAATATATAAGAATATGAACAAAAGAAAAACTTTATTCAATTTTATGTTAAAATCAGGTTGTTTTTGTAGTGCTTTTGATAGAAACTTGCTAAACTCAGAGAAAATAAAGATATAAACAATTGATAACCAATAAGTTTTACAATATATTAGATAAAGTTTAATTTTTTCTCCCATATTAAAAGATCGGA
>JAQVNR010000020.1 GCA_028703035.1 Bacilli bacterium | reverse complement strand
CTATTTGATCCAAGTAACATCGCCCTTTGTTATGTCCGATTATTATAAAACAAAGTAATTACAAACGCAATTACTTTGTTAAATAGTTTTCATTTATCGTGGTGCATTATATGCATGGAAGTCTATTTAGTAAACACTGGTTTAGTTGTATTACTAGAACCATATTCAAAAAACATTATAAAAAGAGTGGTCAAAAGCCCTAAAATTTTTTTTATGGATACAGGACGCGCTTCTTATTTAACAAAGTTTCCAAATGCAGAAGTCTTAGAAGCTAGTTATTATGCAGGTGCTATATTTGAAACATATGTAATATCTGAAATAATTAAAAATTAAAAAAAGTAAAAATCCTGGTAAAGAAGCAATTAAAAATTTCTCGGTTTTAGAAGATACTAAAATGGAAATTGCCAAAGGAACAGTTTTATGTATGATAAATGAAATATTCCCTATTAATAAAGATAACTATTGCGTTCCTATTAGGTACATATAAAAAAGATTCACTTAAAATCTTTTTTTTAATTAGTTTTTATGCTGCTGTAAACATCATTAAGATAGATATTACCAATAATACCATTACTCCTGCTCCAGTAGTAACTAACATAATCATTGTTTTACTTTCCATCTTTTCAAGACGTTCTTTATATCTTGCTTCTCTAGCTTTTTGTTGAAGGTTTGATATGTTTCTTGAAAAGGTTAGTAATTGTTCTTGCTTTCTTTCATTACTTCCAAGGGAAAGTCTATAAAGCAGTCTCATCATTCTCATTGAGTCTCTGACTGGATAATCTCTTGCAAACTGCATATATGGTTCAATTGTTGAATCTCCGGCATTGATTTTTTCAATTAAAGTTCTTAATCCCTCTCTAAATATCTCAGGTGCTTCTTCTACTGATTTTCCAAGTGCTACTGGAACTGTATAATGCTGGATTAAAATCTCTAAATTTTTTAAATAATACGGAAGCATTAAATCTATCTTATGTAAGTGAGCATTATAATACTTCTTTAACTGAATATAAGATAGTTTAAACATCCCATAACCAACAATAATACAAAATAATGTATTAGCATAATTAAGATCACTTATAAATAAGAAAACCATAACAAGTATTACTAATAATCCATTTCTAAGTCGAACATTAAATAGTTTATCAACATCAATTGTATCGCCATATTTAGCCTTAGCATAAAATTCATAGTCTTTTTCTTTTAATTTAACAAAAACATCTGAGTTATCAATAATAAACTTATTAGTACTAATGCTACCATTATACTCTAAAACTATATATAACAGGACACCTATTATTAAAACTTCTATTAACATAATTTACTCAACCCCCGTATCTTCATTATAAAATCTTTCACCAGATAATAGAAAATAAGTATTAATCATTAGAATTAGATGAAGTAATATTTGAACATACCATTCATCTAGCATCTTAATATAATTTTCTGTCCCTAATAAAAATTGGGTAAGCATTACTAAAAGATATAAAGCAAAACCAAATGTTAAAAACTTTTTATGAAAAGTTGATCGATCCATTTTATCACGATATACACCTTCGACGAGCATATCGATATCAAGAAGCATGTTCTCTAGTGATTCACCAGAATCTTTAGCGCCCTCTTTTGTAATTTGTAAAAATAGTTGATGCATATTTCTAACCATATAATATGGATATTTATCATTAAAATAGTTAATTGCTTCATCAATAGTCCCATTTTGATATGATAAATCAATCATTAATTTAACATCGCTTTTAACTGGATCTTCTAAAACACCTGATTCTAAAACTCCTTCAAGCGCTTTAACAAAGCTTTGAGTCGTATTAAACTCCATAATAACATTAGTTGTATACACTTGGATTTGTTCAAAAAGAAATTCACTATAAATTCTTTGACTTCTAAGATAAGCAAGGTAAGGAATAAACGCTATTGCAGCTCCTGCATAAATAATTGCCCATATAATACTTGAAAAATATAGATAAGCAATACCTGCACCTGCTACTCCAAATATAATTACTTGAGAAACATATTCTTTAGCAGTATATTCTTGACCTAGTTCTTGGGTTTTTTCTCTAACTGATTGAAAACTATATGGGGCATATTTTTCATAAACACTATTAATTTCACTCATTAAAAATTTATAAAAATTATCGCCAGTATTTTTGCGGTAAGTTATAATAAAAATTGTAATTAATAATAGTATTACTAGTTCCACAACAAATCCTCCTTTATTATTTTTCTATTCTAAATGTATCAACTGGTAAATTAATACCTTGTAAACTTAAATATTCTAATAAATACTTAGATGGGTTTTTTAAAGCAAATCCTCCACCAACGGCTTTTTTATAAATTATATTTTTACGAGCAACATTCTCTTCATCTACATAAAATTCGCACACTTCTACAATTTCTCTTTGAAAACGTCCGAGCTCCTTACTCATATAACCTTTTACTGATACACCTAGTTGAACATATCTATGGATTGATGATAAAAACTGATCAATATCTTGATTTCCTTCTAGAAGTGAGTACATACGCATTGGAATACTTTCAGCTTTATCAGAGTGAATTGTCGATAAAATATTATGTCCTGATGAAATCGAATTTCTTACGGCCATAACAGCTTCAGCTGATCTAACCTCAGAAAGTAAGATCCATCTTGGGTTTTGTCTCATACATGTTACCAAGACATCTGAGTATGAGGCAATATTATTAGTCTTCATCGCAACAATATCACGATGAGGAAAAATACGATCTAAGTGAAGTTCTAAAGTATCTTCAATAGTAATTATTTTTTCATTCTCTTTTGTATGACTAGCTAAATATTTAACTAGTTCTGTTTTACCAGATCCAGTTTCACCACTTACTATTATATTACAATGACCTTCAACACATTTTACTAAAAAATCATGAATTTGTAATATACAATACTTTTCATTTAATAACTTTTCTTTATTTAATCTTATTTTTGCTGGAGTTTTACGGATAACACATGCTATTCCATTAGTTGCAATTGAATCATGAATGAAGTTAAGACGAAGCTCAGCGCTTTCAGCGTCTAAAAAAGGATGTGCCATATTAAATGTTTTACCCATAACATTGGAACATTGAAAGGCTAATTTTTCCATTAATATATTATTTATCTCTGGTCTTTCAATTTTATAAACACCTTTATCAAGGGTTTTTAGCCAAACTTGACCACCATTACTATAAGAGATATCTGTAATATTATCATCGGTTAAAAATTCATTTAATGGACCAAAATCTAATTGTGAAAATATAGTGTCGTTCATTTTTTTCCATCCTTTTTATTCATTAATCTTTATTATTATTCGGCAATCGCTTCTTCTAAAAATTCAGTTTGTCTTGCATCTATTGCCTTAGCATTAATAAATGCTTTAATCTCTTCACTCGTAATTTGAGTTTCCCCTGGTTTATCAGTATAACTTTTATTTCTTGGAACAGGTATTATTTCAATTGAATTTGTTGTAATATATCCTGCTTTTCTAAGTAGTAAAAAGTAATCATCTGGTACAGCAAATAATAGCTCAGAAGGTATACCATTTGATGATGAAGTAAATACATGATGACCTGCTGAATCTTTTACTGTTAAAACTTGAATACTTTCAATAAATTTACCAAACAATATATAGTTGTTATCATCAACTGCCTTAAAATATAAATCAATATAATCTTTTGGCATTATAGAATTACCATAAGTTGAATGAAGATCAACATTTAAACTATAAACTGTATACCCTTCGGGAATATCTTTAATAGCTGAGTTAGGAAGCTCTTCATCTGTCATAAGTTGACTTTCATAAAATAAAGCTCCCTCTGGTATCGTTGTATCATATTTTACATATTTATCAACTACTTGACCAGCTGATGTTACTAAAGTTCTAGTTGTTTCTACCATATTCCTTGATACTTTAATACTGCCCACCATATCTGAAGTTATTTTAGTATTTCCGGCAATTGTCATTTTTGCATAAGGTACTGATTGAGGTTCAACTGCTTGATTAACTCTCCAGTTATAGCCTAAATATAATACAACTACCCCTGCTAATACCCCAATTATAGTTACTGTATTTTTATTTCCTAAAAATCTTTTAATTGATATGCCAATGTTTCCCATTTCTTATTCCTCCTAATTTTCATATGTTTCTAAAATTGAATCTATTTTATTTACTACTCCTATAGTATCAACATCACCCATAACCGCATATTGCTCGGTACTAGTTGTTACCATAACACTGACCTTGGGTGGTGCTTCATATATTGCATAGAAATCAATGTCATATGTTTTATTAATATTAACAGTTGCCGAAAATCTTCTAATAAAGTTTTCCATAAACTTTTCTTTAACAATTCTTACTTCTCCATATTTTCGGTAATGAGCTAAATCAACAGATTCTTCCATAGCGGCATCAGTTACTTCTTTTAGCAAATAATAATCTTGCTGATTAGTAGTTGTATAATTTTGAAGTAGCATTATGACAACCAAAACAAATAATCCAAAGACTACAATCCAGTAGCCCCATAAACTTTCTTTCATCTTTTATCTTCTCCTCTATGGCCAGTCTGTAAGCCTAGCATTTTCTTCAGGATAATTGCCGTCAAGTAATGATGAAATTGAACCACGTTCCCACTTTCCATCAACAAAGTATCGCCAACCATTAATCCGGTTATTTTCTAAAATAACTTTATCATTATCAGAATTTTTTACTAAATCAGTTAGAAATGGGCTTTCACATTCTTTTCCTGATTTACAATTTAAGTTAAAATCACTGTAATTTTTTCCTTTATTATACTCTTTATTGATAGTATTCATCATAGTTGGTGTCAAAGTAAATGAACCTTCTAAAAAGCCTTTACTTCCATCAATATCACTATAAATTAAATCACCATTATTTGATATTTCTTCTTCTAAAGCATTTCCTTTAGTACTTGCCCAGTTAGCTCCAGTTATTCTGCCTTTTACTCCCTCATTAGGAAACATATTTTCTTTAGCGATCGTTCTAGTGAAGTATTGAGGACTAAAATCAATGCATGTTGGACAATCTGGTTTATATAATATTTGTTCATTATTATAATAACAAATATTATTAAAGTATAAACTATCTAACTGTTCGTTATTATATATTTTAAGTACTGCTTTGTCATCTATTTCAGTAATAGCTTTATCCATACTTTTCTGAAGATTTGATTTTAACTTTGGTTTTATACTTGTATCTCGCATTAAATGACCGATATTTTTCATAGAAAACCAAGTTAAATATTGATTAGTATAATTTGTTATCTCGACATTGAAGACATATCCAACATCTAACAGATTTTCACTTTGGTATTTAGTTACATCAGTTACGTAATATCCGTCTGGTAATAAACCATAATATTTTACCGTCGGTTTATAATATAAAGTTTGCTCATAGCCTATTTTATAATCAGTAGTTGTATCAAAATTAAAAGTTTCATTTACAACTGAGTTCACTTTACCGTAATTTATCCTAAATCTCTCACTTCCGGATTTGTAAGTTTTAGTACCAGGAATTTGATTAACCGCTGTGCTTACATTTGGCCAGTATTTTTCTGCTTTGTAAGAAGCTTCCAACTGTATCGGTTGGTCTAGAGAAGTACTAACCATTTTATTGTTTTTATAATATTCTTGTTTATAATTAAAATATAAATCTGGCGCTAAGTAATAATTCCAGTTATTAGCAAGATTAGCTTTTCGTTCACAATCAGTTTTAAAACTTTCTAGTTTTTTGCGTTTATTTTTAGCTGTATTATATAAAGTTTTATAATAACTGACTTCAGCATTAGGTTTTTTAGTTCCTGAGCAAGCAGTTGATGTTTCCCAAGAAGCGGACGCTTTTGATATTACGCTACTATCCGCTCGATAGTAAGTTCCTGCTGTTGAGCCACTGTAATACTTATAAGTTGGATAGCACTCTCCATTACAAGTACTCTCTATGTATTTGCCATCTTCATCATAATGCTTTGTATAACCTTTACAACAATAAGTACAAGTTCGACCTCGACCGTTTGCACTTGCCACACTAATTGCATCATTTAAATTAAGTGCTTCTTGCCATCTAGTATAAGCTCCTTTTTCAGCTGCAATTGCCGCTTCATAATCTGTTTTCCAACGATTATAATTAGTATGGAAATTTAGCATTATTTTTCCCTCAACTTTAGGTTGTTGCCCTTCATCAAAAATAAAGAATCTTCCACTTGTTGCCTCTGCAGTTCCAGGGAATTCAATCACTTGACTTTCACTTGTATATAAAGAACAATAATCATTTCCTTTAGCAATAAGGCTTGCCATATATACATCATCACGATAATTATCAGTTTGTTTCATTATGCTTTTAAGATCAGCCTTTGAGTATGCTTTTTGCTGATACATTTTCTCAGCATTATTAATTAACCGCAATGTTTTATCAATACTTAGCTGTTTTAGGATTGACCTACTTGGATTTGTTAAATCTCCATCATTATCACATTTTGTATCTAATATTACTAAATCTTGTGTTGCGCATGAGCCCATATAATGTTCGATTGCTTTTTCATTTTTGAGTTTATTTGGTTTAACATTACAACATCCTGCTTGAAGATATTCTAGTTCAGATTTTTTTGTTCCACCATAGTAATAAGATATAATTCCACCTTTTTCTCTAACTTCACACATGGCAGGTAGATTTATTTTGATGCCCATAGATGCCCCTTGTTCTCTATTTGGCATTAATGCAAGTAATCTTTGAGTAGTTGTTGTCGTATCAAAACTATTTCTTATGAATGCTAAGTTTTCAACATTTAAAATATGATGATATTTATATTTTATCGCGATATTTGTTGGAGTTTGATTTTTAAAATCAGATTTTTTTCCAGATACTTTTACGTAGATAGTATAATCTTTCTGATTATTCTTATTATATAAAACTAAATTTTTACCTACAGAATCTGATGTACATACCAATTTATCATTTCCACAGTCAATACCGGTAATATAAAATGATGGATTAGTATTTTTATAAGCCTCACTATATAATTTTTGAATTCCATTAATCTTTATAGGTATAATTTTTTCAAATTTATCTGCAGCTGCATTAACATCTTTAATATCTTTCGATATAAGGTTAAAAGTAAATTTAAATTGGGTTAACGAGTTAGATGTAGCCGAAAGTGCTGAACTATAATATCTTTTTACTAAATTATATGCTGCCTTTGCTACTTTCCCTTCAGCTGTCTTGTCATCCCCTACTCTTAGTTTTGGAGATTTAGCTGAGCGACCATCTAATTGATTTACTACATTATTATATTTATTTATTTTGGAATTTTTTATATCAAAACCAAATTTTTTAGTTATCGCGCGCATTGCTACATTAGCAGCTTGCAAATAATTACTAGAGGCAGCTTCGAAAGTAATACCTTTAGCATTCTTTAAAGAAACAGAATCATTGATATACATTTGATATACTTTAGCAATCGCTACATCATATTTATGGTCTAAATTAATGCTTTTTGCAAAGGGATAATTACTAGTCGGCGCCGTAACATTTGGGTCATAACAAAATAGAATTTCTTTCTTCCCATCTATCATTCCAAAATATTTGTCATATGCTGGACTAAAACCATCATCATAGTAAAGCTTGTGCTCAGAAGAAATATAAGGTTCTAAAGTATAAGTTACTGCTGTAATATTACTAACAGGTGATGCTAGTCTGCAATAACCTTGCTCTACAATCTTTTCATTATAACAAATACCATGTGTGCCCTTAGCTGCATTTACTTCTACATTTATTAAAAATAAACTTATTATAAAAATACTTAATAACCTTACAACTTTCATAAAGCACTCCTTTTCTTAACTATTACGACACTTAAGATTGTTATGCTAGATACACCTATTACCCCAATAATTATATAAATATAATTTTCTTTCAAAATTTCTTTAATTCCTGATTTACTTTGTACTTCTTCTGCTTTTTCTTCTTTTTTCTCATCTGAAACATATTTCGATATTTCTTCATTTAAGCTTCCCTCTGGCACATTAACTTCTTCTGTAATATACCTTTTACAATAAGGAACATGATCTAGTCCTTCACACATACTATATTGTGAAAATATATTAATTTTTGGTTTTATAAAACTATAACTTTTTAATACATCACCGGAACAACTTTCTAAGTTAGAATATACGTTATATTCATATTTTATTATATTCCCAGTATCTTCGCTTATAAATGAATAAACACCATCAACTGTATCTTCATAATATAAATTTTTATCTTCATTTGTAAAACTATTGCTCTCTACAACATACAAATCCTTTACTATATTATAAATACTTATTTTAAAAGTAGTTTTAACCGTTTCTATAGTACCTACTTCTTGCGTATCAGGGTCAACAAATTCCTCTGTAACGTTTTCTTCAATTACCTCATAATTAGTTTTGACCATAGCCGCCACTTCATTTAAAGCAGCTTTTTCGAGATATGTACAATCAGCACTTACATTAGATGTCCATATAAATAAGGTAAATGTACTAAGTAATATAAATGTTTTTAATCGCATAATTATTTCCTCCTATGTTCTTTTAAACTAGTATAACATAGGTTCTTTTATTTTCAAAGAAAAAAAGACAATTGTTTTGAAAAATATGATAAGATTAAGAAGTGGTAAGATTAAAAAATATAATGAAAAAATAAGATATATTAAAAAAAATTTAAAACGACGTTTTTTAAAATTTTTTAACTCAATTTGTGCCTGTTAAGGACTGAAAGGACGAAGAAAGGAATGTTAGTTAAATATGAAAAATAAAATTACGAAAACATTATTTACTTATTTATTTTTATCTTTAATACTCCAAATGATATTAATAGGTATTAAAAATTATGAAACACCCATTATTTATACATTAGGTACTATTTCAAATAATATATTAGTACTTTTAGCAGTTTCATTTATTAATAGGTATGAAATAAAAGAAATGTTTAATAAATTTAAAAAAAAGCCTGCTAAAAATTTAAAGAAAAACTTAATTATTTGGATGATTGGTTTTATTTTAATGATGGTTGCTAATTATATAATAATTATAATTATTCCCGAAGGCTCTATTACTAATGAGATTCTAGTCCGGGAAATGTATAGTAAATATCTAATCGCATCTTTTATTTCATTTATAATTATAGTCCCAATGATTGAAGAAATTGTTTTTAGGTTAAGCTTTAACAATATTAGTAATAAATATTTATATTTAATTAGCTCTAGCTTAGTATTTAGTGTTCTTCATTCTTTAGGATCAATTAATAATTTAATCAGTATTATATATATTCTGCCCTATTTAATTTTAGGTATTACTTTCGGTCTTGTTTATTACCGAAGTGAAAATGTTTTTGACAGTATCAGCATCCACTCACTACATAATTTAGTTGTTTTAATATGTTATATTATATTTTAGGAGGATTTATGACAAAGAAAGAAGAAAAGAAAAGTTCTATATTAAAAAATTTGATATTATTAATATTATTTTTAGGAATGGGAATAATATTATACAGTCATTTTATTGGCACTAAAGGTTTAGTTGTTAGGGAATATTCAGTGATTAATAATAAACTAACTGATAATTTTCATGGATTAAAAATTGTCCATTTTTCTGATTTACATTATGGAACAACGATTCATTTAAAAGAACTTAAAAATATTGTTAAAGAAATTAATCTACTTAAACCCCAAATTGTGTTTTTTACAGGTGATTTAATTGATAATGACGCAAACATTTCTAAAGATGAATTAACAAAAATTTTAATTGAGCTTAATAAAATAAATCCAGAAATAGTATCATATGTAGTAAGAGGTAATCATGATCATAGTCAGGAATATAACGAAATTTTAAAAAACGTCGATATTAAACTACTTGATAATAAGTCAGAACTTTTTTATTACAATAGTAATAATCCCCTATTAATTATCGGTCTTAGTGATTATTTAGTAGGCGATCAAGATATTAATCTAGCATTTGCTAATTACAATGAAGAATACTATACAATTCTTTTAATGCATGAACCGGACTCGGTAAATAACCTTGGTGATTATCAGGCAGATCTTATATTAGCCGGACATTCTCATAATGGTCAAGTAAGACTTCCCTTTATTGGATCTGTCTTAAAAGTAAATGGAGCAAGAAGTTATTATGATTCTGAATATCTAATAGATAACTCTCCAATGTATATTTCTGGAGGACTAGGAACAAGTAAATATCCTTTTAGGTTATTTAACCATCCATCTTTTAACTTTTATAGACTTTATAATAAATAGCACCAAATAACTCTTTTCATATAATAAAATGAAAGGAGTTTTTTAAATGTATTATAATACTATGCCAGATAATGGTGAAAGGTTTTTCTGGGCACCATTTTTATTAGGAGGTCTAGGAGGCGCGGCAATTGTTGGAGCAACTAGACCAAGGCCTGTTTATGTAACCTCACCTGCCCCTACTTATAACCAGCCAGTATATCCGCAAGGACAGCCTGGCTATGGCTACAATTATTATGGCGGATATAATTACAACCCATATCCTTATTACAGGTAATTAAGTATCAAATGATACTTTTTTAATGTTTAAAATAAGACCGATAATAATCATATAAGAAAGTAAATTACTTCCACCATAACTAATAAAAGGTAGCGTTATTCCAATTACCGGAAATAAACCAATATTCATTAAAATATTAATTGTAAACTGAAATAATAAAAGCCCAACTACCGGAAAAATAAATAATTTATTTTTATCATTAATTATTTTTATTATATTATAAATAAGTAAACTATAAATAAAAATAAATAGCATAATTCCTAGATAGCCAATATTATTTATTAAAAGAGCAAATGCAAAATCGGTTGGAGCTTCTGGAAAATACTCAGGGATATTTCTGATGCCTCTACCAAATAGTCCTGATGAACCAATTGAAATTAATGCTTTATTTAGTTGATACCCATCCCCATTTATAAAATCTGTTATTCGGTCCATTCGATAAAAAAATGATGTACCAAATATATTTATAAATAAATCTTGATAATAATAATAAATTATAAAAAAGGAAATACTAATAATAAAAATAAAACCGATTGCTGAAATATACCACCATTTATTTAACTTTCTCATTATTAAGAAGGCTATATAAATAACAAAGTAAATCATAACTGCTCCTGTATCAGGTTCTAAAAATGTTAAAAAACTGGGAATTAAAACTATCAACAATGTAATTAATATATATTTAAAATCACTTAGTTCTTTAGATGATATTGTACATAAATAAAGAATTAAGGCTATTTTCATAAATTCACTAGCTTGAAAACTAACTGGTCCGATTATTATCCAAGAAGTACTGCCATTAATATTAGTACCTATAAATATAGTTAATAGTAATAACAAATTCCCTAGTAAATATATATAAAAACTTTTTTTAAATAAGACATCTATATTAATTTTAGATAAGATAAAAATAACTAAAAAACTAATAAAATACCACATTAATTCTTTTATAAAATAATTATTATAAGATGGTAAAATATATCTTGCACTATAATTATTAATTAAGCTAAATAGCATTAAACAAAATATTAAAATAACAATCATCTTTTTATTTTTCATATTATTATTTTGGCTCGTTTGGGCTTTTTATGCATATAATAAATAAACGGAGGGAAAAAATGAGTTTACCAGAAATATTTAAAAATAAAATTAATGAGAATATTGAAAACTCTCAGCACACTTTTTATAGCGCTAATCAAGAAAGTAGAAATGTTTTTGATACTTTCCCAGTTGATGCTATAATTGAAACTAATAATAGATCTTTTATTACTAAAATTGTTGGCAAAACTGATAATTACTTAATTACTAACAACCGTGAAGTAATTTATATTAATAATTGTACAAGTATTAAAAAATTGTAAGTCAATTTTTAACTTACAATTTTTTTCAATTGATCAATTAATTTCTTAAATTATCTATTTTTTCTTGGTAATTATCGCTTAAACAAACATAGGATCCGCTTACTACCATGTCAGCATTTTTTACATGATTAATTGTTTCATTATTAATTCCACCATCAACTGAAACTATAAAATTACTATTCATTTCTTGAAGCTGATCTATTTTAAAAGCAATGTCTGACATAAATTCTTGACCACCCTTACCGGGTTCAACACTCATAACTAATACTTGTTCAATATTATTTATATAAGGCTTTAAACTTTCAACTAAAGTAGATGGTTTAATACTGATTCCACACTTAATTCCATAAGAGTGAATCTCATTTATTATCTCATTGGGATTTTTAACTGCTTCGAAATGAAATGTTAAATACTGGGTATTAAGAAGAGCATAATCTTTAATATATTTTGATGGATTTTCACACATTAAATGGACATCTAATTTTTTAGTAGAATATTTTACTAACCTTTTTATTTCCTTAAAAGAGTAATTTTTTTGCTCAACAAACTTACCATCCATAATATCGACATGTAAATAATCAGCATCAGTTTTATCAATTAATTTAATTGTTTCTTTTTCATTATATTTACTTTTTATAAATGATACCGATATTTTCATTTCCTCACCTCAATAAACTTTTTATAATTTAGATATCTACTTTCTAAAATTTTTCCTTTTTTTACTAAACTTTTAACTTCACAATTAGGTTCTAATAAATGCATGCAGTCATGATACTCGCAATTTTCATTAAATTCTGAAAAAGTATTCTTTATTTCTTGGGGTGTTAGCTTGCTTAAATCAAGTGAACTAAAACCTGGAGTATCGGCAATTAAAGAAGTCTTATATTTAAATAACTCGACATGTCTAGTTGTATGAACTCCTCTACCTAAGGCTTTACTAATAGGTTTTGTTTCTAATAATAAATTTTTATTTAACTTATTTAATAAAGTGCTTTTACCAGCACCAGTTTGACCTGTTAATACAACTGTCTGCTTTTTTAAATCTTTAGTAAACTTTTTTAATTTTTGATTTGTAAATACTTTAATTTCTAAACTCTGATAATATTTAATTATTTTTTGCAAGTTTTGTTTTTCTTCTTTTGTTAATAAATCTATTTTAGTAAAACAGATTACTGGTCTTATTTTATTATGAATTACTAAAGTAAGTAACCTATCAAGTAAATTTAAATCTAAATTTGGTTTTTTAGTACTAGTAATGATAGCGCAGACATCAATATTAGCAATACTTGGTCTTTTTAAAAAATTTCTTCGCGTTAGTATTTCTAAAATATAATTATTATTTGGATCAATTATAACTTTATCACCAACTAAAGGAGTAAGTTTATCGTGATAAAACTTTCCCCTAGCTCGGCACTGATATAGATTACCATCTACATCAACTGTATATAAATTACTAATTTGTCTAACTATTGTTCCTTTCAAAAATTCTCCTCTTTAATCAATGATGTTAACTTCTTCTTCCTCAGCTATGACTATTTTTAATGTCATTCCATTTACGATTGTCGTTCCAGCCTTTGGATCTTGATCAATTATAGTTCCTATTTCATAAAGATTGGTTATCTGATATTCAACTTTTAATGTTAAATTATATTTACTAGCAAAAGCCTCAATATCTGTTAATGAATAATCCCCTTCTCTAAAGTCTGGATATACTCCAGTCATATCTGGAATATATAAAGTTATTTTATCTCCTGGTGTTAATTTAGTCCCTGCATCTGGGTCTTGGCGAATAATTTGTCCTTCAGTATAATCTGTTGTATCGGAAACTTCTTCTTCTTCAACA
The DNA here is from genome assembly GCA_028703035.1 of Bacilli bacterium. Classification (GTDB taxonomy): domain Bacteria; phylum Bacillota_I; class Bacilli_A; order RF39; family UBA660; genus DUUS01. The sequence goes on along the minus strand of JAQVNR010000020.1, from coordinate 6,174 downwards.
ATAACAAATAAATTATGAACTCTTTCAAGAATAGTTTTTACTTCTATATAATTACGGCTAGTAAAGTCTTCAACTTCATATGTACCCTCACCACTACTTTGATATAAAGTTATTTCTCTTCCTTCTTTAACGGTTCGTCCAATTCCAGGGTTAGTTTTTACTATTTTACCTTCTTCAATAGTATCACTTGTTACTTCTTTTATTTCTGCCGCAATTGTTAAACCTTTTTTCTTCAAAATTGCCTCAGCTTCAGATATCGTCTTATTTTCGACATCCGGAACTATTACATCTTTTGCTTCTGTAAGTTTTGGCAAAAGCAATATGATCGAAGTTGTTATCAAAATAAGGCCAGTAAAAATTGCTCCTAAGATTAAAAGCGTCTTATTTTCTTTCTTCTTTAAATCTTTTTCGGTTATTTTTTTAGCGATAATCTCACCTTCTTTTTCTAATATATCATTTTTATTTATTTTTGCTTCTTCTTCCTTCTTACTTTCTAACATTTGTCTTTCTTTTCTAGTAATATCATCATCTTCAGAAAATTCATAGATAAGTGCTTCTTCATTAGATCTTCGCTGTTCTAAGCAAGTTTTTAAATCTTCATTCATTTCCCGAGCATCAGCATACCTATTTTTAGTGTTTTTTGCTGTACTTCTTAAAATAATGTTTTCGATGGCTTGTGGTAAGTTTGGCATTTCTTTTCTAATACTCGGAAGTGGATCTTTCAAGTGCTTTAAAGCTATTTCAACAGCATTATCACCTTTATATGGAAGTTTGCCACAAAGAAGTTCGTACATTAAAATTCCCATTGAATATATATCACTTTGAATAGTTGAACCTTTGCCTGATGCTTGCTCTGGTGGAAGATAATGAACTGATCCCATTACTGAATTAGTTTGAGTCAGCTGAGCTCCATTTAATGCCATGGCAATCCCAAAGTCAGTTATTTTAACTAAACCATTTTCTAAAATCATTATATTTTGAGGTTTTATATCCCGGTGAATTATATATGAATCATGAGCTGATGCCATTCCATCAGTAATTTGTAACATAATATCTATTACTTCTTTTAAAGTTAGAGTACCTCTTTTTCTTAAAAGTTGTTTTAAATGTTTGCCCTCAATATATTCCATAACAATATAGTAAAGACCATTATCCTCACCAACATCATATACTTCAACTATATTAGGATGCGACAAAGAAGATGCAGATAATGCCTCTCTTTGAAATCTTCTAACAAATTTTTCATCAGTCGAAAGATCGCCTCTTAGAACTTTTACGGCAACATTTCTTTCTAATATCACATCACGAGCTAAATAAACGTTAGCCATTCCGCCCTCACCGATAGTTTTAACTATTTGATAACGATCATTAATTTTTTGCCCCTTTGTTATCACTTAAACGCCACCCTCTTTTATTAAATACGCGATTGATATATTGTCACTTCCGCCTCTAGCATTACATTTTTTTATTAATTTAATTAATTTAGCTTCAACACTAATATCTTCTTCAAGTAAAACTTTTTCAATTTGATCTTGGGCTAGCATATGCGTAAGACCATCACTACATAGTAAAATCGCATCAACATTTGGATCCACATCAAAAACATCAAGCTCTTGTTTATCTGCTGATCCCAGTGCTTTCATAAGGACATTCTTTTTAGGATGATTATCAGCTTCTTCTGGTAATAATTCACCAGATTCAATTAAAAGATTAACAAGGGTATGATCATTTGTTACTTTATGTAATTTTTTTTCTTTTAAAACAAAGCCACATGAATCACCAATATTAGCAAATATTAAAAATTCCTTTGTTAAAAGGGCCATAACAACTGTGGTTCCCATTCCTACTGAATCTGTATGTTCTTCTGCATATTTAATAATATTACGATTTATTTCATTAATGTTTTCATTAAGCCAACTTACTGCATCGAGTTTAGAACCAATAGTACTAAGTGCAGAAAAACGACTACCGATATGAGTAACAACCATCGAAGATGCTATTTCGCCAGCTCGATGTCCTCCCATACCATCAGCAACAATCATCAAATGTTCATCAGACTTGTTTTTTAAAATAGTAACTGAATCTTCATTATGAGTTCTGATTCTTCCTGGATCTGTTATATAAAATGATTTCATTTTTCCACCTCACTGGCTCTTAATTGTCCACAAGCAGCATCAATTTCACTACCAAATTCTTTTCTGATTGTAACATTAATACCTGCTTTTTTTAAATAATTATAAAACTTTCTAATTCTTATCATACTACTTTTTTTATAGACCTTTACTTTTGTTTCATTGTAGGGAATTAGATTAACATAAACATTCATTCCTCTTAGAAGCTTAGCAAGCTCTAAGGCTTCTTTTTTATTATCGTTTACATGTTCTAGCATAACATATTCTATAGTCACCCGTCTATTAGTTTCCTTAATATATTCATTTATCGTGCTAATTAATTCTTCAATATTGTAAACTTCATTTATTTTCATAAGTTTACTTCTAAGTTCATTATTTGGTGCATGGAGGCTAAGTGCTAAATTAACTTGAATATTTTCTAATATAAACTCTTTGATTTTAGGAATTATTCCACAAGTTGATACGGTAATATGTCTTGCCCCTATTGCAAGACCTTTTGGATGATTTATTATTCTAATAAAATCCATTACATTATCATAATTATCAAAAGGCTCGCCAATTCCCATAATAACGACACTAGAAATTCGCCTCTTCGTTTCTTTTTCTACTAAAAGAATTTGCTGAACCATCTCATAACTTTCTAAATTACGAATCTTTTTTAATTTACCACTGGCACAAAAAGAACAGCCAATATTACAACCAACTTGGGAAGAAACACAAATACTATTACCATAATCATGTTGCAATAAAACCGCTTCAATCAAGTTGCCACACTTAAGCTCAAACAAATATTTAATCGTGTCCTCACTTATTTGGACTTTTTTAATTTTAATATAATCATTAATAAAATTATTTGTTAAATTATTAATAGTTGTCTTACTTAAATTAGTCATCTTATTAAAATCTAATTCTTTATGAACATATAGCCATTCATAAATTTGTTTAGCCCGATATTTTTTTTCATTTATTTGTATCAATTTATTTTCTAAATCATTATATTTATATCCATATATATTTTTCATGTTCCACCTGCCTCAAGTATAGCAAATTATAAATATAAAATCTATAGTTTGATTTTCATTTTTTCCTACGACTTATATATTCATTTACTGAATTTTGAGCCACAGGAAATATATCTGTTTCATATTGTTCGACTAATTCTAGATACCCTAAATCCAAACAATTTTTATAAAACACCAAGCACTCATTTACTAGTTTATATATATCGGGATCTATAATCTCAAAATAATGAAGCCAGTCGTGACAATCTTGCTCTAAAAGAGCACCATTTTCTATTGTTCTTTTCCCATCGTCTAATCTTTTCACTATATGATGAAAATTCAAAGCCTTACTTTTCAAACCAGTCAACATATCTCGGCAACCATATAATATTTTCAAATCGTCTTTAATTGTTTGCTTTTTTCTTTTCTTTTTCTTTTGTCCTTTTTTTTGTTTCATTCGCCACCATCTTCGCCCAATACTATCTTCCTATATTTTAACATATAATTTAAGATTTTGACAAAAAAAGCCTTTTTTAGGCTCAATTAATCTAAATAATTATTAGGACACTCAATATCTAGAACTTTTCCATCTTCGTCATAATATTTACAAATACATTTTTCATTTTCACAGTCACAACTAATTATCTGAGAACATAAGTCTACTTCAGAGCAAGCGGATTTTATTTTCGGCAAAATAAGTGCATATCCAAAAAAGATAATTAACATAAGTCCAAGTTGAAATATAATAAATTTCATTAAGCTAATATTTTTATTCATACTAACACCAAGGAAAAATTAAAAATAAAACAATTAGTTCTATAAGAACTAGAATTAAACTAATTATTAGAGCATTATTTAAAGTTATGTTTTTATTCATTTTTTACTACCTTTCTATAATTTTCTTTGTTTGAGAATTAATCCTATTTAACTTCTCATACTTTTCTGTTTGGGTAGGTAGTTTCTTTTTAGCTAGGCTAGTGTTAACTTTATTATCAACATAACCATATATAAGAGCAAAGATGGGTACTCCAATCAACATCCCTATAAGTCCGAATAATCCTCCGAAAATCATAATTGCAAAGAGCACCCAGAAACTTTTAATTCCTATCTTAGTACCTGTTAAGTATGGTCCAACGATATAATTATCAATTTGCTGGATAACAACTAAGAAGATTATAAATGGCCAAAATTTTTCAGGAGTATGTAGAAGGACTAAGAAGGCACTAGGAACTCCACCAATATATGGTCCAAAATAAGGTATAATATTAGTAATAGCAATTATTACACTAATTAGTAATGCATAAGGAAAACCAAATAAACTTAAAAATATAAAAGATAAAACGCAAAATACAATTGTAGCTAGAAGTTTCCCAATAATAAAATTACCAAATACCTTATCTGTATGTCTAGCATTATCAATAATATTATTAACAAATTTAATATTAAACAAACTATATAAAACTTTCTTTATTTGAGCCTTAAATTTCTCTTTATCATATAAGAAATATATTGATATGATAAACCCCATTACCATATTAAATAAGACTTTAACTGCGCCAAATATACCACTTGAAAATATTACTATCCATTCTTCTAATCTAGGAATAAATGAATCATTAATAATATTTAAAAAATAAGCATTTATTGCATCATAATTATTTAAAACCATTGCCTCAAGATCTTTATGATCTTTTAAAAGCCCTAATAAATAAATTTTAGTTTTCTCTAAATATTCTGGAATATTCATAATAAGTGATTCAATACTTGTTAGTAGCTCTGGGATAACAAAACTAAATAATAAAACTAATAATCCTAATGTTATTAAACAAATAATCATAATAGCTGTAAAACGACTAATATTTTTCTTTAAATTATTGGTTATTTTAATTTTATTAAAAATTTTTTTTAATAAAACATTCTCTACATAACGAACTAAAGGATTTAATAGATAGGCAAATATAAATCCAATTATAAAAGGTGTAAATAGTTTAATTACCCAAGAAATTCCTGAGATTATTAACCCTAACTTTTCAACAATAAAATAAAACGTTATACAAGATACTATTATTAAGAAAACTGTTAAGCCTAATTTAAAATATTTATCTTCAATTATTTTTTTCATTTTTAAACTCTCCTATCTTTTTTGCTAATGGGATTCCTTTAGTTTTTTGATAATATTCCTCGTCAAACAAAGCATAAAGCAAATCTTTTTTTGATTTTAAAACCATTTTTTTTAAAACAAAACCTTCATCAGCTGCATTTTTCATTTCTATTTTTACTTTATGTTGATAATCACAAGCAACTATTATTCCTGCCCCTACTGTAATAGAGGCTATAATAGCCATAACAATATCTTGATTTGTAGCTAAATTTTCGAAAAAAGCAATTAAATATTTCCCTATAATAGTTGAGCTATTAATCCCACTAATAATACCGTTAACATAAATTGTGGCAAATCCCAGTACTATTCCTAAACCTAATACCCAAGTTTTAATTTTACCTAAAAAACTGCTTTCAGTAGTTGCACCGCCAATTGCACCGCGCAGATTAATTATTGTAATTATTGTCTCTGTTAAAATCGGTAATAACATAATGGGATATCTTTGAGACAAAACAGCCAAACAAGCAATGCCTAATAATTTATCAGCAGTTGCATCTAAAATACTTCCAAAAACCGTGCTGGCTTTTAATCTTCTTGCAAGAAGACCATCAATTGCATCAGTTAATAAAAGTAATCCAACATATATAACTAGTTCAGCCGGACATATTTTAATACTGATAAAAGGTAAAATAAAAGTTCCTATAACTCTAGTCATAGTAACAGAATTAACTATTATTATAGCTTTCTTATTTTTCATATACAACCTCTTCTTTACTTATTTTATCACCTTTCAATTTCATGAGCAACTAAATTTAGTTACAATTCACAGCCAAATGACAAAATAATTTATTGCATAAGAAAGCGGAACAATTATTGTTCTTCTTTTTTGTAGTTTAATACTTCTGTTAGAGTATAAGGGTTGCCATGCATTAATCTCTCA
>JAQVNR010000019.1 GCA_028703035.1 Bacilli bacterium | reverse complement strand
TCCAAAACTTGCCCAAATTGTGATATCATATTCATAAGAAGAACCTCCGTTATTTATATTTCAAATTAATTTTAACAGAGATCTTCTTTTTTTTATACCTTCCCCTAATATATTTTACACTATCAAAATTAGAATTATTCTAATTTTTTTCAACTATATAATCACATGCAGAACATTTTATTTTTTTACCCTTTTCAACTAAAAGGCTTGAACATTTTGGACATTTTTCACCGGTTGGTTTATCCCATAGGGCAAATTTACAGTCTGGATATTTGTTACATCCATAAAATATTTTTCCTTTGCGAGTGGGTTTTGCTATAATTGAGTGACCACATTCTGGACATGGCATTATTTCAACAATTTCTTTTGGTTCTTTTTTGATATATTTACAAGCTGGATAATTACTACACGCGGTAAACTTTCCATATTTTCCATTCCTAATTACTAAATCATGATCACATTCTGGACATTTTTCACCAGTTAATTCAGGTGGCTTTTTTTTCATCTCATCAAATGCTTTTTCAACAAGTGGTTCAAATTCTTGATAGAAATCTTTCAATACTTTTATATTATCCAACTGAGCATCAGCTATTTTATCAAGATCATCTTCCATATTAGCTGTATATTCTACATTAATAATATTGGAAAAATACTCTTGAAGCTTATCAGTTGTTTCTATTCCTATTTCAGTTGGATGAAATTTTTTTTCTAAGATATTTACATAGCCTCTTTCTTTAATTGTTTCCGTTATTTTGGAATAGGTACTTGGCCTGCCAATTCCTAAAGTTTCAAGTTCTTTAATTAGGGTTGCTTCTGTAAATCTAGCTGGAGGTTTAGTAAAGTGCTGACTTGGTACTATTTCATCAGCTATAATAACTTTGGTTTTATATTCACTAAAATCAGGTAAAATTATATCTTCATTATCTAAATATTTACCATAGGCCTCTAAATAACCTTTAAATGTTACAATACTTCCGGTTGATTTAAAAGTATATCCATTGTTTTCTAAAATAATTGTTGTTGCTAGGGTTTTAGCATTAGCCATAAGTGATGCTAGAGCTCGGTAGTAAATAATACTATAAAGTTTATATTCATCAGCACTTAAATATTCTTTAATTGACTCCGGGGTTCTTTCAATTGATGTTGGACGAATAGCCTCATGGGCATCTTGAATTTTTCCAACTTTTCGTTTGCCTTTTTTAACTGGGCCAATATATTCCGGACCATATTTTTTTTTAATATAATTATAAGTATCAGCAACAAAGACTTCCGATAATCTGGTTGAATCAGTACGCATATAGGTAATAAGACCAACTGTTTCTGTACCAATATCAATACTTTCATATAGCTTTTGCGCAATTCTCATAGTTTTGCTTGATGCAAAATTAAGCTTATTGGCGCCAGCTTGCTGAAGAGTTGAGGTTGTAAAAGGCATAATACCTTTTTTAGTTTTTTCTTTCTGAGTAACAGACTCTATATTAAATGATTTAGATAAACTATTTAATATATCATTTGCCTCAGATTCACCTTTTATTTCAATCTTTTTACCGTGATATTTTTCTAATTCACTATCAAAATCTTTAAATTTAGCAGTAATGTGCCAATATTCATCAGTAATAAATGCATCAATTTCTCTTTCACGATCAACAATTAATTTTAAGGCCACACTTTGCACTCTACCAGCTGATTTACCACCTGTTTTAGATTGGATTAATTTAGATAATCTAAAACCAATAATTCGATCTAACATTCTTCTTGTTTCCTGGCTTTTAACTAAATCTTTATTTATTTTACCAGGATTTTTAAAAGCATTTAAAACCGCTTCTTTGGTTATTTCATTAAATATAACTCTCTCGTAATTATCTTTATTAATATCAAGAGCATCAAATAAATGCCAGCTAATTGCTTCCCCTTCTCTATCTGGGTCAGTTGCTAGAAAGACATAATCTGAGTTTAAGATATCTTTTTTTAAATCTTTTATAACACTAGATTTTCCTTTAGCAGCAATATAATTTGGTTTAAAATCATTTTCTATATCAATGCCAAAGCCAAATTTACCAGTTGTTGCTAAATCTCTAATATGTCCCTTACTAGATACTACCTTATAATCTTTCCCTAAATATTTTTCAATTGTTTTTGTCTTACTTGGTGACTCAACTATTACTAATTTTGTCATAGACTCCTCCTATTCATCTTTAACTTGTGATTGTTTTTCTATTTCTATTTCTTTTTCTAATGCCAACTCTAAATAACTAAAGTAATAATTTCGAATTGCTTGCGCGCTTATTTTCTTTTTAGTTATTATTTCATAATTAATTTCAATTAATTCTTCATCTGAGTAAGCGAGTGTTTCATCACCAGATGTGCTGGTGAATTTTGCTTTTGGTGCATTATAAAAACCTATAGAATCCTGCCACGAACCATCAGCAAATACTACTCGGTCTTGATAATCGCTAAAGATATCATTACCAAAATATAAACGTGGATCATAATCTAAATTAAATAAATTAAAAATGGTTGGCAAGATATCAATTATTGAAGTATATTTATCAATTTTTTTAGGTTCTTGAGAGTGATTATAAATTATTAATGGAGTTCTGTCAACCTCATTATTAACTTTCACATCATATCCCATTATTTGATTTATATAATAATTGGATAATCCATATGGATAGTGATCTCCAGTCAAAACTATAACAGTATCATCAAGTTTACCAGCTATTTTTAGTGAATCAAGTAATACTCCAATTGCTTTATCTAACTCCATAACTTTTGATATATATCTTTTAAGAGGTCTACTGTAATCATATTCTTCTAACTCAGATAAATATTTATCTCCATACTCACTTGATACACTATAAGGTTGATGAGATGTAACTGTTGTCATATAAACCATAAAGTGTTTTTCATCAATAAAATATGGTAGTGATTTTTCTATTAATTCAACATCACTTGGCCACTCTTCATATAAAGCACTCCATTTAATTCCTAAATCAGTAGCATTATAATAAGCAGAACTTCCTAATTTTTCATGAATTACTTTTCTTGAATAATAAAATTCTGGATAGTCATGATAACTACTTGTTTGATAACCAATATTATTAAACATATTAAATATTGATTGAAAATAGTTATTGTACATATATGTATTAGCAGTACAAGTATTATTTATTGTATATAAACTTGTCATACTAGTTAGTTCATTGTTTCCTGTTGCGCAGCTATTTCGAGGTGAATAGTTATTAGTAAAGGATATCCCTTCATTATAAAGTTTATATATATTAGGAAAGAAAGTTTCATTAATTGCTATTTCTCCAACTGATTCCATTAAAATAAATATTAAATTTTTACCTTCAAAGATGCCTGTATAATTATTTTTTGGAGTTACTTCTTGAGTTATAAAATAATTATTTAAATTTTTATATGTATTGTTTGTTTCTTTTTCAATAATTTTTTGCCATAAAGTATCATCAATAATCCGCGAATAATCTGTTACTTGAGTATGATGCTTAGCGCTAGTTAGCTCATATTCATAAAAATCATAATTATTTGTATTAAATATAATACTTATTAAATCACTTAATCCATAAGTGAAAATGCCTAGTTGGCTAACTGCTAAATTAGAATTTTCAGGATAAATAAATAATTCGATATTTTTAGTAGTTTGCATTTTATTTTGCATAAATTCAACTTTTAAAGAACTATAATATCCAATACTTAAAAGTATAATAAATAAAACAATCCAAATATATACGAGCACATTTCTTTTTTTAGATTGGGGTTTAAAATAAAAGATATGAGTTTTTTCTAATTTTTTAGAGATTAGTTTTGGTTTTAAATACCAATAATATAATAGTAATAATATAAAAGGTATAATTACTAAATATGTTTCTAATTTAGAAGCTGTAATATATTCTTTTATATAATCAATAACTTTTGTTCCTTGTTCAGCATTTCCCAGTCCCATAAAAAAACCTAAATAAAAATATAAATTAATCTCTACCCACGCATAAATAATTAAAGCTAAACTGATAATGCTAGCAAAAATCTTTTTAAATAGTTCACTACCTAAATTTAGGATTAAGCTAATAATTATAGCGAAAATAAGAGAACTAAGTGTTATCCTAAGGGTCGAATAACTAAAAAAATGATTATTTATATTATATTTGGTTATCATTTCAATAATAAATATATAAACAAAGAAAATAATTGTATTTTTAAATATTGGTTTTTCTAACTTTTCTTTCATTTTTACCACCTTTTTTTATTAAAACACTTATCGGCTTAAAAGTAAATCGATAATTGTCAAGTAATCCATATTTTCCGATATTTTCAACATGCATTTTAGTTGGATAACCTTTATGGCTAGCAAAGCCATATTCTGGGAACTTTTTATCAAGTTCATACATCATACTATCTCTTGTTACTTTAGCTATAACAGATGCTGCTGCTATACTAATGCTTTTTTGGTCTCCTTTTATAATACTTGTTGAAGGTATATCTAAATCAAGTTTCATTGCATCAATTAAGATATGCTCGGGTTTGATATCAAGATTATTTATTGCCATTTTCATTGCTATTTTAGTTCCTTCATATATATTAACCTCATCAATAGTCTGAGAATCTACTATGCCAATTCCAATAGCCAGAGCATCATCTTTGATTTTACTATAAAAATAGTTTCTTTTTTTTTCATTTAATTTTTTCGAATCGGTTAAGCCAGCTAATTTATAATTTTTGGGTAAGATTACCGCAGCTGCTACTACTGGCCCAATTAGAGGGCCTCTTCCTACTTCATCAACACCGGCTATTTTAGTGATTTTTTCTTTATATAATTTTTTTTCATACTCAAGTAACATTATAACTCCCTGTCAAAAGTAATACCTTTTAGATGCTCGTTTTTTACATCATTTATAATAGCATTACTTATTTTATCATAATTTATTTCTTTATTTTTTAAATATGCTCCTGTTTTATCAGCGATAGTTTCATAAGCCTCACTTATTATATCATAACTAAATGAATCTAAGTTATATCTTGCTTTTAATATTTCTGGATAATAATCGTTTAACATTTTTAAAATATAATATGCAACTTCATCTATTGGTAGTACTTCATTTTTTATTGCTGTCATTGCAGCTAGATTAAAGGCCTTTGTCTCATCTAATTTAGGCCATAAAATGCCTGGTGTATCAAGAAGAAGAATATTATGTTTAGTTTTAAGCCAAGTATGAACTTTAGTTACTCCGGGTTTATTACCAACACCAGCAACTTTTTTACCAGCCATCTTATTAATAAGAGTACTCTTTCCCACATTAGGAATACCAATTACAAGTGATTTAATCTCTTTTTCTTTTAAACCTTTTGCTACTCTTTTATTATTGATGTCAAGAACTAACTCTTTTGTTAAAGTAATTATTTTTTGATAATCTTTTTCATCATTTAAATTAATAAGTAGTACGTAATATCCTTCTTTTTTATAAAAATCGACCCATTTATTAGTGATCTCAAGATCACATAAATCTTTTTTAGTCATAATTAAAATTCTTGCTTTATTTTTAATTATTTTATTAATATCTAATAATTTTGATGAATAAGGTATTCTAGCATCAAGAAGTTCATAAACAATATCAATAATTGGCATTAACTTCTCAATTTCTCTTTTTGTTTTGGCCATATGACCCGGATACCAGTTGATATTTGTTTTGTTTTCGTTATTATTCATTATTTTCCTCCTCCTCATCTTTGTCAATATGAAGATTTATCTCTTCTTCTGTTGGCAACGATTCTAATATATCCTTTGGTAAATATTTTGATATTTCGTAAGAACTTACACCAATTGGTTTATTAATATGATAAATAAAAATTTACCTTTCCCGCATATTCGGGTTTAAATCTTGTGTTTTTTAATTCTAGAAGTTTTGTATGATAAACAATATATCTATAAAATAGTCTTCATTACCAACCGTAAGTTTATATTGATTTTCTATAAAACCTTTAATATTTGAAAAAGAAATCTTAAGTTCAACAGCCAATTCATCAATGAATTTATTTCTCCACGATGAATTTTCATCAATAATTTTTCTTAGTTTATAATATAATTTTGTTAGCATTTTGAAATATTTCGATCCGAGGATTATTTATCTGACTTTTAATCTCAATTATTATATCTTTAAAATCTTTTTCTAACATAGTATTCATCTCCTTTCAATTTTGTTTTTTATTTATTTCCACTTGATAATTTAACAAATATCTTCAATATTATACTTTTATTCTTTAGTAGTCTCTTCTAGCAATAAGTCAAAATCTGATTTATATAATTTATCAATATTTAGGTCTTCCTTCCGCAAGCTCTAAAAAGGCATTAACAATTCTCTCTAAATCTTCTATTTTTTCTTTAAACAAATAATTTTTTGCTATTACAACATCAGATTTCAGAATTTTACTATTTGGAGAATTTTCCCAAGATGTAAGTCCCATATTTGGTTTTTTTGAATTAACCCGATTATAAATTATTTCAGATGCTGTCTTTTTACTTACTGCATAATGCATTTTATTTTGAACTTTTTTAAAAAAGTTCATTGATATTGGCGATTTTGAATCATAATCAATGCTTGTTGCGTATATATCAGTTACTTTTTGATAAAATCTTCTTTCACTTAAACGAATTTCTCTAATTTCTTCAAGCAATTTTTCAAAATAATCTTGGTCAACAAATGACCCGTTTTTCATTCTAGTTTTATCCAAAACATAACCTTGGATAGTAAAAGTTTTTAATACATTAGTTGCCCATCTTCTAAATTGGGTTGCTCTTAAAGAATTAACTCTATAACCTACTGAAATAATTCATCTAAATTATAAAATTTCATCTTATAATTTTTACCATCTGTAGCAGTTGCCGAGAAATCCTCGGTAACTGTTTCCTTTTCTAGTTCGTTCTCATTAAAGATGTTTTTTAAGTGTAAAGAGATATTATCAGCACTACAAGCAAATAATTCTGCCATCGCTTTTTGCCTCATCCATAAGTTTTCATTTGCATATTTAACTTGGATACCCTCTTCTTTTTCTTGTATTTTAAATACTAAAAATTCTGCACAGCTACTTCTAATCATTAAATCTTTTACCACTTGATCACTTCCTCAAAATTTATTTATTTTAACCCATAAATATTCTTCTTTCCTAATTTTCATCCAAATCTACCTAAATTATTTTCACCATTATTGTTATCCCGGGCCCACAAGATTGAAAGGAAATTTTTATCCTAAAAACTTATTATTATTCTTTCTATATTTTTTACTTAGATACCAAAATAAGTTATAATATTTTAATTTTCTTTTAACTTCTCTATTTCCTTCTTTTTGAACTATTCGGAATTTCCTAATAGTTGAAATAATATTTAATTCTTTATTCTCATAAATAGACTTAATATGTGAACTAATATTTTGTTGCGTTGTTTTGTATGTTTTTGCAATTTGGTGTGTAAGCCAAATATCTTTATCTATAAATGTGACATTTACTTTTGGAATACATCTTTATCTTTATATGTAAGACTTTATATTTATTAATAATTTGTATTTCTACAAAGATGGTATGGTTTAACTTTATCTTTAACTTTTTTAGAAGAAACAAAGAAGTAATCGTTGATATCAATTGCACTGATATTTTCTAGTTTATTTTTAATATAGTCAATGACAACTATCATGCTTGCTCTTATTTCTACTTCATATTTAGAAGATACTTCTAATTCTCTTTTAGTATCAACTAGTAAAGATAATTCTTTGTCATATTCAATTATATTCCATGCACTCATGGTTTGAGGTATCTTATAATCTGCACACCCAAGTAAATGAGAATAATCTACAACAATTTTTTCTTGAGATTCTCTTAAATGTAAAATATCAGAAACTAATAATTGAGCCAATTTGTAAAAATAAATATTTTCACCTTTATATTTTCTCTCATCTTTAAATGTTGGAAAATATTTTAGTATAATATCAAATAATTCAATATCGGAAGTTACATTCCTTATATATTCATAAAAATTACCATTCATTTTTTCATTAACTATATTACTAACCTCTACTAAAGCATGATACCTCTCTTCTAACAAGGGTATATCAACGTTACCTTTTAACATACTTTTAAATTCAGGTAAACTTATTTTACTAAAATCAAATATTCCTTTTTCTTTCACATGTTTTAACATAACATATAGTAATGCATCCGAGCCATCTTTTTCGCCAAATTCAGTTACAATAGTCCATTTTGGAGTTCCCCAAAAAGAATAATCAATTACTTCAAATATCAGTAAAAAGTTAATAATTTTTGATATCTCTAAATAAAATAAATTGTATGGATTATTGCAAAGCCAATGTTTTAAATCATCACTATCTATATCTTGAATAAATAAATCCAAATTTTTATAATTTATTTTAACATGATCAGCCTTATCCATTACAAATTTACAACTACTTAATATTTCATTTAACATTCTATACCTCCTCTTTATAACATTTAGAATTATTTTATAATATTTCAATCAAAATGCTATAACTTTGTTTATAATCACCTTTTTTATATTTACGTATTAGCACCTTATAATTAAAATAATTATTATTCATATAATTATATATGAGTTTTTTAACAACCTCTATTAGTATTTTATCAAAAAAAAGCGGAATTGACTAGCTGTTAAATATTTGATATATTTATTTGTATTACAGGAGAAATTAATGAAGCATTTAAATAATAATGACGAGCATTTGTTTACGTTAGGAATGGATTATGATGGAGTTATCACGAAAAGAGGTTCATCTGGACTAAACGAAGAAAAATGGTTAAAAAGAGAAAAAAATATATTATGGAGAAAACTACTTAATTTTGTTTCGATAGTATATAATAGATTTACACCAATTAATGAAGATGCAGTTGAACTATGTAAAGAAGCAAAAGAAGAAGGCGGACGCATTCTAATTATCTCATCTCATATTTTAACAACAAGTAATTATAAAGAAAGTGTTGCTGCTCGAAATAGAGTTAGAAGAAGATTAAGAAAAGAAAATATTCCATTTGATGATACTGTTTGGGTATCTGGCGATAAAGTGGACGCATGTATTGATAATGATATTGATTTAATGATTGAAGATAATGTTGATAAAGTTAAAGCATTAAGACATAATGGGATTAGTACTCTTGCTAATAAAACATCAAAAAATAATATTTCATTAGAACATGATCCTGATGCGATAGATCGCTTAATAGAAGCCCTACCTTTTCTTCACAAAATAATTGCTGAGAAGAAACTAATAAATGAAGTGGTAAATAAAATTATGAAGCCTCTAGAAAATAATGTTTCAATAAAAACATTTAAACCAAGTAAACCTAAAACATTATTTGATACTTTCCCAGTTTTAATAAACGAGCCTGATTTTCTATATGAACATAAATATGCATTTGAAATGGCGGGAACAAATCAGATGGTTAAAAAATTAGTACTAGATAACAATAAAAAAAATAATTAGGAGGAAAAATGAAAAGAATTAAATTAAAAGATCGTTTACTGCCTAACTACACTAAAGGTGAAGAAACAATGAATATGGTAACTCATATTATTGGTGGTGTTATAGGCATTATAGCTCTTGTTCTTTGTCTTATATTTTCAATAATAAATAAAAGTGGTTATGGAGTTGCTGGATCTCTTGTTTTTGGAATATCAATGATTCTATTGTATACAATGTCTAGCATATACCACGGACTTAGTCCAAAATTTGCTACTGCTAAAAAAATCTTTCAAATTTTAGATCACTGTACTATATTTATATTAATAGCAGGAACTTATACACCTATTTTACTCTGTTCAATTAGATTGTATGATCCTATTCTGGCTTGGAGTTTATTTGGAATTATTTGGCTAGTTGCTATTTTAGGAATTACCCTTAATGCTATTGATTTAAATAAATTTAAAATATTTTCAATGATCTGCTATTTAGGTATGGGCTGGTGTATTCTTTTTACCGCATCAAATTTAATTAGAATGATTGGTAAACCTGCTACCCTACTTCTGGTGTTTGGTGGTATTTCTTATACATTAGGTGCCTTACTTTATATGGGAGGTCGTAAATTCAAATATTTTCACAGTGTTTTTCATATTTTTGTTGCAATTGGTAGTTTACTTCACTTCTTATGTGTACTTATTTATATCATTTAAAAATCAGGTTATTCCTGATTTTTTATTAGTTTTGTAAAAACTTTATAAAGTTTTTGATTATAATATTCTTCTTTTATAATATTTAAATCAAAAGTGTATTCAGAGAGTGTTTCTAAAGTTATTATGCCAGTATTTATAACTTCTTTAATTTTCGGATTCTGATAAGAGCTTGCACTTAATCTACCAGTTTTTTTACTAAACTTAAAGTCTGAGATAATTTCGGATGCATAGTCTGTTGAAGTTCCGTCATTTCCATAACCTACTTCTTCTTCTGTTTTATCATATGCTGTATAATTATTGACTTGACTAACAATTTTAGCAAGTCGTAAAGATTTATTATTAAAAGCAGCAGATAAGTTAGGTTTACCAGAATAGATAACTCTGCCGGCACTATGAAGTGATATATAAGCTGATGCATTATTTAGGTTATTTTCAAGCCATGACATAACAGCTTTTGTTTCAGGTTCACTACCAAGTCTAGTTCCGGGAAAGTAATCGAAATAGCCTAAAGTCGGCTCTAAAGAAACTGTTTCATTTAAAATATTATTACTATAATAAAGACCCCCATGCTGGGATGGAAAATTGCGATTTAAATCTACTCCGTTAGCATTACCTTTATATGTCTTAAAAATAATATCTTTTCTATTTTGATAAATATATAAGTTTTTATTATTAATATATTTAGTTCCAAATAAAGTTGCTTCATACCCATCAGGATTTATGCAAGGAATAATAATAATTTTATAGTTGTTGATAATATTAATAGCCTCATCCTCATTATTTTCATAATCATTTACTAAATCTATTAAATACTTTATTATAAAAAGTGGACCAGCTACTTCGGCAGCGTGAATTCCTGCATCAAACAAAATAGTATTACTCCCATAACCTATTTCAATAGAGTAAATACTTCTTTTATCAACACTACTTCCAATTACGGAAATTATAGTAGAGTCTGATTTATTTAAGTTATTTATAAGTTTTTCTATCTCATTATAATGTAAATGTTTTTCAAAATCATAGTTAATATTTTGATAAATATCACTAGTTTTAGATAAAGTATATGGTTTGTCAGTTAAAGTTTTATAATAATCATGGGTTTTCATACCTTTAGTAAAAGCTGTTATAATATCACTATCATCTTCTTTAAAGAAAGTTATTTTATCATTAATATCTTTATATATAAATATACACCTCTCTTTAAAAACATATATATAAGTTCCAATAATTATTACTATAATAAGAATAAGTTTTAAAATGAGTTTCATATATTATAAATATTTTAATATTATTTTATAGTCTTCTACTAAGTCATCTAGCCTTTTTATTGCATGAGCAGGACTAGTTGAAGGAAGACATATTGCCGGTATTTTTGTTTTTGGATAAATGTATTTTTGATAAACTAAATATGCTTTTTTTCCATTAGTAAAAACTTGTTTAACTTGACTATTATTAGTAACTTCCCATAATTCATTTACTTTAATATTTTTAATACTAGCATCACTTGATCCTCTTATTTCACATGATTTAATCGAATCCCAAAGCGCGATATTGTGTTTGAGTAGAAATTCTTGATGATTAGTTATTTTTTCATTAAATATAATTTCTAAAATGCGCCAAAAACGGTTTTTTGGACTTGAATATGGATAACCATGTTCTCTTGATTTAACACTAGCAATTGTTCCTACAAACATAATTCTAGAATCTTTATTATATATTGGTCCATATGGATGAACAACTTTTTGTCTCATACAAATCTCCTTTAAAATTTAATTTATTTTGGGGAACACCAGCGCCTAATCAATAAATATTGGAGCACTTTGTGGTAATATTGTTAGAACTATAAAACTAACAAAGAATATAAAAATCATAGCAATTGATAAGATATATTTTGATTTTAAATAATAATTATATATATGATATCCTAAATATTGACCAGCAAATAGACCAATATATAAAGATGAGATATCAAGAATTAAACTATTAATTCCCAAACCACATTTAGCAATATAATAAATAGCCAGAATAGTTAAAATAGATGTAATAATTGAAACTAGACACCCTGTAAACCACCTGTCTTTATTTATATTATATCTATCTTGATTAAATATATAAAATATTAACCACCAGATAAGAGTCGGATAAAAACTTAATTTTAAGTGTTCAAAAACACTTTCGTTAATTGGACTAAATAAACCTACTAAAAAATTATTATTACTAATATCATAAGCATAATGAAGTAAGAATCCTGAGATAAATAATATAATTGTTGATTTAAAAATACTTTTTCTCATCTATCTTACTATATTTAATATATCTTAAATATATTCATTCTTACTTTAATTCTTGATTAATATCAAAAAAATGTTCCCAGGGATCTTTTCTTTTTAATCTTAAACTTGCCTTTTTAATATCAATCTCATTTGGGGCAACTTTTTCAAGTTCACTCCATTTAATTGGCATGGAAACAGCTGGGTAATCTCTAGCTCTAAGTGAGTATGGCGCGATGCTAGTTTGACTTTTAGTATTGCGCACCCAATCGATATATATTTTATTTTTGCGCAGAGATTTTCGCATATTGCTGGTGTATTTATTAGGCCAGTTTGTTTCCATTAATTTGGCAATATTTTTAGCAAAGGCTCTAAATTTAGTCCAAGAAGCAGTTGGTTTAAAAGGTATTACTATATGATAACCCTTACCACCACTAGTTTTAAGAAAAGAGATGATTCCTAGTTTATCTAAAATACTTTTTAAATCTTTAACACCCTCTCTTACATCTTCTAAACTCAAAGATTCATCTGGATCTAAATCAAAAACCATAATATCAGGTTTATTAATATTTAATATTTTACTTCCCCAAATATGAAATTCGATGGTATTCATCTGAACTTCAGAAATAATACCCGATATATCAGTTATATAATAATAATCATTTTTAGAATTATTTTTTGTTGGTATTATAATTTTTTTAAGTCCTAAACTATTTTCTTCAAGATGTTTTTTATAAAAACAACTACTTTTAGTTCCAGCAGGGCATCTTACCGAGCTAATAATTCGGTTTTTAATATATGGGAGCATTCTTTCAGCAACTTTTTGATAATATAGAGCGATATCTTTTTTAGTAATTCCTGATGAAGAATAAACTATTTTTTTCGGACTAGATATTTTAACTTTTTCAATAATTAATTCTTTAGTCATTTAGATTCCTCACTTGCTATTTCATCCATAGTTCTTCCGGTTTTAATACTGACATCATATTTTGATAAATCAATTTTATCTGAGCTATATTCATCATTTTCTTTAATTAAAAGCCAGTTATCATCTTTCATTTTTACCAGTGCCCAGCTTCCCATTAATTTTTTACCTTTTAAAGTAAATTTAAGCATGCCATCTTTGAGTGATTCTGTAGCATCATGGGCTGCACTCCACGTTCCTTTATCCCAAACCATAACGGTTCCACCACCATACTCACCCTTGGGAATGTTACCTTCAAAGTTACAATAAGAAATAGGATGGTCTTCAACTAAAATTGCCAGTCTCTTGTCTTTGGGATTATATGATAGCCCTTTAGGTACTGCCCAGCTTTTTAAAGTGCCATCAAGTTCTAAACGCAGATCATAGTGATCATTTCGAGCTAAGTGATGTTGAACAACAAAAGATAACTTTTTATTTCTTTTAGAAATTGAGCCAATAGGCTCTTTAGTTTTAGTAAAGTCTCTTTTTTTATTATATTTTTTTAATTTATTCATATTATCACTTCTCTATATTAGTCTTAATAATATAAAAAAAAATATACCTAAATATATTTTTTATGCTTCAAGTTCTCCTGATTCAAAAGTTTTTTCTAAATATTATATAAATAAAAATCTATTTCATTTTTATTTATTAGAACTCCTTCAAGTACAAATTAATGTAAAAAAATTTATTTTTTAAAAATAAATTCTCGGTGGTAAAAAAGATATTCTTCTTTTTTGTGAGTAGACATGTTTACTTTTTTACCGTTGTATATATTCAATCGTTTTTGATTCATTGGAGATATCCACGGTGATACAAGCATCGTTCCATCAGATTCAAAACTTATAAACCCATTATCAAATAGTTTGTCATATGTCGGCGTTAATATCAAACCATTATTAGGATCGGTTTTTTCAAAATCTGTGGACTTTCTCCATGGTTTAGATGCAATTAATATTCTTTCATCTGAGACTAAGGTAATAGGACAATATGGACACCTTTCTAAAAGTTTTTGCCTATATTCTCCTTGTCTAACACGAGCTTTTAAAATAGCCTCTTTTTCTTTTGGCTTAATTTTTTTCATCAGCCAATACCTTTTTTTCAATTTCTAACATAAAACGCAAAAATATATCGCGAGATATATTTTTTTAATATTAATCAACCTTTTCTAAATCTTTAGTTGCTGGACCATATATTACTTTACCATATTTATCAAAAATAGAGCCATGACATTTTGATTCCCATACTTTATCTATATCATTCCAAATTAGTGAGCAGCCCATATGTGTACACTTGTTTTTTAAAATTATAAATTCATTTTCACTTTCTCTATAGACTAGTGAATTAATACCTTTATACTTCATAACTTTACCGCTACCAATTTTAATGTTATTTAAATCATGTTTTGAGACATTTAACTTGCTTATAATTAATCCATTTACACTATGGATAATCATTCTTAAAGTACTCTTTAAATCTCTAAGTAATGTCCATCTATGAGTTTTAAATAAATAATTATCAGGTGAGTCATTTAAAATATTAACAACATTTTTAGCAGCTATATGACTATTAGTAAACCCCCACTTTTGAAAACCAGTAACCAATATTATATTAGGATTACTATACGAATAATAACCAACATAAGGAAGTGAATCAATTGGCATACAATCTTGAGTAAACCACTTATACCCAATAATAGCGTTTTTATCAAGTTCATATATTTTTTTAATTAAAAGCTCATAATAATTTTTATTTTTAGTGGAAATTCCCGTAAAATGATCGCAACCACCAATTATTAATGTTTCTTTATCATACTTACGAATATAAAAATAGGGTTCATCTAAACAAACATAGTTAGCATCTATTTTTAATTTGGTTTTAAAACTAACTGCATATGACTTACTTTGATAAATCTTAGCAAAATATAAATTATCGGGATTTTTTATAGGATAATGACAAGCCATAATTATTTTATCGGGATAAATATAATAATCATCATTAATCATTACTTCATATCTATTACTAATTTTCTTTATTTTAGTAACTCGAGAGTTTTCATATAATTCACATTTATGTTCAATTAAGATATCTATAATACAATTCATATATTTTACCGGGTTAAATATAAATTGATTAGGAAATTCTAGCGCTAATTTATATTTAAAAGTTTTAGACTTTGATTTAATTAAATTTATGTTTCCATACCTTTTCAAAAGATTATATTGATTTATTATTGTAATTAAGTTCTTATCTTCTTTGGCATGTATTATAGTACTTTCCTCTTGATAATCACAGCTAATTTTCTCTTCTTTAATAATATCTTTTATTATTTGTAACCCTTCTAGCTGTGATTCATAATACTCTAAAGCTATTTTAGTTTTATGTTTATTCTTAATTTCATCATATAAATTATCGTGAGCAATACTTACTTGAGCTGTACTATATGCACTTACGCCTCTGGCAAGTTTTTGAGCATCTATTAATATAAACTTTTTATTTATTTTCATGAGGTTGTATGCACACATTAATCCAGCTATCCCACCGCCTATTATTAATATTGGAATTTCAATATCCTCATTTACCATTGGTAAATTAAAATCACGATAATCTTTGGTCCAAATTGTTTCCACTTATATCACCTAAAATTAGTATAGGCATTTTTTACAAAATTAACAGGATTTTATTAAAGTTTACAAACGCTAGTAAATAATATATAATAGCGATTCAGTTAAAACAAAGAAGGAGATTTTATGTTAAAAGATTTTATTCCCGATCATATTTATGATGATATTTACTCTATTGATTACGATAAACTATATACTAAAGGAATTCGATTATTAATTTTTGATATTGATGGAACTATTTTAAAGAGTTTAAATTTTAGTGTTACTGATAAGCTAGTTGATTTATTTGTTAGTCTAAAAATAATGGGTTTCACTATAACTTTACTGACTAACGCTGGAAATCTTAGACTGGACCCAGTTTTAGCTAAAAC
Organism: Bacilli bacterium; assembly: GCA_028703035.1. Lineage (GTDB taxonomy): Bacteria > Bacillota_I > Bacilli_A > RF39 > UBA660 > DUUS01. The sequence continues at coordinate 3,544 of JAQVNR010000019.1, read as the reverse complement.
AAACATAACTCATGGAATAGCTTCGGCTAAAAAACCTAATAAAAGTGCTTTTGAAAAAGTAACCGAACAATTATATTTTTCTAAAGAAAAAACAGCAATGATTGGAAATGATTTATACGCTGATATATTTGGCGCAAATCAATTTGGTATAACTAGCATATTTGTGGGTTCATTAGATTTGAGTATTATGGAAAACAAAATAAATAATTTTATTTTAAAAAAGGCAAGAAAATTTAAAGGGAAATAAAAATACTGTAATTTTTACTTACTATAGTATTTTTTCCATTCTTCTTCTTTGAATCCTAATAATATCCTTTGATCAGTTATTAACTTTAGATTGAGCATCTATTATAACAATACATTGTTATAATATTAATCACCCTTTATATTATATTTGCTTAAGATAATATAAAAACAATTATCAAGTCTATTTCCCTTTTACTTTAGACGCTGTCATATCCCTAGTCATAACGTTTTCGACAATTTTAGTTAATGAACTATTTCTTCTACGACTCCATATTCTTCTTCTTCATTTATAACCAGTTCATAAATAACAACTATATTTTCAGTTATAACTCCATCAATATTATCTAATGCTGTTGCTCTTTCATCTTCATATTCACCACTTCCAACGAATATTGTTATTTCACTTTCCCCTGTTAGAGTAATTACTGGAATGGTTGTATCTTCTACCTTAACTGTTCTAATCACTTCTAAAGCATCATTTCCACTACTATCCTCTACATTATATCTAACACGATATGTTGCAATAACTGAGGTATCTATTTGTAGTACTACTTGATATTCTTCTTCATCTTCATCTAAAACCAATTCATATCTATTATTAATATTGGCGTGTGTGTTTCTTCTTTAACTTTAGGAAGATTAAAATCTTGATAATCTTTAGTCCATACTGTTTCCATCGTATCACCTAAAATTAGTATAAGCATTTTTTTAAAAATTACTAAAAATAAAATATATTAACGACTTCTTTAATCAGCAGTTAAATGATATAATTTAAATAGTTATCAAGGAGGATTATCTATGAATATTATTAAATTAATTAAAAACCATCAAACTAAACCTATAAATAAAAATGTTCAGTCTTCTATATTTTTAGATTTAGCTGATATAATAATAGCTGAATTCCCCTACACTTTAAAAAATAAGACCTATCTTTTAATCCCTAACCCAAAGCAAGAACTACTAGAAATGCAGTATGAATACAGGCTTTACCATGGAAAAATAATGCCAATTGCTATGACGATAAATATATTAAATATAATAAATAAATTTACTGATGTAGCTAAAAAATTAGGTTTTACTATTATTACGGAAATGGGTGAATATAAAAATGATGGAGAGATATTTAATTTATTAGGAAATGATGCAAACGAAAAAAATTTAACCGAAGAAGAAATAATTAATTCAAATGATATAAATATTCCAGTTACTTTAAATGTTGATGACTATTTAAAAAATATTTTTTTACCGGCAGTTTTTAAAAACATTACTGCCAATCGCGGAGAAGATAAATATTTAATAGAAACTAAAGAACAATTAAATAAAATTATTTCCTTATTTAACTTACCAGAAAGTAAAGAATTAAATTTAAAAAGTGAGTTTGTAGTTCAAGAGTATATTAAAAGCTTTGAAGGAATTAATAGTTCTATTAGGATATATACCTCTTGTACTGGTGATATATTATCTGCTTTATTTTTAGTTTCAACAGATACAAAGCAGAAAAAAAGAATTAAAAAATATGGGATTGATATTTTTAATCCTTGCGAATATTTAAATGATCCTAATTCACCCTATTATCTTAACTCGAAAAATTTCATATCAAACGCTGCGGCTGGCGGTAAAGCAATTCCTCTAAATAATGAATTAAATAATATAACTTTTGATGATAAAATATTACTTACCTTACATGAAATTGATGCTGAGAGTTTAAAACTACCAGATAAATTAATTGAAATGTGCAAAAAAATAGCAAATGCTTGGAAATCAGAAAAAGGTATTATTTTAGGAATTGATTTTATTTATAACTCCCAAAATGATAATTGGTATTATTTAGAGACAAATAAAAACCCTTCTGTTGAAGGATATAAGAGATATATGAATTTAGATGGATATTTAAAAAAAGACATAAAGGCTCTTATGCAATTAGATTCTTTAATTAAAATAGTTGAAAATATAATGACTAAAAGTTATAATGCGCCTAAAGAAAGAATTAATAAAAAATAAAGCATTCCCTTACTCTCTTAGATTTTATTATAGAGTTATGGGGATGCTTATTTATTTTGTAATTAAATCCAATAAATTTTGATATTACTACATACTCATGCCAGTTGATTTATCTTTATTAGGTAGATTGTTACTATCTACGATTTGAGTATCTTCAGCAAATTCATAAAGACCATTAACTAGATTTATGCGCATTTGATAACCTACATTTTTTTCATACGCTATTAACTCGTCTTCTGACATATTCGTTCCGTCGACTTTAGTTCCAATTTGAGTAGTAACAGTTTGGTTCATACTATCATTTTTTTTATGCGAAACTATATGTTCTGGTGCAATGTAGTATATATAACTAGATATTTCAGCCAAATCTTTTCCGTATTTATTAGCTATAGATTTAGATCCTTGTTCATTTTCCCAAGCAAAGAAATTTGTATTTAATAATATTGCTCTAGTAAGTATAGCGGGCTTAATACATTTTCCTTCATTTGAAACTCCATATAATACTTTATCTGAGTTATGGTTAACAAATAACTGCATAGTTCCAATAGGATGACCTATCAATAATTCGGTTGGGACATTTTGTCCAACATAGATTGGTTCCATTAAATACCTCCTTGTATTTATAGTTAAATTATAGCACATATATTTATTATCTATTAAAAAAGTTAAATTAAAGTATACATTAATTTAACTAAAGAAAATCTCACTGTCTTTTTTTAGTTTCATTGGGCTTGTAATAAACTATTAAAATTATTATTTACAAAATCATCATCTTTTATTTTATCAGTAACATATTTGTTAAAGCTACTTTCATTTATTTTATCATTAATAATTAATTTATCAAAAGAGTCATATTTTGAAATAACATCTTTTTTATTAATTTTGTAGCTTATTCCAGAAAAATTATAAATTATATATTCTGTATTATCAATTAATATAAATGTACTAATTGCATTATAAATTAGACTTTTTTTAACAAATAAATCATCATTATTATCCTCATTTATATAGAATTCACTATTGCTGTAATTAATTATAATTCCTAAATTAATAGAATCAAGCTCAAAATTAAATCCGTATTGTGATAAAGGTAGTGAATAATATAAATTACCAGTATTACTATTGTTACCTAAATATTTATTTTTATATTTTAATAGTCTTGATATTTCGCTTTTGTTTGGATCAAAAAGGTTAGTACATACTTCTTTATCTCTTGAAAAATCAACTTCATAATACTGACTTGCAGTATCAACATTACACCTATTAACATTATAAAATGGGGTTTTATAAACAATAG
>JAQVNR010000018.1 GCA_028703035.1 Bacilli bacterium | reverse complement strand
CTCTCGTAGAATAGTCTAAGCTATAAGGTGAGTCAGAACAATCCACAGTGTCAGAATGTATTATAATAAAAGAAAGGATATAATACAAGCAGTTCTTTAATGAACTAATAGTATTATACAAGGTGTTATTTGTAAGAGAAGATATTAAATACTTGATTTTTCAGCAATTTGCGATAGATTATACTGATAAAGTTTCTAAAGCAAAAGATTTAAAGGATTATCCGATAATTGATTTAAAATAATTATTTATTACTGTTATATTAGAAAAGAACATTAACAAAAATCAATTAGTAGAATATTGCCTTGATAATATTGAAAATCAACTATCTGAAATATTATGTTTTTTCAGTGAACAAAGTATTAAAGAATTAAATTAAGAATTATTTATTCAATTTGTAATAGAATATATACATTTATATTAAACAAACGAAGTACAGGCTAAAAGCAACCTTTCTAAACAAATAACTGAATATTTTAATGGTCCAGATGATGCTATTAATGAGTTAATAACATTAATTGATAATATAAAATATGATTATCCTTGTTGGAAATTAAAAGGTCATAAAATGAAAAGACCGAAAAGTACGCAAATAAAATCAGATAAAATAAGTAGAAATGATAAATGTCCTTGTAAAATTGGTAAAAAATACAAACATTGTTGTGGTAAGTAAAATAAACATTAAAGAATTAAATTAATCATATAATTAATATGTTTAAAATATTAAAAATATTAATTGGTATAAATTTAATAAGTTATTCTTTAATGTTTTTTATTATGTATTTAAATCTTTTTACTTTAGGATATAGTATAGGGTATTATTTAACAGAAATATTTACTCACTTTGAAACTTTATTAATATTTCCAGGTATTTATTTTATTTGGAATTCTTTATTTAAAAAAAAATATTAAAAGCTTTATCTTAAGCTTTTAATATTTTGGAGTTCAAAACGGTGTTTTTGACCATTTCTATTTACTTCTTTGATAAAATCATCATATGGTCTAACATACAAAGTGGCATCTCCATATAATGCTATAAATGCCTTTAATTTTAATTTCCAAACTAATCACCAACTAAATTATAATTAAAAGGTATATAATTTTCCAGGTTTTTTAACCATAATATGTAAAGCTTACAATTAATTATTAAAAAGTCATGGATTGAAAAGTGGAAAAGTCACGGGTTTTGGTCTTGTGAATTAAAGAAATTAGTGTATGATAAAAAATTATATAAACCAAGAATAATTGATGAACAAATTAAAGAATATTTAATGTTGTTTGGAGCAATTTGTATTGAAGTACCAAAATGGTGGTATTTGGACATCAAACTTTCATTCAAAAAGTATTATTATGCTTGGAGACCCTGCAGGAAATTTCCAAAACAAAGAATTAGCTGACCAAAACTGTACAAAGAGAATTACATTATACCTATTACTGCCTTAAAATATTAAATTTAATCAATTATGTTTTAAAAAATATTTTCTACATCTTTACATAAGAAAGATAAAATGTTATTCTTAAAAAGGTGATAAACATGAAAAGAGTATTACTACTAATACTTTTATTAATTCCTATAAATGCTAAAGCTGATGCTAATATAACTAATCATTTAATCGATGCTGAAATAGAAATAGCTGGTGGATTAAGAGTTAAAGAATTAGCTATTTTTGATGGCAATATGGAGGATTTTTCTAGAACTATTAACTATAAAATGATTGATGAGGCATGGGAGCAAAAAGATATTAATTTTAAAGAAAGCCCAATGTATAACGGTTATAGTATCGAAAATATTAAAATAGCTACTCTTCCAGCTCCTAGTAAGCTTACTTTTGATATTTTTAAAGAAGATAATTTAAACTATCTTTCTTTGTTAGATCCAAAAAGTAAAACTAAAAGTTTTTACACTAATATAAAAAGTAGCTTAGGATCAACTATTAATATTCATAATGAGTCTAAAGAGAAAAAAACAGCTTACTATATAGAATATGTTATTAGTAATGTAATAGTAGTTCATAATGATGTCTTAGAGCTTAATTATACATTTAAGAACTTAGATATTGGCGCCAGTAATAGTATTATTAGATTAATATTACCCTATAGTACGAATAGTGATTTATATAATTTTTGGGTCCATGGTCCTAAAAGTGGAGCACTCCAAGAAGTAAATACTTCATCAGGTGATAAAATTGGAGTAATAACTGAGTTTTCTAATTTAAAAAATGAAGTTAATTTTAGAATGACTCTACCTAAAGAGCAAGTAGGAATAGATGTTTATTTAAATAAAACTAATACTGATGCTTTAGATAAGATAATAAAAATTGAAAATACTAAATTGAATAATAATAATCAAATATTAAAAATTATTAAATATGCTTTAATAGTAGTAAGTATTATTTATGTAATAGGTTCATTTATCTTAATAAAATATCATGATAAATCTATATTATTATTATATATATTACTTGGAATAATTTTAACACTATTTAATTTTATATTTAAGTATCATATTATTTATATATATCTTATTTTATTAATTCCTTTAATTATAAATTTAATAAACAAAAAACGTTATAAATAGTTTTTTGTTTTTTGACTTTACAAAACTAGAGTATTATTACTTTCTTTATGTTAGAATATTTAAAGAGGTGGATTATTTATGGCAAAGAAAGAGAAAATAAAAAAACAAAAAAAGAAAACTATTCTTTTTTATAAAATATTATCATTTATTTTAGTAATGATTAGTGTACTTTTAGCTAATATTATTTTATATTTTGAGGTTCTGCCTTTAAAATATTTAATCGTTCTATTTATAATCCTTGTTTTAATTGTATTTGGGATAAGTTATAAACTTAATACTAAGACTTGCTTGTTTACAAAAATAGCTATGTCATTTCTTGCTTTTATTATTCTTTTTATTGAAGCTATAGGTATTTTTTATGTTTTTGGGACAATAGATTTTTTAAATAATATATTTGATACTGGGTTTAGAGTAGAAACTTATAATGTTTATGTTTTAAAAGATAGTCCTTATGAAAAGTTAAAAGATTTAAAAGATAAAAAGATATCTGTTTATGAATCAAATTCTGAAACTTATGAAAAAGCTGTTGATAAGCTTCAAAGTAAACTTAATTATGAAGAAGTATTAGAAGAAAGTATTACTACAGGTGTTAGTAAGGTTATAAATAAAGAATCTGATGCTATTTTTATCAGTGAATCATTAATGGCAATCTATAAAGAGGATTATGAAGAAGAGTATGCTCAGTTAAGAATACTTGAGTCTATTGATATTCTTGTTAGAACAACTGGTGATTTTAAAACAGTTGATGTTAAGCGCAAACCATTTGTTGTCTATTTAAGTGGATCAGATGCAAGGGGAAGTATCAATAAAGTATCGCGAAGTGATGTAAATCTTTTAGCGGTAATTAATCCTAAAAAAAGTAAAATACTTCTTATTAATACTCCAAGAGATTACTACGTGACTCTGGCAAGTAAGAATGCTAAAGATAAATTAACCCATGCTGGGATATATGGAATTGAAGAATCAGCCTTAACCTTAGCAACTTTATATGATGTTGATGTTAACTATTATGCTAGAGTTAATTTTACTTCATTTGTTAAAATAATTGATGCTTTAGGTGGAATAAAGGCAGATTCTAAATATTCATTTAGTTATGATGGTTATACTTTTAGAAAAGGTATAAATAGTTTAACTGGTGCCTCTGCTCTTGCCTTTAGTAGGGGAAGAAAGATGTTGCCAGAAGGTGATATTAGTAGAGGATATAACCAACAAGCAGTTATAGCCGGAATAATTAATAAAGCATCAAGTCCAAGTCTGCTAACTAAATATAATAGTTTACTTAACTCTTTAGAGTCTGGAGTTATGACTAACATTGATAAAAATACAATTAATAAATTAGTTAATCTGCAACTTGATGAAAACATTAAATGGAAGATTGAAAATTATAATGCTAAAGGAACTGGTGCGATGATGACAACTTACAGCGCAGGCTCAGCTAGACTTTCAGTCTTAGAACCTGATGAAGAAAGTGTAAGTGAAATAAAATTAAAAATTAAAGAACTAATGAACTAGTTCTTTTTAAATTATTTAAAGAAAATAAGATCAATTGCCAAAGTAAATTGACCATTTGTTAAAAAAATTTAGCTATTGCTCAGGTTGCTCCTCAGCAGAGCCTTATCCTTTCGCTATGTATGTTATTCTATACTTCATTTAATTGGAAGTTAATATATTTTTCATATTAATTATTATATTGTGCAATACTTACTTGACCATATATTTATTTTTGTGAAAGACTTAATTAACCACTATTTATATTAATGGTCAATTTACTTTGGCAATTGAGCTATAAAAAGCGTTTTAGCGTTTTATTATTGACTATGTATTTGTTCCATGGTAAACTGTATTTAGTAAGGTGAATAATATGATGAAACCCCCTAGAATAGATGTTAAATTAACTTCAGAAGAACATCAAAAATTTAAGATAATTGTTGTGAAGAAGAAAACCAGTATGCAAAAAATGCTTGCTGATTTTGTGCGAAAAGAAATTAAAAAGGAGGAACGAAAAAATGGAAAAAATTAAAACATTATCACTATTTGCAAATGTTGGAATAGCTGAGTCTTACTTAGACTCGCTAGGAATAACTGTGGTTCTTGCAAATGAGTTGGATGAACAACGTATTAAATTTTATAATCATCTATATCCAAACATAAAAACTATACCAGGAGATATTACAGAAAAAGAGGTTCAAAAAGAAATAATAAATTGTTCGAAGTTAGCGAAAATTGATATGATAATGGCAACTCCTCCTTGTCAAGGTATGAGTTCTGTTGGTAAGAAAGATAAGAATGACATTAGAAACCAATTAATTAAAGAAGTAGTTCATATGGTAAAAGAAATAATGCCAAAGTATGTATTCTTAGAAAATGTGCCAGAACAACTTTCTACATTTATTAAATATAAAGAAAAAAAAATATTAATTCCAGAATATTTAGAATTAGAGCTGGGTAATGAATATATTTTTAATGAAAATAAAATAATTAACGCAGCAAATTATGGTGTTCCCCAAACAAGAGAAAGAGCGATTATTTTAATGGTCAGAAAAGACCTAAATAAAAAATGGGAATTTCCAATAAAGGATCAAAAAGTTGTTACATTAAGTGATGCTATTTCGCATTTCCCATCTTTAGATCCAGAAGTATACGATATTTCTTACGAAGAACAGATCGAGTTTTTTCCTGAATATGAAAAAAAGAGAAAAGAAGGACTAAAATTTTCGAAATGGCATTATCCACCTAAACATGTATATAGACAAGTTTATAGTTTGATGCACACACCTAGTGGAAAAACCGCATTTAATAATAAAGATGAATATAAACCTAAAAAAACTGATGGTTCTTTTGTGAAAGGATTTAAAAACACATATAAAAGACAGTCTTGGAATAAACCTGGCTATACAATTACAATGTACAATAGAACAATTGGATCTCAAAACAATGTTCACCCAGGAAGATTGTTGGGAAAAGATGAAAACGGTGAAGAAATATATTCGGATGCGCGAGTTTTAACTATTTGTGAATTGCTAACTGTTTCATCCTTGCCATTAGACTGGAATATACCTGACTGGGCAAGCGATCATTTTGTTCGACAAGTAATTGGGGAAGGAATCCCACCATTATTAGTAAAAAAGATAATGCAGGAATTAGTTTTTATTCATGAATAAATTAAAAGGAGTTTCATTATTTGCAAATGTGGGTATCGCCGAAACTTATTTGAATGAGCTAGGGATTGAAATACTTGTAGCAAATGAAATTGATTCGAACCGTGCAAAATTTTACACACATTTGTATGAAAAAACAGAAATGATTATTGGAGATATCACTTCTGATAAAATTAGAAACGAAATTGTAAATTGTTCAATAAATAAAAATATTGATTTTTTAATAGCTACACCACCTTGTCAAGGCATGAGTTTGGCCGGAAAAATGGACCCGCTAGATCAAAGAAATCAACTAATTTATTATGCAATAGATATAATAAAGAGAATTAAGCCAAAATATGTTTTACTAGAAAATGTACCGCAATTACTTAAAACTAAAATTAGATTAAATGAAGTAGAAATATATATTCCGGATTATATACACAAAGAACTTGATTCTATGTATAATTTTGCAAAACAAAATATTGTTAGTGCAAAAGATTATGAAGTACCTCAAATGAGAAAAAGAAATATATTTTTGTTATCTAGAAAAGATATGAATTATATCTGGGAAATGCCTGAACCTAAAAAAAACATTACATTACGAGATGCAATCTATAATATCCCTTCGATTGATCCTATATTAAAAGAAGGAATGGAAGAAACACTGAAATTGTTTCCGGATTTTTACAGAAAACAAGATGTAGGTTTAAAAATATCAAAATATCATTATCCACCAACACATGCAAAAAAACATGTGATAGCTATGATGCACACACCTAGTGGAGAAACTGCATTTAATAATACAGACTATTATCCAAAAAAAGATAACGGTATTAGAGTCAACGGACATTATAACACTTATCGTAGATTTGAGTGGGATAAGCCATCACGAACTATTACTCAAAACAATGGTGTGATATCTTCTTTGTGTTGTGTTCACCCAGGTCGAAAATACAAAACAAAATCCGGAGAAATCCTATATTCTGATCCGAGAGTACTGACGATATACGAATTACTAATAGTATTTTCGCTTCCTAAAGATTGGAATATACCTAATTGGGCGAGTGAAAAGATGATTAGGCAAGTAATTGGAGAAGGGATTCCTCCAATGTTAATAAAAAATATTGCGAAAGAATTAGTTGAAAATATGTAACAAAAAAGAAATTCGAATTCTATTTCTTTGGTTTTACCGATAATATTTAGAGAAAAGTTCTCCAAAATTAATATTAATTCCAACAGATTTTAATTCTTGTTCTTTTAAATCATATAATTTTTTTAATAAATCTAACTTAAACTCTTGATTTCCTAAATGAATACCGCAATGACAAATAGGGCAAATAGATATAATATTTTCTATCCTATCTATATTAATTGAAAAATCTTTCTGTGCACACATTGGAATTAAATGATGTGCCTCCATGTACTGTGTCCCTAGTTTTGAATTAAAAGTCGTATGACTATGGTCTATTGAGCATTTATATTCAGCTAAAGAAATCGCTGTTTTAGATATACGAGCATTAGTTTTGTATTTTAATATATTTCCCACTTTATATGAAACAGGATTTCTATTATTTTGCTTTTTAAATCTTTCGCTATTAATATCATATGTAAAAGAAGATACAATTCTATTTTGAGAAAGTTCATTTATAATAGTATTATCATTAAACCTTTCGTCTTCATCGACTTGAATATCTTCTCGCAAAGTTAATATTAATTCTGGTTCCTTATTATATATAGATATGTTTTTAATATTGTTGTAGTATTCTTTTTTTGTAAATTCTGTTAATTGATATTTATTATTTTGTTCAGTAGTGATGCCAAGTTCTGTTAAAAGAACAGTAAATTTAACATCACTATATTTATTTGCTACTTCTATAGGTATTTCTCTCTCTTGGTTATTTGTTTTAGTAAGCTCGATAATCGCATCGCTATATCCAATTTTCAAGTCGTGAATTACATACAACAAATATGCAAGTCCTTTTCTTGAGATACCATTTAAATCTACAATTGCTTTTAAAAAAAGTTTTGGCGCATCTACATCTGAGTCACTTGATTCAATTGCACAATTGTTTCTGCCAAACGAATCACTTAAGATAGAATCCATTATTATTGATAATTGCATATCAATATCATTTGAAAGATATGCATTAAAAAACCTAATACCTCGATTTGTAATATGAGCTTTTCCTGGTCTAGTGCCGTAATCATACTTAACTAAACCAAAATATCTCGCTAATTCTGACTGCTTCACTAAATAAGGTCCGTTTTGAGCTCCTTTGCTTAAATAAAGCAAGGATTTTTGTATTTCTTTTTTAAAATTGTTATTATTGTACCATTCTTCACCTCTTTTTGAGGAATTATAATATAATTCTAGCGAAGCATATAGTGCATCTTTTTTTCCAGTTTGTTTTGGCATAATTAACGTATGTGCCATTTAAATCACCTCATTAAATTTATTATAACAAATATATAGTAAATTTAATATTTTTACAATAATTAATATGGGACATTTTCACTTAAAAATCATTGTTATTATTGAAAGAATCTTTATTTATTGATAAAATAAGAAAGAGAAAGAGTTGAAGTTATATGAACTTAATAGATTATTTAGAAAATAAGTTAACCGAGATTATAAAAGGTTTGGGATATTCAGATGTAGTTAGATTAATAATCAGTAACCGACCTGATCTAGGAGATTACCAATATAATGGAGCTTTTAATTTAGCTAAAGAGATGAAAAAAAATCCTTTTGAGATTGCTAATATTATTGCCAAAGAGATAAAAAAACATGATTTTTTTAGTAAGGTAGATGTCGTAAGTGGTTTTATTAATTTAACAATTGATAATAAACTACTTATTAAATATATAAATGATTTATTTAAAAAACCTAATATTAATCTTTATCAAGAAAAGCCTAAAAAAATAATTATTGATTATGGTGGGGCAAATATCGCTAAAGAACTTCATGTTGGCCATTTAAGAAGCGCTAATATTGGTGAGGCACTAAAAAGACTACTTGCATCAGCTGGTCATGCAATGATAAGTGATGTGCATTTAGGCGACTGGGGAAGACCTATGGGACTTATTATTAGAGAAATCAAAGAAATGTACCCAGAACTTCCATTTTTTGATAATAGCTTTGATGGTGAATATCCTAAAAATTTTCCAATAAACGTAAGTGAGCTTAATAATTTATATCCAAGAGCAAGCATTAAAGCAACAAAAGATGAGATGTATTTAGAAGAAGCAAGAGAAATTACTACCGCTATGCAAAATGGTCATAAAGGTTATTTAGCTCTGTGGAAGTTATTTTATGATATATCAAGTGAAGATGTAAAAAAAGTTTATGATAAATTAAATGCTAATTTTGATTTATGGGAAGGTGAAAGTGATGCTGATAAACATATCCCAGAAATGCTCGAGTATTTAGAAAAAAATAACTTAACTGAGATAAGTGATGGAGCTGAAGTTATTAATGTTAAAGCAGAAGATGACAAAAGAGAAGTACCACCTTTTATTTTAAAGAAAAGTGATGGAGGCGTATTATATGCGACTACTGAACTTGCAACTATTTACTATCGCCAAAAAAAATTTGTTCCAGATGCAATGATTTATCTAACTGATATTCGCCAAGAACTTCACTTTGTTCAAACCTTTAGAGCAGCTTATAAAACTAATATAGTTCCTAAAACCACGGTTTTAGAACATCTAGGCTTTGGAACAATGAATGGACCTTCTGGAAAGCCATTTAAAACAAGAGATGGTGGAGTCCTAAGTTTAAAAGGATTAATAAAACTAGTTACAACAGAAACAAGAAAATTAATTAAAGATAATATCAAAGAAGAAGATAAAGATAGTTTAGCAGAAACTTTAGCAATCGCTGCGATAAAATATGCAGATCTCTTACCAAATAGATCAAGTGATTACATATTTAATCCGGCAGAATTTAGTGACTTAAATGGTAAAACTGGTCCATATCTTTTATATAGTACTGTTAGAATGAAATCGCTTTTATCTAAATGTGCAGAAGCAAATCTTTATCCAAGTATATATTTAAATCTTTCAACTAAAGAAGAAAGAGATATTATTTTAAATTTATTAAAAATGAAAAGTATTTTAGAAAAATCAGTTTGTACGAGAACTCTTAATGAAATTGCTGATTATTTATATAAACTAACAAATTGTTTTAATGCTTTTTATAGTGAACATGAAATCTTAAAACAAAAAGATGAAAATATTAGAAATAGCTGGATTACTTTAACTAAAGTTGTATATGATACCAATTTAAAGCTACTTGATATTTTAGCTATGACAGTTCCGGAGAAAATATAATGAAAGTTTTAAGCGTGCAAGAGCCTTGGGCTAGCTTAGTAAAAGAACAAATAAAACAAATCGAAACAAGAAGTTGGAAAACTAATTACCGAGGTGAGTTATATATTCATGCCAGTAAGAAAATATGTACTAAAAAAGAATTTGCAGAATATACTCCACAAATATCTTTATTAAAAGAACCAATCTTTGATTATGGATGTATTATTGCAAAATGCATCTTAGACGACTGTATTCTTATGACTGAAGAGTTTATTGAAGAAATTAAAAACAATAAAATAGAATATTTATGTGGGGATTATCAAGTGGGAAGATATGCCTGGATTTTAAAAGATATAAAACCATTAGTAAAACCAATTCCAGCTAAAGGAAGTTTAGGTATTTGGAAATATAAAGAAGATTAAAACAAGCTTTTTTATCCAAACTTCGCCCTTTTTAAATATTAAACTAATTATAGGATTTTAAAATAAAAGAAAGTGATTAATCACTTTCTTTAACAACCGCAGTTATTATTATCTTTATTACCCCAAGAAGACCATCCCGCTCCAATTATTATTACTAATAAAATAAATAGTACAATCCATAGAGCGGCACCTAGTCCATAACCTGAAGTGGTTCCTACATAGCTAGTATTACACGCTGGCGTGCCACATCCTGTGTTACAGCCACCGTTATATCCATAATAATACATTTTTATACCTCCTTTGTATCTACTATAGTTTACGCAAGTAGGATACTTTTTGACATTGTTTTTTAAAAAGATAAAAAATAGTGATTTTCTATGACTCTTAAATGCAATTAGAAGACTTTATACAGTTAATTGCTATTAATGTATTTTATTATTAATATTTAATTTATCATACTTAAATAAATTTATCATACTTAAATAAACAGAATTTTTTCGTTTGTCCCTTTTTTTAGCTTAAACATTTTTTTATTAACTCCTTTTTTTTACTATATTTTATATTATATAAAAAAACAATGAAATCTCTAAATGTTCCAATTTTATAATCTGTTAATCTGTCTATGTTTTCTCTATCTTTATCTGAATATTTATCATATATATTTACTGTTTCAATTCCTGCTTCTTTAGCTGCCATTATTCCGTGTAATGAATCTTCAAACACTAAACATTCTTCTGGTTTGGCATTATATCGGTTTAGTACATTTAAATATATTTCTGGATGTGGTTTCTTATGTTGTACGTCTTCTTTTCTTATTATTAAATCAAAGATTTCTGATATATTTGCTTTTTCTCTCATTCTAACATTTTGAGCTGTATATATATCGATTTGAGTTTGAGTTGTAGCGGTAGCTAAAATTAAGATAAATTCTTGAGTCTTTAACAATTTTATTAACTCATCAGCACCATCTTTAAAATCCATATCTTCAATTAAATATTTACCTGATATATCCCAGCGTAGCTTTAATAATTCCTCTTTTGAAATGTTTAAACCATATTTTTGAATTAACCAATTACAATATTCAAGATAAATATCAGTACCTTGATTTGTTTCTAGAAAAAAGTCTCTATCTTTTTGAATTGTATCTAATGACACATCTTTTCCTGAAAGATCTTTTACTAATCTATAATCAGTAGTATTCCAAATACCTATTGAATCTATTAAAGTGCCATCCATATCAAATATTATATATTTTTTAGTTGTTAAATCTAAATCTTGTAATTTATTCATAATCCCACCCAATATAATTTTATCATAAATAAGAAAAATAAGCTTGCTTTATAGTAAATTTTAGCAAAAAACAAGTAGGTCAGAGATTATTTAATACGTAATGTTGTTTAAACAGCTTTAAAATGGTGGTATAAATGAAAATAGTTTTTTATACTGGTAATTATTTATATCATTTTTGGCAGAATTGTAACCGTTTTTGGTTTAATATTATCTTTCTTTATGATATAATTTTCATCAGGAAGTGATAGTGTGTTTGGATATCTAAAAGGTGAAGTAAAATTTATTTATAGTAATTATATAATTTTAGAAAATAATGGGATTGGTTATATTATTTTTGTTCCTAATCCATATTCTTTTGAAATAAATAATGATTATATAGTATATATATACAATCATCTTCGCGAAGATGAAAATACTTTGTATGGATTTAAGACTGTTGAGGAAAAAGAATTATTTTTAAAACTGATTAATGTTAAAGGTTTAGGACCTAAAACAGCTTTGCCGATGTTTGCTACTAGTAGTGTTAGTGGTATTATTGATGCAATTGATAGAGAAAATATTTTATATTTAACTAAGTTTCCTAAAATAGGGGAAAAACTTGCTAGACAAATTATTCTTGATTTAAAAGGAAAGCTTGCTAGTAGTAATAAAGAAAGTTCTGTTAGTGAAGAGCTAGTTGAAGTATTAACTGGTCTTGGGTATAAAGTTACTGATATTAAGAAAGTCTTACCAAAGGTATCACAAGAATTAACAATTGAGAAGCAAATAAAAGAAGCATTAAAGTTAATGCTAAAATAAAGGAGAAGACATGAGATTAGGAATAGATATTGACCAGACAATAGTTAATACAGTCGAAGTAGCGCTTGCTTATGGAAAAAAATATAGAAAACATCTTAATTTAAAGATTGAAGAAGATTTATATACTGGTGAAGGTTTTAAGTTTTATACTAAATATTTAGTAGAGATATTAAAGAGTGTTTCTTTATTTCCTGGAGTAAATAAAGCTTTAAATATTTTAAAAGAAAATGGTTTTGAGTTAATATTTATTACTGCTAGGGGAAGTCAGTGTGAATTTGATTTTACTTATAATCATGAAGAAATAACTAAAGAAATTTTTAAAAAGTATAACGTGCCTCATGATAAGATTATTTATAAGTGTTATCCTAAAGGTGAAGTTGCTTTTAAGGAAGAAATTGATTATTTTATTGATGATAAAGAAGATAATTTAGATGATATTGCTAAGTATGGGATAAAATGTTTAAAGAAAGTAGAGGATATGGCAGATGTTAGTAAACATTTAAAATTTACTAACTGGGATGATATATTAAAATATTTATTAGAGGAGGCATTATGAGTAGAGAAGTTTTAACAGCTGAAGAAGCAGAAAGTGATGATTTTGAAAAAAATATTAGACCTCAGTATATAAATGAATATATTGGCCAAACAGAAGTTAAAGATAATATTAGAGTGTTTATTGAAGCAACTAAAATTAGGGGTGAGGCTCTAGATCATGTTTTATTATATGGGCCACCAGGTTTAGGTAAGACAACACTCGCGCACATTATTGCTAATGAGCTTGAGGCAAATATTAAAACAACAACTGGGCCAGCCCTAGAAAAAAGTGGTGATTTAGCGGCGGTTTTATCAACACTTGAGGCAGGTGATGTTTTATTTATTGATGAGATTCATCGCATCCCTAAGTTTATTGAAGAAATATTATATCCAGCGATGGAAGATTTTTCTTTAGATATTATTGTTGGAGCTGAGGGCTCAAGTAGATGTATAAAAATAGATTTACCACCTTTTACTTTAGTCGGCGCTACTACTAGAGCAGGGGATATATCCGCGCCTTTAAGAGATCGTTTTGGGATTGTTTCCAAACTTAATTATTATACTGAAGAAGAACTTGAAGAAATAATTTGTCGGACCTCAAGAGTGCTGGAGATGGATATTGAAAAAAATGCTGCCAAAGAATTATCAGCACGCAGTCGTAAAACACCGAGAATTGCTAATCGGTTATTTAAAAGAGTGAGAGATTTTGCGCAGGTTGAGGGAAAGTTAGTAATAGACTTAGAGGTTACTAAAAAATCTTTAAAAAGATTAAAAGTTGATAAATATGGGCTTGATCAAATAGATATTGAGTATTTAGAAGCTCTTCTTGATAAATTTAATGGGGGACCAGTCGGAGTTGAAACAATAAGTTCTTCAATAGGAGAAGAAGTATCGACTTTAGAAGATGTAGTTGAGCCATATTTACTTCAAGAAGGCTTTATTAAAAGAACGCAGCGGGGAAGAGTTGCTACTGATAAAAGTTATAAACATCTAAAAGGGGATAGTAGTATATGCATAAAAAATTAAAAACAGCACTTAATAAAGAGTCTAAAAGACAGGAAAGAAACATTGAATTAATTGCTAGTGAAAACTATGTATCAAAAGAAATATTAAAATTACAAGGAAGCATTTTAACTAATAAATATGCTGAAGGGTATCCAGGTAAAAAATATTATGGAGGTTGCGAAAATATTGATGTAATCGAGAACTTAGCAATAGATCTTGCTTGCCAGTTATTTGGAAGTAAGTATGCTAATGTTCAGCCTCATAGTGGATCATCAGCAAACCTTGCTGTTTACAAGGCCCTTCTTAATCATGGTGATAAAGTTATGGGAATGGATCTTGCCAGTGGCGGACATCTTACGCATGGGCATCCACTAAACTTTAGTGGACTTGATTATGAAATTGTTAGTTATACAGTTGATTCAGAAACAGAAATGCTTGATTATGAAGAGATAAGAAAAATTGCTATCTGCGAAAAACCAAAAATGATTATAGCTGGAGCTAGTGCTTATTCAAGAATTATTGATTTTAAAAAATTTAGGGAAATAGCTGATGAGGTCGGAGCGGTTCTATTTGTTGATATGGCACAAATTGCTGGATTAGTTGCTACTGGCATTCATCCAAATCCAGTAGGAGTTGCCGATGTTGTTACGACAACTACTCATAAAACATTAAGAGGACCGCGTGGGGGAGTTATTTTATGCAATGATGAGGAAATTGCTAAAAAAATTGATAGGGTAGTTTTTCCAGGTATCCAAGGTGGACCGCTTATGCATGTTATAGCAGCTAAAGCTCAGTGCTTTCATGAAGCCCTTGATGAGTCCTTTGCCCTTTATCAAATGCAAGTTGTTAAGAATGCTAGAGCCCTAGCAGCTTCACTAAATTCTGCCGGATTTAGAATTATTAGCTCGGGAACAGATAATCACTTAATGCTTGTTGATATTAAGAGTTGTACTGGTTTAACTGGGAAAGATGCTGAAAGCATGCTAGATCAAATCTCGATAACCGTTAATAAAAATGCAATTCCAAGAGAAGATGAACCACTATTTAAAACTAGTGGTATTAGGGTAGGTACCCCAGCAATGACAACAAGAGGTCTAAAAGAAGCCGATTTTAAAGAAATTGGTAAAATTATAGCGAAATGTTTAAAAAATAAAGATGATCTTAAACTTCAAGAAAGATTAAAAGAAGAAGTAATTGAGATAACAAAAAAATATCCAATTTATAGAAAAGGAGTTAAAAATGACTAAGTGGGATAAAGAATATATTAAATTATGTAAAAAGGTTTTGAAAGATGGAGTAGAAGTAGAAAATAGAACAGGTATTAATAGTATTAAATTAGATGGTTATTATTTTGAACTTGATTTAGGAAAAGAATTTCCAGTATTAACAACTAAAAAATTATATTTTCGGCAAGCTATTTTAGAAATACTATGGATTTATCAAGTTCAGTCTAATGATGTAAGATGGCTTCAGATGCGTGATATTCATATTTGGGATGAGTGGCAAATAGATG
Organism: Bacilli bacterium; assembly: GCA_028703035.1. Taxonomy (GTDB): domain Bacteria; phylum Bacillota_I; class Bacilli_A; order RF39; family UBA660; genus DUUS01. Next base: position 4,586 of record JAQVNR010000018.1, on the reverse strand, counting down.
AAGATGGTAAATGGAAAGCTACTCAAATGGTTTTAGATGAAAAAAACAAGTTAGTAAAAAAAGATATTGTGCGTGATTTTGGCAAAGAAATGGCTTATACAATTGGAACTGCCTATGGATTTATTGCCGGGCGTTATAAATTTATGGAGAATTTAATTAATAAAATTAAAAACAATCCAACTGATCGAAGAATGGTTTATACTTTATGGCAAGATGAATTTATGCCTACAGCAGTTCTGCCATCATGTGTTTGGTCAACTGAATGGAATGTTGTCTCAGATAAATTAAATTTATGGGTTCATCAAAGAAGTGCCGATATTCCTCTAGGTCTTCCATTTAATGTAACCCAGTATGCAGTCCTAGCTAATTTAATTGCTCACTGTACTGGTTTAAAACTCGGAAAAATGAGATATAGCATTAATGATCCACATATTTATGTTAATCAAATTGATGGTATCAAAGAGCAGATTAATAGGTATGAAACAAAAGGAGGAAAACCAGCCCCAACTCTTTGGATTAATCCAGAAGTCAAAGATTTCTTTAAAATTGATAACTCTAAAGAGTTAAAAGATATAAAGATAGAAGGGTATCAAGATTTGGGACCGATTAGTTTTCCAATTGCGCAGTAATATGGAAAATTTATCAATGATTGTTGCAATCGGAAAAAACAATGAAATAGGCAAAGATAATAAGCTTTTATGGCACTTGCCTAATGACTTAAAGTTTTTTAAAGAAATTACAATAAATAAAATAGTTATCATGGGAAGAAAAACCTTTGAATCACTTCCTGGTAAATTACCAAAACGTAAACAATTGATTATTACTAACAATAAAAATTATGTTTGTGATGCAAAAGTTTGCCATACGATTGAAAGTGTTCTTGAATATATTACTAAAACAAGTGAAGAATGCTTCATAATAGGGGGAGCAAGCATTTATCAAGAGTTTTTGCCATATGCTAAATACTTATATATTACTAAAGTAGATGATATAAAAGCATCAGATGCTTTTTTTCCAAAAATAAATGAAGATGATTATCATATTATATTACTTGGTAAAAATGAAGATAATGGTATTAAATATAAACATTATAAATATGTAAGAAAAAACCCAAGGAAATAGATTAACTTCAAAAATTAGATAATAAATATTAAACCACTAGACTAATAGTGGTTTTTTTCACAAAATGAATCAGCTTCAGCTTCTAGACAAATAGAATACTACTACCTTATTGAAACGTTAGAAGATGTTGAAACAGAGAATCGTGAATTTATAGAAAATGATCGAGGAGAAGAGAAACATCTGCTTATTAAATGGGTTTCAATTGATGAACTTAAAAAAATAGATCTTAGACCGTTTACTGTTAAAAATTTAATGATAAAAAACAAATTAAATTCTTTAACCCACATTATTAAAAGAGATTAATAAATGGAAAATTGTATTTTTTGATCTATAATTAATAAAGGTGAAAATGATTTTAACTTAAAGTGAAAATACCATATTGTATGAAGATGATTTAGTTGAAATTGAAAATTTATTAAATAAAATTTGTGAAGAATATTACAATATTCTTGGAGTATATCCAATAATTTTTGAACATGGTTCTTTACCAGAGGGAAGACATCCGCTTAGTATTACACATGCTCATTTACATATAATTCCGATTAATTTATCAAATAATAATATAAATAGTTTGTTTAGTGATTTAAAACTTGAATTAAAAGAAAATATTATTGAATATACAAACAAAATCCTTAATCTTAATAATGTCAGTGCGATAAGAAAAGATTGTGAAAAATAAGTTTGAAAAATATAATAAATATATTAAAAAAAGCTATGGTAAAAACGAAAAAGAGCACACTTTGAAATTGGTTAAAAAATCTTTGATTTACTTTATCTTTTTTTTTCAAAAGTTGGTAAAGTTAAAACTTTACATTTATTACTTTTGTCTATTATTTCAAACATATTACTAGCATCATCTAAAATATCATTACCACTAACACCCATTTCACTAGGTTGGGTAATAACAATATTACTATTATCAAGTTCCAACATTTGTTTAATCATACTTATATCACAAGGCTTACCATAACCACTAGCCCAACTACTATTTAATCCAGGAGTTTTTTCCTGTAATTTAAAAACTAATCTTCTTTGAAATGATGGATGGCACATAGGGAAATATAATTTTTGTAAATTAGATCTCTCATTTTCTCTTTTAATAACAAATCTAGGAAAAGAAACTTGACCATCGCATTGGGTCATATCAAATAAGTTTAAGTCTACATTATAGTTCATTTTTTCCAATACATCTATTAGACTTAATATAATTGCCCCAGCATTATATATTTGTTTAGATGATATATTACCAGAATAAGCAACATTATAATATAAGCTTATTTTCTTTCTTTTAGGATTTACTCTATTAAGCATATTTAATGGATTTCCTTCAAGAAATGCTTTAACATCTGGTGCATATCCAATAAAATCTCTATGTTCTTTATCTCTAGTGCTTGTAATTTTTAAGTATTTATCTATACTGTTTTTAAGTTTAACAATTTTTTCAAAATCTTCGTGATAACCAAACTTACATAATTCTTCAGCTTCTTGATAAGAGTTTGTTTTAGTAAAAGCATAATTTCCTGTTTCACTAGAGCAATGTTCATAAAAATTACTTGTTGGCATTTCGTTTAAATATCTTAAAAACTCTGCAATTCCTAAAAATTCATGTTCGAATATTTCTTTACCAAACTTTTCATAATGTTTAAGCATTTTTTACCTCCTATTTACTAATGTATTTTTTGATTAAAATTATTGAATTAATGGAGCACTTTTGAATCAACATATACATTTGTTGGAACTAATACTTTATTTAAAACTTTTGTTTTATGTAGGTATTTATTTTCATCGCTCACTGAAGTCATTCTACCTAAAATAGTATTAATATCATCTTCACTTAATCCTTTTAAGACGCTTGTTTGAAGAATTAACTCTATTGGTAGTGCATGTATATGTTTTTTATATACTTTACCAATACTTCTAGTAGAAACGATATGTTGAATTCTATTTTGTAAAACGCTATCTCTAAATGCCCACATATATTCTAAAATTTCTTGATTTGGATATAGGGCTTGTTCCATTTTTCTGTCATAATCAAAGAAAATAGTATCAAATCTATCTAAAGTAGAGGCATCTATAACATTTCTACCAACATATTCTAAATCACTACCTTTACCCCAAGTATTAGCTGCTGCAATTATTCTAAAGTCCTTATGTGCTTCTAATGTTTCGTGAGGAAAATCCATATAACCATTTGCAAGTGCTGCGTTTAGTACAATTAGTGCTGATGGATCACTATTATCTATTTCATCGAGAAAGAATATGCCACCGTTTTTAAATGCTTTATAAAATGGTCTTTCTCTATAATTACCACCTGCATCAATAAAACCTGTTATTTTAAATTCATTATTTGCATTATTTGTATAATACATTTGTAAGCCCATTGCTTCTGCTACTTGTCCTATTGCTACGTTTTTACCGCTTCCTGCTGGTCCAACAAGCATTATTGGTTCATTTAAACTTGATACTGATAAAATATCATTGAATTTTTTATGAAATACACCTTCAACTTGATGTTCAACTTTATTTGGTAATATTACATTAATTGTTTTTGAAAAAGTAGTTTCTTTCAGTTTTTTATCAACCATTTGATTTAAAGCTGACTCAAATGATTCTAATATAGTAGTTGTAGCCTGTGATGTGCTTAATTGTCTTTCAAATTCAATTAAAGCGTTTTTTGTTATTTCTAAAATAATTTTTTGTCTAAATTCTGCGTTTACTAATTTATCTAAATCAATTTCTATCAGTTGTTTCTCAACAATAGCATCAATACTTTTTTTAATAGTTTCTGATGATGCATCTAATAGTTGTTTGTTTAAACCATTAATTAAATTAATGTTATTGATATCTTGCTCTTCACTTTGTTCATACTCTATTTCTTTAATGTCACCATTTTCATAAATATGCCCATGTTGCAATTCATAAATGTTGCTACAATATTTTTTTAATAACACTTCTTTATTTGAAAACATGATTTGGTTATCTTTTGTATAACCATAAAACAATAAAGTGTTTTCATCTTCTATTATTCCTCTTGAAACATATAATGCTTTTTTATTACTATCGTACAATACATTTGAAAAAGCACCTAAATGATTTAGCATTCTAAAAACTTGAGTACCTTTTTTAGCATATATATTTGTTATTATTTCTGGTAATTTATTATAACTTTCGGTCATATCAGCAATTTCATTTTTGTATTCTTTTCTCAATTTTTCTAAAACATCAAAATCATCTTTAAAGAATACTATTACTCCATTTTTATTCATTGGTTGGTAATAATCATAGTAAGCAATGTTGGGTTGTTTCATAATATTTGCAAAGAAAAAACCATCAGCTTCTTCTTTTTGGTACTATAAAAGTGTAATAAGTAAATTACTGAAAGTAATTGAAAATTACACTTCTTTTTATTATGATTGAGGTGATTGGTTAACGTTCTTCTTTTAGAGTTAAAGTACTCGTCATAA
>JAQVNR010000017.1 GCA_028703035.1 Bacilli bacterium | reverse complement strand
AGGTGGTCCTATGAAAAAGCTAAGTTTATTACCAGCAGATTCTTATATTGTCATTAATAAAACGGTTCTAACTGAAATAGAACGTAAAAATATAATTAATTTATATGAACCAATTATTGGACCTATCGCAACTAGTTTATATTTAACCTTATGGAGTGATTTAGATAAAAGAGAGCTAATTAGTAAAGATTTTACTCATCATCATTTAATGACTTTACTAAAATCTAATTTAAATGAGATAAAAGAGGCAAGAAAAGGCTTAGAGGCAGTCGGACTTTTAAAAACCTTTTATAAAAGTGGAGAAAATATTAATAACTATGTTTATGAGCTATTTTCACCGCTTTCAGCTTATGAGTTTTTTAATCATCCAATTTTAAATATTGTTTTATATAATAATATAGGTGTAATTGAATATGAGGCTTTACTTAATTTATATAAAAAGTTAGTTTTTAATTATTCTAGTTATGAAGATATAACATTTACTATGGATAAAACATTTAAAAGTATTTCTAAAACTGGCTATAGTACTAGTGAAATTCAAAGAAAAGAAGTATCAAAAATAAATATTGCTGAACTTATTGATTTTGATCTTTTAATATCAAGTATTCCTAATCAAGTATTAAATGAAAAAGCATTATCTAAAAAAACTAAAGAATTAATAAATAACTTAGCCTTTGTTTATAATTTAGATACTCTTAAAATGAGTGATTTAATTCGGCTTACAATTGATGAAAAAGGTTTAATAAATAAAGACTTACTTTTAAAAGAAACAAGGAAGTATTATGAATATAGTAGCAGTGGTTCACTACCTACTTTAATTTATCGAACTCAACCAGAACATTTGAAAACACCTGAGGGTGATGTATCTAACCGCGGTAAAATGATTTATATTTTTGAAAATACAACTCCATATGATTTTTTAAAAAACAAATATAAAAATGTTAATCCAACTGCTAGAGATTTAAAACTATTAGAATATCTGGCAATCGAACTTAGTTTGCCTCCAGGCGTTATCAACGTTTTAATAGATTATGTTTTAAGAATTAATAATAATAAATTAACAATAGGGTTTGTTGAGACAATAGCGGGACAGTGGGTAAGAATTGGTATAAAAACAGCTGAAGAAGCGATGCAAGTTGCCGAATCCGAACATAAGAAAACTAATAAAAGAGTTAAACAAAAAACAGATAAACCCCTGCCAGTTTGGTTTAACCAAAATAATAATGTTGATGAAATAAGTAATGAAGAAAAAGCCGAAATGGAAAACTTACTTAAAGAATTTCGGATAGGAGTAAAAGATGAAAAAATTAGATGAAGAAGTAAAACAATACCAAAAGTATGATTTAGATGGAACTTTAAAAAAAGCTTATGTAATAGCTCTAAAAAAACCTGAATTTAAAAAATTAATTAATACAATAAAAGTTAAAGAAAAGATTGCTATTAATTATACATCTAAACTTGAAGAAACAGTTGCTGAATTAGGAAATTGTGCTAAATGTAAAAGCTTAATGATGTGTAAAAATAAAGTAAATGGTTTTGTTTATTATCCTAAACAAGAAAACAATAAATTAGATTTTAATTATGTTGCTTGTAAATATAAAAAGAAAGTATTAAAAGAACAAGAAAATATTAGAACTAACTTTTTTGAAATGCCACTGGAAATAAGAAAAGCTAAAATGTCAGATATTGATGTAAACGATGCTAAAAGAGTAGGAATTATTAAATGGTTAAAAAAGTTTTATGATAATTTTCAAAAAGATAGACATTTAAAAGGTTTATATTTACATGGATCGTTTGGTTCAGGCAAAACATATTTAATAAGTGCTTTGCTTAATGAACTATCTAAAGAAAATAATACAGTTGTAATTGTTTACTACCCGGAGCTTTTAAGAAGTTTAAAAGAGTCATTTGAAAATAATAATTTTGCGAGTAGAATTAATGAAATAAAAAAAGTTGATTTACTTTTACTTGATGATATTGGTGCTGAAACTGTATCATCTTGGAACAGAGATGAAATACTAGGAACTATTCTTCAATATCGAATGGATAATAAATTATCAACATTCTTTACTTCTAATTTAACAATCAAAGAACTAGAAGAACACTTTATTTTAAAAAAGTCTAGTGAAGAACAAATAAAAGCTAGAAGAATTGTTGAAAGAATTAAACAATTAACTGAAAATGAAAAATTAATAAGTGAAAACCGAAGAAGATAGTGATAATAGTCACTATCATTTTTATATTAGCTTGCATTAAAAAATAATTTATTGTAAACTTATGTTAATAAGATAGGAGACAAAATTAATGAGAATAATGAAAAAAAATCAAATAAAAAAGTTACTATCATTTATTTTAATGATCGGAATAATCGGGTCAGTACTTGTTGGTTATACTAAACTTTATAATAATAAAGCAGTAGTGGTCACAGAAGTGGCAACAAACTTAAGTGGAACATTAAATGTAAAATTAAAGGAAACTATCCCAACTAATAAAAATGCCGAGGCAATTACTAAAAGTTGTCTATATTCTAGTAGCACTGCTGAGTGTACAATTGACTATGTCCCTTCTGCACCAGGCTACATATTTTTAGGTTGGTCAGAAAAATCAGGTTGCCCAAATGGAAAAGTTGATAAAAAGACACTATACTTAGATTCTGAATCAGCAGATACTTATTATGCATGCTGGAAATCAACTGGTAATCCAGGAGAAACAGTCTCTGCATCTTTAGTGCAGGTTCCAGTAGCAGAAACTATCCCAACTAATATATCTGCAACAAGATATGTTAGTGGTTTTGGAACCGAGGCAACGGCTAATTATCAAAAAGTTTCTTGCGGTGATGAAGTTTTTATTACTACTTGTGATGAAAGTCAAAGTGATGCTGCTACATGTAATGTAACTTCAATTAATGGAATAAAAGTTACGGGAACAAAAGTATATAGACAAAAATTAATGGAGGAAAAACCTACTTGCCCAATTGTTAGATATGCTAGGTCTGGGGCAATATATTATACTTCTGAAAGTGATGTAACTAGTAAAACTAATTTTAAAGAATTAGAATGTAATGCTAGATTAGATTTCGTAAAACATCCAAATGAAGCTTGTATATATGGAGAAATTATAGATGATTCTTATCAATTTTGTGAAGTTTCTTATAAGGACGAAACAATTTATGTTGATCGCATGCAAATAGGAGTTTCAGAGGCGGTATGTGTAGCAACTGAATGCGAGGCATCAGATGCTTTAAAAAATCAAACGTCTTATGAAGAAACTAGTATGTCTGTTTGTTATGAATATGATGGCAAAGGTAATTTTGAAGTAAATGGAAAAGATGAAAAAGACATATTTAAATGCGCTAGTGGTTATCAGAGAGTGATTAAACCAGACTTTGAAAATGATACTTGTAAAGAATTAACTGATAATGATAAAGCTCAATCATGTTATAGAACATATACATATACATGTAATTCTGTTGATAAACCAAAAGTTCATGAAATAGAAAGTTTAATTACTTCAGAAAACGTTGGTACAATATCAATTCAAGGAACAGATAGTGCTACTAAAACTGGCTTAAAAGGTTATATTATAAATTTAGGTGAAGCTGTAACTAGAGATTCTGATTGGCAAGAATTTGAAAATAGTGAATATATCGCTTCTGTTCAAAAACATACCGGAACTTACTTTGCTTGGGCAATGACTAATGATAAATCAATTAGTTATCCAGTTATGTTAAGAATTCATAGTGAAGATCTTACGACTACTGCTGAAGTTGGTCTAAAAGGACCAAATGATGATTTAACTAATTCATTAAGTCCACTTCAATCTGAAGATGGATTAGTATACGGTGGCGGTGTAACTTCTCAAAAATATGTCAGATTATCTAACCAATTAATGAATGACTCATTAATTGCAACGGGATTTGATTTATTTACAACAGCTTATGAACTAACAGTTGATAGTGATGCAGTTTCTCTTTATGCAACACTTACTAATAGTGATGCAAAATATGTTGAAGGTTATGAACCAAGAACTATTGACTTAGATTATGGACGTAATGTAGCAATAATTAAAATTGAAAATAATAAAGGTGCCCAAAGATCTTATACATTTGTAATAAATAGAACTGATACACGAGAATCTGTCAATGTATTAAAAGATGTAATTTTAGGTGTTGGAACTATTAATTTTGATCCATATGTTTCTGATTATACAGTTTCAATTCCCAAAAACACAACTAGTGTTAGTATTAATGGAACACTTGAAAGTGATAAATCAGCATTTATTGCTGGCTATGAACCAAGAACTATTTCACTTACTGAAGATGTTACATCTGCTGTTTTAAAAACAATAAGTGAGGCAGGAATAACTAGAAATTATGTCTTTACATTTATCAAGACAGGTGCTTATGCATCATCTAGTATTTCAAGTAGTACTTATTTAAGCTCTTTAACTATTCCGGGAACAGAAATAAGCTTTAATAAAGAAAATTTAAGTTATTCAGTTGCAATTGAATATGAGATAGAATCTGCTACTGTTTTTGCTCTTCCAGAGAGCGCTAATGCAACAGTTGAAGTTAAAGGTAGCCAGGGACTTAAAGTTGGGGCTAATAAAATTGAAATAGTAGTAACTAATGGCTTGGCTACAAAAATTTATAATGTCTTTATAAATAGAAAAGAAGATGGTCTAGGAGTATCAAGCAATACTATGCTTGAAACATTAACGGTTAAGGGTTATGATATTAACTTTAATCCAGATGTTGAAGATTATATTATAAAAATAAAAAGAGAAAAAACTTTATTATTAACCGCAACTCCTCAAAGTAATCGTTCAGAAGTTTATATGTATGGTAATAATGATTTAACAGCATTTAGTACCGTAAGAGTTAAAGTAATTGCCGAAAATGGAGATACAGGTTTATACTCTGTTGATATAATAAAAGATGTTTATAATAAGAAGTTAGAAACAACCCTTGTGATAGTTGGTTGTATTATTATCCTAGGTAGTGGTATAATAATATTGGTTAGTAAAAGACGAAAAAAACTTCAAAATTATATAGAAGATTAGGAGAAAAAAAGATGAAGAATTTAAAATATTTATTGTTTGCCTTGCTACTTATAATTCCAACGGTTGTTAATGCTGAAGTTAGGAGTGATACTCCAGCTGGGTTATATGATACCCAAGCTGAATGTGATACTCAGCTTGCTCTTAATGAGTCTAATACAAATGCTAGTAACGGATATTATTTAAGTTGTATTAAGATATCATGTTTAACTAGTGTTGCTCATCACGAAGATATAAAACCACTAAACAGTAACGTTACATGCGCTAATGGTAATACCAATCCATATCGAGAACTAATTAAAAGTGGTATTGGAGAAGAGCAGTCATTTGTAGAAGGAACAACATGCTCTACTAATAATCAAGAAGAAAATTATTTAAAAACAGTGTATGCAACTAGAATAGATCAATTTAACTGCTTGTTAAATAGAAATGGTAATACATTTGATCCAAATTCAAATAGTAATAAAACCGAAGATGAGAATAACCCTCAAACAGGGATAAATACTTACTATATTGTATTAAGTGGAGTAGTAATTTTCTTAAGTGCTGGGCTATACGTTGTAAACAAGAAAAATTTTATTAAAAAGATTTAAATATTAATAATTATGTGCTATTATTAATATAGGTCTTGATAAAAAAGAATATCATTACTGATATTCTTTTTTTGAAAAAGGAGCATTATATGAGACATATTTTTAAAATAATTTTATTTGTTTTTGCTTTAAATGTTTTTATATCAAATGCCTACGCAGTTAGTTATAATACACCAGTAAAAAGTGATATGACTTATGGAGAATGTCTGGCTTTTCAAGGAGGCATAAAAACAACTAGTGGAAATGGGTATTATGGAAATTGTATAAAAGCAACTTGCTATAGTGGCGTGTGGCAAACAGAATATCGCATATCTAATGATTTAATTGTCTGTACTAATGGCAATGATTCCAAGTATTTACAAATTATCAATAATGGTTGCGTTTCTTATATTGGTAGTTGCAAGCCAACAACAACCGTTAAATATTGTAGTGCTGTAACTTATTTTGATTGTGATAAAACATCTAGTGGGGGTATTTATACGCAACCAGTTATAACAACCAAACCAACGACTAAAACAACAACGACTAAAACAACAACCAGAACAACTAGAACAACCAGAACAACCAGAACACCAATTATCCCACCAAATCAAACTACAACACCAATTCCAAAAAGTAGTAATAATTATTTGACGAATATTGAGTTTGATCAAGGTAAAATAAATTTTTCTAAAATAGTCCAAGAATATACTTTGAAAATTTTAGAGGGTATTAATGCAATAGATGTTAATCCTGTGCTTGAGGATGAAAAAGCAAGTTTTATTGTGGCTAATAATACTGATATTAATTTTGATCTTCCAATTACAATAACTGTCACCGCTGAAAATGGTGAGGTTAGAGTTTATACGATTAAACTAAAACAAATAATTGCCGAAGAAGTGCTTGATTCAAATTCGAAATTAAGTTCATTATCAATTGCAGGATATAATATTAAATTTTCCCCAGATGTATTTTCTTATAAACTTAAAATAAATAATGAGGAAAAATTAGAAATTGAAGCAGTATTAGCAAGTTCTACTTCTAGCTATAAAGTAAAAGGTAATTCTAAATTAAAAAATCGTTCTAAAATAGAAATTATTGTAACTGCTGAAGATGATTCTGAGTCAATATATTTAATTAATATAAAAAAGAGTAATAATTCAAGTGGAATTATTGTTGTTTTATTAGTTGTAGGAATAGCTGGATATGTTGGTTTTAAACTATTTAAAAAGTTTACTTCCAAAGAAAAGGATTCCAATTATGAATACGAATAAAAAAATATTATTAATATTTATATTATTTTTATTATTAATGCCAAGTTATGTAGAAGCAGCTGCCAACAAAAAAATAACTGTTTATTGTTATTGCACATATGAAAATAGTGATGTGAGTTGCCCAAAATGTACTCTAGATAGCATGCAAAAACAAATAAAAAAAGAATGTGGTGGCAAAGATTCAGAAATAATAGGTAAAGTAGAATATAACTGTGCAACGGGGATAGGACTTATAAATCTTGGAGGACTTGGAAAAGGATCAACTCCTAAAGTAGCTTGTTTGGATTATGTTAACAATCACGGTGTTCTTAGTACAGAAGCTCTAAAAGTAAGAGCTAAAGCAACATGCAAGCCTGTAATGGAAAGTGTTGGACAGTACATTTGTGATGAAGAAGATGTTCTTAAAGTTTTAACATTTTTAGGGTATATACTTTACTTTCTTAAAATATTAGTTCCTTTTTTAATAATTTTAATGGGAACTATGGATTATTATAAAGCAGTTACTGGTAATAAGGATGATGAGCTTAGCAAGCAAACTAAAATATTTTTCCGAAGAATAGTTTTAGGTATTATAGTTTTCTTTATTCCTACTATTCTCAATACATTTATGACACTTCTAAGTGATTACAGTAAAGATGTAGCGTTATACAATAAATGCGTAGAATGCGTTTTAAATCCAATATCTTGTAAAGATTAATACTTTACATCTAAAATTTAATAATAATTGTTTAAAATTAAAAACTAATGTATAATAAAAATAAGATAGGAGGGCTTATAAATGAAAGAAGCAAGTGGAGAGTTAAGTATGACAGCTATTACTGTTGTTGCAATTGCTGCTATTGGGGTAGTGTTTACTACTTTAATATGGCCATCGATAAAATCTAATATTGAAAGAAACACACATTGCTCACAAACTATTAGTTGTACAAATTGTAATGGAACAACTTGTGATTGTATTTATGTTGATGAAGATGGTGCTAACCAAACCGAAACATGTCCAGATAAAGAATAAAATTAAAAAGGAATTGATTTAAATGAGAGAAGCCATAGGAGGTACCTGGATTTTTGGTATCGTTGTTACATTTATCGTGCTATTTAGTAGTTATCTGGCAATATCCGTTAATTATTCAAAGGCTTTTCATGTAAAAAATGAAGTAGTTAATATTATTGAAAAGTATGAAGGATATAATGAAGCTAGTAAAGAAGCGATAGAAAAACATATGAATAGTTATGGGTACTCTGTAAGAGGGTCATGCTCTTCAGGATTTAACCGAGGTCAAGGACAAGATGGTAGTAATGGTAAATATAAATATTGTATTAAATGTAGTACAACAAAAGATTCATCAAATAAATTGAATAAAACTTATTATACAGTTACAGTGTTTTTTAGACTTGATTTACCGGTGATAGGTGATATATTTACTTTCCCAGTTAGTGGGGAAACAAAATCAATTCATTTTTCAAATGACTCGCATGGTTTAAAATGTGATAGTATATAAGGATAAGGATAAGTATGAATGTAATAGTTAGTAATCAAAATAAAATAATTAACACTTTAAATGTTGATGTAATTAAAACTCTTGTTGGAGAGTTTTCTTTAGATGAACTTAATAATGAACTAGTTAATTTCTATTATAATAAAATTATAATAGATTTAACTGCTATTAAAAATTATTATGATATTAACAGTACTATTAATTTTTTAAAGGGATTTGAACCTAATAAAACTATACTTTTGCTAAATGATAGTGAAGTTATTAATAATTCTAGTTTTTTAAGTAAATTAGTTGAAAATGGTTATTATAACTTTACTAGAAATGCAGCGGGTGTCAATTATTTAGTTGCTAATCCTAATTCATTAGAAGACGTCAAAGAATATCTTAAAAAAGATGATGTTTCCTATTTAGATTCTACTTATAAATCTCCTAAAGAGGAAAAAACAAAGCCGGTTAGCAAAAATAAACTGGAAAAGATAAAAAATAATCTTAATCAAAAAATAATAGGTATTCAAAACTTAACAGATCATGCTGGGGCAACAACCCTTGCCTATATGATGGTTAAACAATTAAAATATAATTATACCGTAAAAGGTATAGAAATGAACAAACAAGACTTTATTTATTTTCGTGATTCTGATTTTTCATTTTGTACTAGCCCTGCAGAACTGTTATTAAGAATTAAAGATTTTTCTAAAATTGATGTAATTATTATTGATTTAAATGGTACAGAAGATGAAGGAATTTGCGATGAGATTCTATATTTAATCGAGCCAGGGACAATTCAATTAAACAAATTATTAAAAAAGGATAGTAATATCCAACAAAAAATGAAAAATGAAAAAGTTGAAGTACAGTTAAAAATGAAGATCTTCATAACTTTGAATATGAAACAAAATTTAAAATATACTTTAATATAAATAATTTTGATGATCGAAAAGATAGAATTAAAATAATAGATATATTTCTCTTTAAATTAGGGTTTAAAAAACAAAAACCAAAAAATATAGGAGTTTTTGCTAGTATTTTTAATAAAAGGTAAGAGATTTGTTGACTTTTAGCAAATAATAATATAAAATTTAGTTAGATGTAAGGGAGAAAGATTAAAATGATTAATTTAATAGTATCAGCAGTAGAAGTAGGTGAGTTTTGTACTAAGGCATCAGAAGTATTACAATTTTGTGGTTGGATATTGACCTTTTTCAAAGTTGCTATTCCGATATTAATTATTGCGTTTGGAATGTTTGATTTTGGAAAAGCAGTAGTCGCTAGTGAAGATGATGAAATTAAAAAACAAACAAAAAGACTTATTTATAGAGCAATTGCTGGTGTTGTAATATTCTTTATACCAACAATAGTACTTTGGTTATTTAGTGAAGTCGGAAATTATGAGACAGCTCAAGATCAGGCTAATTTTAAAATATGTCGAGAATGTGTTTTAACACCATGGAGTAATGATTGTAAAGCTGCTGTTAACAAATCTAGACAACCATAAAAATCAAACAACTTAAAGTTGTTTTTTTCTTGGTTTTATAATAAAAAGGTAACAAACTTCGTCTTGAAAAAATTCTACTCTTCTGATATACTTTAAGATAGGAAATAGTAATTTTTAGATTGAGGTTTTTAAATGAAACATAAATATTTTTATATATATATATTCTTGTGTTTTCTTCTTTGTTTTATAGGTATTAATAATGTTAATGCTGATTCTCTATCTATTTCGCCGGCACTTTTAAATAATGATTCAGAAGCTGCTTGTACAGGCCTTCTGGGTCCAGAATTAAAAAAAGATTTAGAACAAATATTAAAGATAATTAGAATAGCCGGGCCTTTAATAGTTGTTATATTAAGTTCAGTTGAATTTATAGGCGCTATTGCTAATAAAGATGATGATGCATTAAAAAAATGTACGCAAAAATTAGCAACAAGGCTAATTCTTGTTGCCGTATTATTCTTTTTACCAATTCTTTTAAATATATTATTAAGTTTTATTGATCAAAAATATACAACATGTATTAGTTAGGAGCTGGGTTTATGATAAAATTATTTACAACAAGTGGTCTACTTGGAGATTGGTTATTAAATAGTCTTAACAGTATTGGTGTTTTCATTGACTGGATTTTATATTCTTTTATTTCATGGGCTTATCAGGTATTTATCGCAATAAGTCAAGTTAACTTATTTGGAGAAAGTACATTAAGATTAATTATTGATCGCGTTTTTACGGTTTTAGGAATTGTCATGCTATTTATTATGGCCTATGAAATTATTTTGCTTATTATTAATCCTGATAAATTAACTGGAGAAAACGGTGCGAAGAAATTAGTTACTAAAGTAATAACCTCAATAATATTAATAGTACTTTTACCAACAATATATAAATATATGCAAATATTTCAATATAACGTTATAACTTCAAATGTAATTGGGAATATTGTCTTAGGAGGTTCAACTACTACAAATGTCGGAGAAGATATTAAAATGGCGGGGACTAATATGGCTCTAACTTTAGCAACTACCTTTTATCATCCTATGTCTGATGGTGAAGAATACACTTATACTGCGTGTCTTAATGAAGGACAAGATATTGATGTTTGTAAAACCTATGTAAAAGAATATGAAGATTGCAGAGATGAAAATTCAGCAGGAGCATTGTTTATAAATCCTAAACTTGGAGGCTTACTTCAACTAAATCCTTGGGAATCATTTCGGAACCATGATCGAAGTATGAAATATATTCCAATATTAAGTTCGGTTGCTGCTATACTAGCAATTAGAATGATTTTGGCATTCTGTTTAGATATTGGAGTACGGGTGGCAAAACTTGGGTTCTTACAAGTTATAGCGCCAGTTCCAATTGCGGCAAACATTGCTGAAAAAAATTCGATTTTTGAATCAAAATGGTTTAAATCCTTAAAAGATACATATCTAGATATATTTATAAAATTATTTATCATATATTTTTCGATGCTTGCCATTACTTTAGTACCAGAAGTATTTTCTAATATGTGGGCATCAAATGGAGGATTTTTTATTAAAAGTTTAGCAAATGTTATCGTAATTTTAGGAATCTTACAGTTTGCAAAAGATGGACCAAAACTAATTAAAGAATTATTTAATTTAGATCTTGATATTAGCATTAAGAAAAGACTTGGTGAAAATGAATATGCAATGCGTGGTGCAACCAGTATTAGTGGGGGAGTTAGAGGCGCCGTTCAAGGAAAAGTTGGCGGAGCTTTATTGGGTGCACGTGAGGGATGGAAACTTGGCGGAGATATTAAAGATCCAACAAAGATTCGCGGTGCTGGTAGAATGGCAGCATCTGAAGGAATGAGAACTCGCCAAAGTATGTTAGATGAAAAAGATAAATATAAAAGAGAAGGCATTAAAAGTTATTTTGGCGAAAAAATCACTGATATCAAAGACGATTATAAAGGTAAAGGAACAGCTCTTTTTGATCAAAGTTTAAAAGGAGTTAGTGATGTTGAAAAATTACGTGGTGGATTTAGTGAAGAATTATCAAAAGGAACTGCTGTTGCTAGAGCAGAAAGTTCAAGAGATTCTCTATATACTAAAATTTCTGGGGAAACGAAAGATTTTATCGAAGAATATGAAGCGGTCCTTAATAGTAATCCAGAATTTAGGAAAAATGGTTTTGTGTTTGATGAAGAAGGCAATATAATGTATGAGGATGGAAGATATATCACTAAAGATGGAGTTGAATCAAATAATGGACAATTTCAATTTGCTGAGTATGTTAGAAATGAAAAACAAAAAGCTATTAAGGAATTAAAAACTAAAGAATTAAAAGATGTTTTTTTAGATAAAACCCATACAAAACATGAAACTATTAACTCACAAATTGAATCTACGATTGATCGTCTAAAAGAAAACAAACATTTATTAGGAAAAGAAATTGATCAAATCGTTAAAGATTATAATGAAGCTGGACAAAAAAGACGCGATAAATTAGGAGTAGCTTATAATGAAATAAAAGATGGTGACCTTGATACTTTACAAGCAGAATTATTAAAAGTGGAAAATGTCGATTTAACAGTGGAAATTATGGAATCTAAAATGCGGAACACATTATCTTCTGCAAAAGGAAAATTTGAAACTGCAAGAGCACAGGCCGCTAAGGATAAATAAAAAGGAGGAAAAAATGGGAAATAACGAATATTTAATACCAGCCAATTCAAAAAAATCAATGCTAATATTAGGTTTCTTTAATGAAGTTGATTTAATAATATTTTGTACGGGTATAGGTTTAAGTTTTATATTTTTAATGGCAATTAGAACAAACAGCTTATCAACTTCGATTATGATTTTACTACCTGCTTTAATTGCAACATTTTTAGTAATACCAATACCTAACCAACATAATATTAGAACATTTATTGGCAATCTTTATCAGTATTTTACTAAAAGAAGAACCTATTATTGGAAAGGATGGTGTGCTAGCTATGTTGAAGAAGTTAAGTAATTCTAAATATTCAGAAGACTGGCTTCCGGTAAAATCTATCCAAAATGGGATGATTTTACTAGAAGGTGATTATTATGTAACTGGAATTAAGATAGAGCCTAAAAATATATTTATTTTGGATTATCAAACTCAGAATAATATTATATTTAATTTACGTAATTTTTATAATATAATCGATCATGAATTTTGGTTGATAGTAGCAGATCGCCCAGTTGATATAAATCTGTATTTATCTCAATTACAACTACAATACAATGATGCAACTAATCAAGCATCACGTAAAATTATATCTGAAGATATTGCTAAAGCAGAACTTTTTAGTAATACTCAAGTTAATGCTGTTGATACAGAATATTTTATTCTTTTTAGAAATAAAAAAACAGAAGTCTTGCAAAAGAGAGTTCATACAATGATTAGTACACTTGCTGGGGTTGGGCTAATATCAAGACAAGTAAGTGATGAAGACTTGAAATTTCTATTACAAAATTTCTTAAATGGTGGGGTTAAAAATGAATATGGGACGGTGATGTCAAATGTCTAATACATTTAAAAGTGAAATAGCGCCTAAAGGAATGAACTTTGGAATTAATGACTTTATGATAAGTGATAAATATGTTACTATTTTAACCGTTATTAGTTATCCTAAATTAATTCAACCAGGCTTTCTTGCTAATATTACTAATTTACCAGGTATAAAAGTTGTTGTAAAACATATTCCAATAGATTTTTCAACGATGAGTAGAATGATTAATAAAGAAATTGCTGATCTAAAACAAAGATTTCAAAATGAAAAAGAAAGAACGATTCAAGAAAGAATTCGTCAGGATTATGAATCACTTGAATCATTTGTTAAAATGCTGGCATCTACTCAATCTAAAATATTTGATTTTCAAATGCATTTAATGTTGACAGCTGACTCAAAAGAAGAGCTAGAATCTAAAAAAATGCAAATTAGAAACTATTTAGATGCAATGGGAATGAGAGCAATTCCGATGATGTTTGAACAAGAAAAAGTTTTAAAATCAATCCTGCCAATTTTCCCTAAACAAGATATCGAGAAAAGAATTGGAACACCAATTCCAAGTCCGACTATAGCAGCTATGTATCCATTTGTCTTTGATAGTATTAAAGATCCGGGTCTAGCAACCCTTCTTGGAGTAGACTTCTCAGGTGGAGTGGTACTATTTAATCAATTTTTATATCAAATAAAAAAAGAACATAATCGAAATAATGCTAATATGATTATGTTAGGAACATCTGGATCAGGTAAAAGTACAGCTGCTAAGCTACTTCTTCGGACTCATTTTAGAAATGGTACTAAAGTAATAGCGATTGATCCTGAGGGTGAATTATCAGAAATGGTTCATAATTTCGGGGGGGATTTTATTGATTTAGGTAAAGGTGGTAAGTTTGGAATAGTTAACCCCCTTGAAGTAATAATCGATGTTGATGAAGAAGAACTTAAAGATGGACTTGGTTATACAGTTTTAACTAGAACACTCCAAAGCTTAAAAGCATTTATGAAATATTACTATCCATCAATTGAAGAAGATGTCCTAGCAATGTTTAGTGAAGTAGTACTTGATACTTATAAAAGATTTAATATTCATTTTGAAACCGACTTTAGTGGTTTTACTTCCAAAGATTTTCCAATCTTTGATGATGTATATGCAACAATCAGAGGAAGACTTTTATCAATGCCAGAGGCAACAAGAGAAAAAGATGTTATGGAAAGATTAGAACTTAAAATAAGACCATTTGTTAATGAACTTAAATATTATTTTAATGGTCATACTTCAATTGAAACTAAAAGTAATTTTGTTGTCTTTAATATTAAAGAGCTGATGAATAGTGATGAAAATATTCGTAATGCATTATTTTTTAATATTTTAAAATATGCCTGGAGTTTATGTTTAGATTCATCAATTAACACAGTAATGTCAGTAGATGAGGCTCACGTTCTACTATCTAGTAGAAATGAGTTAGGGGCTGAATTTTTAGCCCAAATTCAAAGAAGAAGTCGTAAATATAATACTGGAACAATTATTATTACTCAGCAACCGACTGACTTTGCTGCGGCTAATATAATTACTCATGGTAAAGCAATCTTTGATAATGCTGCTTATTATTTAGTTATGGGACTTAAAAAACAAGCAGCTGAAGATTTATCTAAATTAATTGATTTAAATGATAATGAAAAGGAAAGTATTAAAAGCTACAGTCAAGGAGAAGCCTTATTTGTCTGTGGTACAAGAAGAATGAGAATTAATGTAGTCTTAACTCAAAATGAGCTCGACTCATTTGGGTCAGGCGGAGGCTTATAAATTAGGCGGTGATTTAAGAGTGATTAAATTTAAAAATATAAAAAAGTTATTCAATAAAAAGGTGACACTTATCCTTTTCTTTTTAATAACTTTTTTAATCTTTAATAAAAGCACTACTGCTGCGTATTTTAATTATGCTGATTTTGATTTTGATAAATTTGCGGAAGAAAATAAAAATTACTGGACAGGTACTTGCTCATTTGCTGAAACTGAAGCTGAAGAAGAAAAATGTGTAGAAATAATTTTATCTAAACAAGAAAAGTTTTATACTCGTCTCTATAAGCTCTTAGCAGAATATCAAAAAAACGGCTATTTTATTGATGATAATATAATAATTGCAACTATATTTTATGGACTTACTCCTGATTTATTTACTGACAATAGCAGTTTTTATAAAAAAGTCATTGATGAAAATGAAAATGCTTATAATTATGATGAGGAATTAGACCTAGATAATTATGATGTTGAAGCTAAACCTGATTATGATTATTTTGAAAATGAGACAGAAACTTTAGAAGTCTTATTAAAAAATATGTTTGCCTTTATGTCAAACTGTTACGGTTTATACGGGAATGTGATTGAAGTTCAAAATGAAGATGGAACTGTTAGTCAAACTTGTCCCATCGGCGGGTTTCCTACCTTAATAAAGGGAACGACAGTTTGTGCAAGCACAGCTGATCGTAAATATGTTGGCTTTTGGGAATATATGGCTGAAAATCTTGCTGAAAATCTTGCTGAAAAATCAGGAGTAAATACTTTTTTTGGTTTAAAAAATGAAGCTAGGGATCACTGCAAAGCATTAGGTTTGCAATATCCTAATGGAACAGAATATGAAATGCAAAATAAAAAACAAGGTCCACCAGCTACTTTGGATAAATACTGGAAATTCTTAGAAACTAGTAATTACTTTGATAGAAAAGCCCATTTAAGAAATTATTTTGCTTATATTTTAGAAGAAACTAAATATAAAAGTATGAAAGAATTTCATGATAATGCTAAAGAAGAATTAAAAGAAGAATATAAAGAAGATCTTATTTTAATTAGAAAAAAAATGGTTAAAGAAATAAAAAGTATTTTAGAAACCCAGGGAATCATTACTAGTAATGTAAATCTTCAAAGTGTTAATAATTCCCTATATTGGTGGCCAATTGGCGGAAGTGAGCTAACAACCGATGGCTCTGGCAAAGAATATGCATTTGGTGATCCAACAAGCATAGAGATATCTAGTTTTTATGGACCGCGCACTCATCCTACAACTGGTGAGCCAAATAGCTATCATTCTGGTGTTGATATAACTGGTCCTACTGGGACACATATAGTTGCCGCTAGGGCGGGAATAGTTGAAACTGTAGTTAATAACTGCACATCAGGAGGAGAACATTCGTGTGGAGGCAACTATGGAAATTACATTATTATTTCTCATGGTGATGGTAATTATACATTATATGCTCATCTTCACGAAGATACAATAACTGTTGCAGTTGGAGAAAGTGTTAATCAAGGAGAGTTAATTGCTAAGATGGGAAGTAGTGGAAGATCTACTGGACCTCACCTCCACTTTGAAATTAGAATTGGTGGTAATTCATCATCATCATCAGTTGACCCCTTAACATATATATCTGCTGAAAAGCCTCGCGCTACATCTTTTTCGACAAATTTGGTAGAAGGAGACTCTAACCAACAAACATTATGTAAAACCTTACTTGGAAGCGGTTATAGTACTAATGGCGCAATAGCTTTAATGGTTAATGCTAAAGCAGAAAGTAACTTTAATCCAGGAAATGATGGAGATTTAATGAATGGGACTTATACAAGCTTTGGATTATTTCAGTGGCATAAAACTCGTAAAGCCGAATTAATTAATATGTTCCCAAATAATTATTCAAGCATAGATAGTCAGGTTAGTTTCTTAAAATATGAACTTGAAAATGGCTATTACACATTATATAACTCATTATTAGCAGGAAGTTCTTCAGCTGATACACTATCTTATAACTTCTGTCACGATTTTGAAAGACCTTATGAAAAAGAGACAACCTGCAAAGCAAGAACATCCAAATATATTGATGAAATGACTAATTACGTTAAAAATAATTGTCAGTAAAGGAGGATAAAATGAATTTTGAATTTAATAAAAAAAATATTGTCTTAATTATAGTACTTATTCTAATTGTTATAATAGGTTTAATGCTTCATGATTATCGTAATCAAGATATAACTGGTAAGAATAATGATAAGATTGTATTAGTAAAAGATTATAGCCGTTTTTTTACAGTTAGTAATGCTGGAAATAAATATATTAATTATCTTCAAAAAGAAGATAAAGAAAAATTGTTTCTTTTATTAAGCGAATCATATATTTCGGTAAATAATATTACCAAAGATAACATTTTAGATAAATTAACTTTACTTAAACCAGGTAATTACACATTTGAAGCTCGCATGATGTATCAGGAATATCTTACTAGTGATATAATTAGATATTATATAAAAGGAGATTTATCTCTAGAAATAATGGATGAATATCAAAGACCTAGTGATTATTATTTAATTATCCAAATGGATGAAGAAAAGAATATTTTTGATGTAACTCCTTATGATGGAAAGATTTTTATGGAGGAATAATGGAATTTATTAAAGAAAATAAAAAAACTTTATTAATTTGTTTATCAATTTTAATTACCGGCTTACTAATTGCTTATTTAATTGAAAATAAAACAGTCACTTTTAATAGAGATTTATCAACAGATTCACTATATTTAAAAGATTATAAAATAAATGAAGTAGTTCCAATAAATATGGATGAAACTCAAATAGCGAGAAAATATTTAGCTGAATATGTCAAGTTAATTTATCTTGATTCGGAAAAAGCATATTTATTATTAGATGAAGAATATCAAGTAGAAAGATTTGGTAGTATAAAAAAATTTAATGAATATTTTGATGATTTAAAGAGTGATATTTTTCTTAAAAGTGAAGTAAAAGAACTAAGTGTATCTCTTAAAGGAGAATATAAAGAATTTTATATTGTAGATGCTAGTGGTAATGTTTTTATATTTGAAGAATATAGCATTATGCAATATAAAGTTAAATTTGCTTAATTTAATATTAAAAATAAAAAAAGAAAAGAGGTGCCGTAATGGATGAAGAACTAACACCTGAAGAAATAGAAGCTCAGCAGCAAGCAGCACTTGATGCACGAAGCAACCAAACAAATACAAAAATCGTTAAAACTGGTGCTAAAGCGGCAGCTAATTATTTTACTGGTGGTAAAGGTGGAGAAGCTGTTGAGATAGCATCAAAAACCAGAGCTGGTGGGGCAATCTTAGAAGCTGGTGGCGAAGCACTAACCGCCGCAACTAAAAAAATGCCAATGGGAGGCAAAATTCAAGAAGCATTAAATACTGCTGATGATGCCGGAGCTATAGACCAAGTAGATAAAGCCATGAGTGGGGGAAAAGGTGGAGTGACTTCTGCTGCTGGATCTAGTCCAGGATCAAGCCCAAAACCTAGTTTGACTTCACTTGATAGCCAATCTGGAGAAAGCTCACCAGGTTTAAAAGCTGGCGATAATTCTCAAAAAAAAATGATAATGATAGGAATGATTCCCATTGCCCTTATTTTAATAATAATAATCACAACAGTTCCAAATGTAACGATATCTTTAACATCTGGCGATGGAGTAGCTCATGCATCAAGCTCAAGCAGTTTATTTTTAACTGATGAACAAATAGAAAACAAGTTGATATATGTTGGAGATGAGCGAATTGTCGGGATGAATGAGGCTTTAAATAATGTAAATATTACTTACATTGCGGAAACCGCAAAAGGATATTATTGGTTTGATGAAACTGCTTTACCAGAACTTTCAGCTTATATATCATCTGATACCCAAAAATATGTTGTAATAGCTTTAGGAATAAACGATTTAACCAATATAGATAATTATATTGCTAAATATTCCCATTTAAAAAATAGTTATAAAAATGTTAAATTTTATTTTTTGGAAATAGGTCCAATTGATGAGGCATTAGCTTTAGAAAATGGATTCACTGTGAATAATAATGAAATAGATATCTTTAATCAAAAATTAAAAACTGCCTTCCAAAATGAATTTATTGAGTTAGACAGTGAAGTAAAGAATAATCTCGAAACGACTGATGGAGTTCACTATTCTTCAGCAACTTCTAGCAAAATTCATGAAACAGTTCTTAAAAATATCAGAAGTAAAAATAGTATAACTTTTTCAGAAGAATATCCAACCGTAGATGAATCAAAGGTTATAAAGGATTTTTCGATAACTGATGCAATTGGTGCATCAGGAGTAAATATTTTAAATAGTTATATTTATGCTCAAATTCAAGCTGGTGGAGAATGTACAAGTGGTGGTGTAGTAGGTGCTGCAATTGGCCTTATTTATGGACTCCATATCCAAGGTTATCATCTTGATTATTATTATGGTGGTGGACACAATAATAATAATAACGGAGTAGATTTAAAATGGGGGACAAATGTTGGACCTAGCATTCCAACTCCAAGAGGTAATGTTAACCTCTATGGTGGACTTGATTGTAGTGGGTTTATTGCCTGGGCAATGAATACAGCTGGTGTTAGAGGCGGAACTGTTGCATCAGGCTATACAAACTATGGTACTAACATAAATTACGAAGAACTATCACCTGGAGATTTACTTGTTAAATCAGACCACGTTATAATGGTAATTGAGCCAAAAGATGATTATTTACAATGTGCTGAATCAACAAGTGGAGGAGTGCAGTTTACCACTTATACTAAAGCAAATCTTTCTTCATATACATTTATTGATATGGATAATTACTATATTAATAATTGTACGAGGTGAAAGTTGAAAAATAACCTCTGAAATTATTTCATGCAAAAAGAGTTCAAATAATATAAGTTTTTTTGAATTAAATATGTCAACGAAGACATTAAAATAGGCTGTTCTTTGAAAATAACAAATTGTTATTAG
>JAQVNR010000074.1 GCA_028703035.1 Bacilli bacterium | reverse complement strand
TTTAATAAATCTGTGAAGTAAGTAATAAATTCACCTTTTGTTAAATTTTCATTATATAATGGTGATCCCCATATACGATATTCGTTGTCATCGACGAACTTTACAACTGGAATACCTTTATTAACTAAATCTAGTAAAAGTGTATTTTTCCATTTATCTTTATCTAATAAGTGTTCACCCTTTGGTTCAATAAACATACAAATGTAGATATTATTTTTACCTTTTTCCGTTTTATTTTCTAATTCCTTGTTAAGGATTAAAACATAGTCTGGTTCAAATTTAGAACCATCATCAAAAGAATATATAGCTACTTGAATTTCATTTCTTATTAAAAAGACAGAATGAAATTTACTTTTTAAATCCTCTGCAATTGTGCTGAAGTACTTAACAAACTTTTTCTCTTCACTAGTTCCAAAATTATCATTATAGGCATACCAGTTTTTATCTGATAAGTCCATACGATAAGTGCTGTTTACTAGACTATCATTTTGTGAAATACCAGCTCCCCATGAATCATCATCTGATTGTATAGTGATATTTCTAATTCGATCAGTGAATACTTCTCTAATTGGTTTACCGTAAAACTCGTAAGTACCTCTAAAGGAAATTTCAATTGTTTGAACATAATCGGATACAATTTGTAAAACTTCTTTGCATGCCATTAATTGATCTTCAATACTTGGAGTAGTTCCTTCTAAAACCACGAAGGTTATCGGAAAGTTACCCAGGTATTCTTCACTTGTCAAAAACTCAACAACGCTCTTTAGATGCGGAAATTTTTCTTTTAATTTATTAAAAGATAACGTTAATTCAAAGCATCTATAAGCTTTATAAATAATATTATATTGAATGTCTCTAAATTTAATCGGAGTCAAATCAGTGTAATTTAATCTGGATAAGTTTTTATCTTCCTCAAATAACCCAGATAATGAAGATGCATTAGACTTACATTTATATGTTTTTCCCATAGTGCGTATTTTTTCAGGCAAAGAGGTAATTGAACTTCTTCCAACTTCAACTCTATTATTTAAGAAGACAAAACCTTCTTGATATATTTTGGTTGATTTAAAATCATTTTTCAATTTATAAACTACTTGTTTTGTTTCGTTTATGGGTAGTAAACCTGTTTGTTTTAGTGCTCGCTTAATTTCATCTATATATCTTGAGTCATCCATACAGTGATATAATAAAGTTTCACAAATCGATAATGGATTTGAATAATCAGAATACTTTCTTTTGTCTCTTGACTGTTCTGTTGTAAATTGGAATGGGCAATATCTTGCTCCTCGACCAATTAATTGAGCTTCGCTTATTGTATATTTGGATACAGTTCCCTTTGGACCACCTTGACGAGTTTCATATAATCTAACAATATCAAATAAAGACAATACATCCCAGCCTTCAGTCAATTTATCTACTATAAAAATAAGGCGATGTTGGTTATCCTTTTCATCCAAATTATTAACGATTTTTTCGTTTTCTGGATTTAACTCATTCATATTAACACACTTCGATTCAGAGAAATCAATTTTTATTAAATCAACTAATTCATCATTCGTTAATTTTATTTCATCAAAGAATTTAAATGCATTAGCAAATATTTCGTTACTTGAATTATTTAATCTTATATTTTCAATATCAGCTGGAGATAAATTTCTAAGTTTATCATGGAACTCGTTATAAAATTTTTTAGACTCACTAATCGTTTTGGACTTTAATAACACAACAGGTTTTATGGAGATATTATGATTTTCAAAAATAAGTTTTCTATATTCACTTAAAATTAATGCTTGTAAAGTTCTACCCCATTTTGTCGTGCTACTTTGTAAATTCATAAATTCTTTTGTATAGCCCGCTTTTCTGAACTCTTTTAGATCAAAATTATAGATGATCTTGTCAAGATATTTACTTTTAACATTTATATCTTGGACATCACATGTTGCTGTAAATTCCAATAAAACATTATCTCTATTGGCTAATAAAATTCTATTTACTGTATCTTCCCAAGTTGCATTCTCTTCATTCTCTAGTTTATCTTTTGAAGTGGTGGAATTGAGATGATGTGCTTCATCAGCTATAAGTACAATTTTATCGTTTTCAAAATCCTCTAAAGTTAGTGAATCTTCTCTAATTAAACTAAGTGAACTATGTATTCCTTGAACTGTATTAAAGCAAATATTAATAGCAAATTTATCTGATTCACCAAAATTTTTTACTTCTTTTATTTTAACATTTTCACCGTTAATGTTTATAGTTTCGTTAAATAAATATTTCGATGATGATTTTTCAAGGAAATTTATTCGGGTTTTAGAAACAATATTAGTTTGATTAGTAAAAAATAAGAAGTTTCTATATCCTAAATTATAGTAATACAAAATGTTCATAGCCATGATTACAGTTTTTCCAGAACCAGTAGCCATATGATATAAAATATGTGTTTGTTTGTTTTTAGATAGATTACTATTAAGATACAAAATAGTATCATGAATCGCTTCTTTTTGGTAATCACGAAGTTTTATATTACTAGATAAATTATCAAGTAAAAATTGTGGTATTACTGCTGTAATTCCTGCCTCTTTTAGTGTTCGTATTTTTTCGTATAGAAATGTCATAACTATTCACCATAAAAGGATCTAGTGAAGTTTTTGTCCACTTCAGTTACTTCCTTACTTTCATCATCAATTTCAGATAAATTTACATACAGTATATTTTTATCCAAAATGTCAATTAATACCTTCTGTTTTTCTTTTAAAGCTAAAAGTTTAAATTCTTCAATATTTTTAAATTCCTTCATGTTAACCAAATTTACTCTATAGTTTAACAAGAATGGCGAATTAATGATTTTATTATATAAATCCATTATATTTTCACTTGTGGAGTTAATTATTTCATTTATAATATTTTGATTATACTTTGTTAGCTCACATGAAATGAAACTGCCTCCACCATTCCAACCAACTTCTTCAGAAATACCTGATTTATCACCATTTATAACTTCTTCCAAGCGTTTAATAGATTTTTCATAATGTGTATCGAGTTGTTCTAAGCCTATGAACTTTCTATTCATTTTCATTGCAACTGCTCCTGTTGTACCTGTTCCAAAATAGGCATCAAGAACATAATCACCTTCATTTGTAAGTGAGTAAATAATTCTCCTTAATAATGACTCTGGTTTTTTACCATTTGGTAGTTGTACAGAAGATTCCTTATTAATATTTATAGTGCTTATGTCCATCCAAATGTCACCCACTGGTTCTTTAATATAATCGCTTAAGAAAAGAACAGTGTTAATTTTTCTGCCATCATAAATTATATAAGATTTTTTTCCATTAGAATCAACTTTTTCTATAAACTGATTTATAGGGAGATCTTCATCAATCTTCGAATCTCGAGTCACAATATATATCATCTCCTCAGCGTGAGCTATTTTATCGTAGTTTCTATCAACTGATTCTATTTCCCATTGTTCACAAGGATCATTTATATTTTTTATTCTTTTATTGTAATATTTAATATAGGACTCAAGATTATCTTTTTCAACTGTTTCAATTTTTAATTGAACTTGTGATTTCTCTTTTGCATATATTAAAATATATTCTTTTAGCTTAGGAAACTTATTATTTAAATTCCCCATTTTAAAACCTTTTAATTCACTCATTTTGACACAAATTGTATTCACATGATTGTCACGATCAAAAATCTCATCGCACAAAACTTTAAGATATGCCATTTCATTGTCATCACATTGAATACATATTGTTCCATCTATTTTTAGAAGTCTCTTAGCTACTTCTAATCTATTTTTCATCATAGTTAACCATGAAGAGTGTTTAAATTTATCGTTATATGGTACTTTATCACTATTTGTATTGTATAAAATATCCCAGTACATACACTTAATTCTACCTTCAAATCTAGGTAGTAAAGAATAAAGACTGATGAGATTATTACCTTTTATAACTAGATTTTCACCATTATAGTTATCAACCGATTTATTTCCTTTTTTTTCATGCAGTACTGGTTTTTCAAATGCTTTTGGCGAAAGTAGAGTATCTATATAATCCTTTGATAAAATTTCATTTAAAAAAACTTCATCTCTATCTTCATTTTCTTTTGTAGAATCAAACTCCAACATACAATCTTTATACGGAAACGATAAGACAACATCGTCTTTACTCTTGATGAAATCTCCGTTAAAATCTATCAAACCTATTTTGTTTTTGTATGAAGTATAACTATCTGGTAAAAAATTATTATTGCTGATAATCCACGAAAATTTAACTTTATCGAAAACCAAAACACCATTTTTCTCAATAAAAAAAGCCGATTTGAAATCTTCATCTCCTAATAAGATCGACATTAAATGATCATCTAAGTTTAAAGAGGCAGTTTTTACTTTTTCTTTAATGATTTCTCTATTTTCATCTAAGAAATAATCATCTTCTTTTATTTTATTGTTTAACTTATCGATTAATGTAATCATATTGGTTATCCTCCATATTTATATTATTTTGTTTACAAAGTTCAACGATCTTGCGTTTGATTTTAGTTGTAGGCTCGTGCTTTCCAGTTTCCCATCTATTAATAGAAGCATAGGAGACACCTAAAAGAACAGCCAATTCTTCTTGTGTAATTATTAGCGTATCTCTTAAATCTTTAACTAATCTTTTATAGTTCATATTTATCACCTTTTCATTGTAAACGACTTGTAATTAGTATAGCACTTTTCTATCAATTAGTCCATATTATATAGAATAATATTTTTATACTTTTTTTAATCGTTAAATTGTTAGCAAATCGTTAAATTGTTAGCATATCGTTAAATTGTAGTCAAATCGTTAAATTGTTGATATAAAAAGTAAAAAGAGACCAGCAAATAGACTAAATTCAGATTACTACTAATCCCTTAAAAACTGGCGAATAGGAGATTTTCCCCTTTCTGCCAACAAATAAAAAAGGTCTGACATTGTATCAAACCTATTCATTCAATATGGAGCAAGCGAGGGGAATCGAACCCCCATTATCTGCATGGCAAGCAGACGTTTTACCATTAAACTACACCTGCAAAGGCTTAGCACTATATATTGTATATGAAGAAGCCATTTTTTTCAACACT
>JAQVNR010000073.1 GCA_028703035.1 Bacilli bacterium | reverse complement strand
TAAATTAACCATATCTCGTTATAAAAACACAGCTTTATTAGCTGTGTTTTGGTCAACTTAATCTAGCACATACCTTATGATTACTGAGTTTGCATCAAATGGTCAATTTACTTTGGCAATTGAGCCACTATGATTTTTAAGTGAAAATGTCCCATATTAATTATTGTAAATAAAATCAGAAGGATTTATAATATATTGATCACTTGAATGGATATGGCAGCACTGAGGAGTGACCAAAAGTACTTCTATAAAAGTTGTTACCGTTTCTGCTTCTTATTTAAGATATGTTAAATTTACTTTAAACTTTTAAACAAAAAAAGCACGATTTCTCGCACTTTTGTAAAAAAACTTCCTATCTCTTACTAAATTGTGGAGCTCTACGAGCTTTTTTAAGACCATATTTTTTACGTTCTTTAATTCTTGGATCGCGAGTTATCATACCAGCTGTTTTTAATATCTTACGATATGAATCTTCTCTTGTTTGATCAAGTGGTTCATCATATTTCAGTAAACATCTTGTTATACCTAATCTAATAGCGCCAGCTTGTCCTTTAAACCCACCACCAAATACATTAATATTAATATCAAATGTTTTTTCATTATTAGTTAAAACTAAAGGTTGTTTTAAATCCATTACTAAGGTTGCAAATGGCATATATTCATTGACATCACGGCCATTTACTGTAATATTTCCTTTGCCATGAACCATACTTACTTTAGCAATAGAACGCTTTCTTCTGCCTGTAGCAGTTATTTCTTTTTTCATCTTTATCTCCTATTAAAGTGTTATAACAGTAGGTTTTTGAGCTTCATGTTTGTGCTCACTACCAGTGTATACAAATAATTTTGTATACATAGCTCTGCCCAAACGATTTTTTGGTAGCATGCCTTTGACAGCTCTTTCTACCATTTCTACTGGATAACTTTCTAACATAGTTTCTGCATTACGCTCTCTTAATCCACCTGGATATCCAGAGTGATTGTAATACATTTTATTCTTTAATTTATTACCAGTTAATACAACTTTTTCAGCATTAACAATGATAACATAATCTCCGCAGTCAATATGTGGTGTAAATGTTGCTTTGTGTTTACCTCTTAAGATATGTGCAACTTTAGTTGCAACTCTACCAAGAGGCATACCTTCAGCATCAATAACAAACCATGAACGATCAACGGTTTCTTTTGCTTGCATAAATGTTTTCATAATTTTCCTCTCATTATCTTTTAATTAAATGACTCCCACATCATCTAAAAAATTAGATAAATAAATGTACCAGATTAAATTATATGAAAAAGGCGCTTAAAAGTCAAATGATTTTTGATGTAAGTGCTCCTTTTTATAGTTTTTATGTTAATAACTTGTAATTTATCCACAAATTTTTGTAAATCTTTCTTGAATTCTTTCTTTTCCTAATAATTTCATTATTTCATATAAATCTGGAGTAGTTGTTTTTGAAGTTAACGAAACTCTTAATATATTACTGATATCCGCAATATTTCCTAAATACTTTTCTGGATTTTCTTTATATAAATTCATTTCTTGAGCATATCCAACTTCAATTGCTAATTCTTTTATTTTTCTAAACCAAGTATCTTTATCATCGTTTATATTAAAGTAATTTTGAATGTATAAGTTAATAATGTCTTTGTATTTTTCTGCTTTATTAACTAAACCAAAATCTATTTTTTTATAATTAAATAGTTCATCATACATATAGAACATATTATCTTTTACTTCTGACCAAGCCGAAAAATCTTTTCGAGGTTTCTTTTGCTTTCTTTCAATATTAAAAATTTTAATACTATAATCAGGGTATTTTTTTAATAACTCATTAAATTCTTTATCATAAGCATCAGACCAATTTAATACATTATGATAAACTTCAGAAGCTGATAATTTAGATATATAATTTTTTGAAATATTTAATAACTTGTCTAAATCAAATAATGAACCACTTGCTGACATTTTCTTAAAATCAAATTTAAAATCTTCTAATCCTAAATTTTTGTTTTGAGCAAGCCAGCCTTCAAAGTTTGAATTTGCAGTTGTCATTAAATATAAATATACGGCATGAACAGGTATTCCTTTTTCATGATAAAAACTTAAGGCTGCTTCGGGATCTTTTCTTTTAGATAGCTTTCTAATTGATTCACCATCTTTTTTATTCACCGGTGCAACATGACAATATTTAGGAATTGGAAATTCAAATATTTGAAAGAGTTGGATATGAATAGGCAAAGAACTAAGCCACTCATCTCCTCTTAATATATGGGTGGTCCTCATTAAATAGTCGTCAACTAGATGAGCAAAATGATAGGTTGGAACACCATCGGATTTTAATAATACAATATCTAAATCGTTTTCCGGAAATTCTATTTTTCCTTTAACTAAATCTGGACAAACTATTTTCTTATTAAAGTCCCCTGGTGATTTTAATCTAAGAACAAATTTTTCATTATTTTGTATTTTTTTCTCAATCTCAGAAAAAGATAAATTGCGACTTTTAGCATATCTGCCATAGTAACCAAGTCTTTCTTTCTTTGCTTCTTGATTTTTTCTTATTTCAACTAAATCATCTTCAGTTGCAAAACACGGATAAGCAAGATTATTTTCCACTAAATATTTTGCAAATGTTTGATAAATTTCTTTTCGCTTACTTTGTAAATATGGTCCGTAGTTTCCTTTTTCTTCAGTTTCACTTATTCTACCTTCGTCAATTTCAAAATTAAAGTTCTTAAAATCTTCGATTATACCTTGAATTCCATTTTTTACACTTCTTTTTTCGTCAGTATCATCAATTCTTAAATAAAAAACTCCTTTTGTATCTGTAGAAATTTTTTTAGCAATAAAAGCTGTTCTTAAACTTCCCATATGAACAAAGCCGGTAGGCGAGGGAGCAAACCTTGATACCACTGCGCCATCTGGTAAATCTCTTTTAGGATATTTTTTTTCGTAATACTCAATATTTTTATCAATGTTAGGAAACATTAAATTAGCTAATTTTTGATAATCCATTTATTAAACTCTCCTTTTTTTAATACACATAAATCTCACGTTCTAGAGCTTATTATACTATCAATATTAGTATTTGTATAGTTTTGAAATTGAAAAAAACCGTTTGGTTATCTTTCATTAAATCTTTTTGAAACTACATCCCAATTAATAATGTCCATTGTTTTATTTAAATATTCTTCTTTTTTGGTTTGATAGTCTAGATAGTAAGCATGTTCCCAAATATCAATTACTAATAAAGGAATAAAATCCCAAATTGATAAATTAGAATGTTTTTCTACTTGTAAAATAATTAATTTATTTAAAGATTTATTATATCCTAAAATTCCCCAGCCAGAGCCTTCTATCTTAGATGTGCTTTTTATAAATTGTTCTCTAAACTCATTTATGCCACCAAAATCTTCTTCAATTTTTCTTTTTAAACTTTGAGAGATATTGGTTTTTTGGGGAGTCAAGTTCTCAAAATACATTGTATGGAGAATAGCACCGCCACCTTGAAACGCTAAATCTTTTTCTAATGCTTTGATATTATCGTAGTTATTAGTTAAACGAGCATTTTCTAAATCTTGCAAAACTTTATTAAAATTATTTACATATCCTTCATACAGAAGATTATAATGATTTTCTAAAGTTTCTTTACTTATGTAACTAGAGAGTTCATCAAATTGATATGGTAATTTTATTTTTTCGTACAACTTTTTCACCTCCTCCATATAAATAATAACTATTTTAAATATTTATGTCTTTAAAACTATTTAATTCATATATTTAATTAAAGATTAAAAAGAAAGAAGGTAAAAACATGATTGCTTATCAAGTAATAAAAGGTGATACAATGTGGGGTATTGCGATAAAGTATGATATTACAATTGACGATTTAATAAATGCAAATCCAAATATAAAGAACCCAAATTTAATTTATCCTGGTCAAATAATTAATATCCCTAGACAAAATAATATTTCGTCATACACTATTCTTCCTGGTGATACAATGTGGAGCATTGCTCAGAAACATAATATATCATTTAATAATTTAGCTAGTGCTAACCCACAGCTTAAAAACACATCAATTATTTATCCTGGTCAAATAATTAATATCCCCAGTAGTACTTCGGAAACACCAATTCAGATCGTGCCTAACAATTTAAATGATTTTGAAGAATTAGAAAATAAAGTTTTTCAATTAGTTAATGAAAAAAGAAAACGTATTGGTTTACCAGTGCTTACAACAGATACCAAAATCACAAATGTAGCTAAAATTAAATCACAAGATTTTATTAAAAATGATTATTTTTCACACAATTCACCAGAGTATGGAACCCTATTTGAAATGCTGAGAACTTTTGGCATTAATTTTAGCGCTGCAGCTGAAAATATTGCCAGTGGACAAAATACTGCTGAAGAAGTTATAAGACATTGGATGAACTCGGCAGGTCATAGAGCAAATATATTAAACTCAACTTTTAATAAAATTGGTGTCGGAGTTGCTAAAGACAGTAATGATAATTTATATTGGACACAAATATTTGTAAGAGATGATCGAAATTAAATTAAGCATACTTTAATTCAAAAGACCTAATGGTCTTTTTTCTTTTCGGCTTTGCACTTAACAAAAGCCGAAGATATTTTATATAAAGAAGTGTTAACAATTTTTGGAAGTAGATATCAAATTAAAAAGCAATTGAAGAAGGTAAATTATTTAAAGTAGAACATGTTTTTTATGTGAATTCACTTCAAAGTAAACAAATTATTTTTTATTTATCAAAAGCTTCTAATTTTTGAATTGCCTTTAGATAAACTGGTTTCATATATAATTCGCTAGATGATTCTACAACTTTATCAATAGAAATCCATTTAACTCCACTATTCTCATCTTCTTTTATTACAAGCAACTCATTCTCATCAGCTTCAAGTAATAAGCAACAGATAAATGAATATGTGCCGCTACATATTTGCCTCTTTTTATATGACCTAAAACAGGAAGTGTATCTAGTAAATAAATATCATTTATAATTGGTCTAACATTTTCAATACCTGTTTCCTCTTTCACCTTGTATAATACTATTAGTTCATTAAAGAACTGCTTGTATTATATCCTTTCTTTTATTATAATACATTCTGACACTGTGGATTGTTCTGACTCACCTTATAGCTTAGACTATTCTACGAG
>JAQVNR010000072.1 GCA_028703035.1 Bacilli bacterium | reverse complement strand
CCTCAGTACAGTATTAAACAAATGCGAAGTTATCTAAATTAATTGCTTCTAATCATAATGTTTTCCCAAATAACTTTGGGATAGTAATGAGTTTATCGCTTTGCTTACCAAAAACGGGAATAAAAAATAAGCTTAGTTTTGGCTAATAAAACTAGAAATTTAAATTTATTTTAACTATTTTCCCCTAAAACTCTTTACACTAACGTGTAACTATGTTAAACATTAGCGAAAATGTCACCTACTATCATTATCGACTTTGTCACCTTATAATATACCTCAGAAAGGAGGTGTATTATTTTGCATAAAAATAAAAAGTTAGCTCTAGAAATTCTTAAGCAAAAATTAAATGGAGAAAAAATTATTACATATAAAGAAATAACTTATCAAACAAATTATTCCAAAAGGCAATTAATTAGATTATATAAAGAAATAGAAAAAGTGATATTGATTCAATATTAACACACGGTAACTCCGGAAAAGTACCTAGTAATAAAGCTTCTGATTTAGAACTCAATTACATTATAGAATTTAAAAAGCAATATCCCATAATTATTGTACCAAATTGCTGACGCAAAGTTTATAATCAGTAGTTACAATTCACAGCCAACACTGAATTTCATTTGGAATTCCGTTTTAATATGGAAAAATGAAATAAGTATGGTTATAATATAATTTATGTTTCCTCGTTGGAAAGGAGTGGTGTTAGTATAGATATACTAACACCAACTACGATAAAATAGAATATAGTGATATTTGTGAAATATATGATAATTTATATAATGAAGACTTTAAAACTGTTCAAAATGAAGTAACTAACGAGTTACATAAATCTTTAAATAAAGTATTAACAAGAATACATAGTAGGCAGGAGAAAAACATATGAGTAAAATAATAATGACAATGCCAATAAAACCTCAAAAAGAAACTAATATTGGAATGTATATTGCCCCAACATTAATGAATGTTTTAAGCGATATTCTAGTATGCGATAATACAATGGCTATTAATTTATTAAATACCTACAAAGATAAAACTGAAGAATTATCAATATTTTTAAATGATTTAAATCGTCAAGGAATAAAATACAAGAATTTATTTATTGATAACGAACATACCGAGGAAATATTACTATTAGTTGAAAAATTAGTGAGTGATGGTCTTATTCAAAAATCATATGAAGAAGTTTTTAGATGTGATTGTGGCAAGGTTGATATGTTAAAACTAGGAATCAATCCTAGTGTTAATAAATTGTATTATGAAAAAAATAATATATATTATTGTAAGGATTGTAATACTATATGTAAATCATTCAAAGAAGAAGTTTTAACACTTGAATTACCTAAAGATATTGATGATTCTTTATTAATAATGCCAACTTTTTAAAAAATGATGCTAATCACTTAAGTAAAACTTTTAAAAGTAGCAAATTACTTGTTTCAAAACAAAGAGAGACTGGCCATCAAATTTCAGTAAAAAATAAAACTTTTAATTTAGATGTCGACTTCATTTGGACTAATTACTTTAGGCTATTTGATAACGAACAAATCTTTATACTTGCAAGTAATCATTAAACATATCAAATGTATTTATTGAATTATTTGAATAAAATTATATCTGGTAATGAAATTTGCTTTATCGCTAATCCTTATATGAATCAGTCAAAAAACTTAAATCCACTAGAAGCATATGAAAAGACATCAGACGAAATTTATAAAAAATTATTTATTTTGTATAATCTGAAATGGCGAAACAAAATTGTGAATGGTCTAATAGTACAATAGATTATTTAGTAATATAAGTACTACTAGAAGAAACAATTTATACAAGGTTATTCAAGATTGCGGGAAAAAATTTGATGAAAGCAAAATGCCCATCGATTTATATTTTGAAAGTATTTTACATAAAGGAATAAACATGCAAACGAATATTCCTGAATCAAAAAAACTAGTAAAAAAATTATAATAATAGTAAAATAGAATTTGGAGATGATAGAAAATGTATAGTGTACTTTTTAGTAAAATAGAATTTGGAATGGATTTAGTACTTGAACCATTGAAGAAAGTTGTTAAACCTAATTCTAAAGTAGCAATTTTCCCTTGGGCTTTTCCTAGCGAAATAACTTCTGAAGAATTTGAAAACAACTATTTTCAAATTGATGGGAGAAGATATAGTAAATATTTTAATGAATTAAAAAAATTAGGAATAAATAAAAAAAACATAATAATATGCAGCCCATATAAAGATACAAAAAAAGAATTACAAGAAATTATTAAAAATAGTGATATTTTATTATTTCCTGGTGGTAATCCTGAAATGTTTTTTAAGAAAGTGTTGCATGACACTGAGTTAATATATGACTTTAAATATTATAAAGGGATAGTTATTGGTGAAAGTGCTGGAACAGAATTACAATTAAAAAGATATTTTATTACGAGTAAAAATAATTACTATGAATACTTTGCATTTTATGATGGCTTTGGCTTAATAGATAATGATTTTTTTATTGACGTACACACACAAGATAATATAGATTATCTTAACGAGTTAAAAGAATATGCAAATAAAACTAAATCAAATATTTATGCAATATTTGATGATGGTGCTCTTATATATAATAGAAAAACAAACAATATAGAACAATTTGGTAATATTAAGATAATTGAACCTAACAATAATGATTAGGTTCTTTCTTTTGGCTCTGCTGACTTATTCACATATTATTTCTGATGATACTAAATTTTTTGTAATATAAAATTCTTTCAGATTAAATAGGAAAAATTTTTTTAATAATATATTATGTGTTTTCTCATATAAAAAGCACAAATATAATTCTGTGTTTTCTGAATTTATATTTGCTTTCACAATCAACAGTATATTGCTATACAAATCACCTGTTTATAAGGACTCTTATTAAATAAATAATTACTTCTTCATTGAAATGAAATCACAGCTTTTCTGGAGTGACGAGCCCTCTAGCTGATATAAATAAACACGTTAGCTAGTACAATATAATAATTCACTAAATTATATATCTACTCTTCCCATTAATAAGTCTAGTGCGCTTATTTGCTTTATACCATTATGGTTATTTGTATCATAATCAAGAGTTATTAAATACTTAGGATGATGATCTTTTATTGCATTAAGTGGAGCAAGTTCTCTTTCTAATGTTTTTTCATCTCTTACAGATAATGCTACTTGAATGTATTTTCTTTCTTCATTTCCTTCTAGGACAAAATCTACTTCTGAATCCTCTGCTTTACCGACATAGATTTTATAACCTTTTCTTTTCAGTTCTAAAAATATAATATTTTCAAGGATGTATCCTAAGTCTGTTCCTTCTTTTGTCCCTAATAAATAATTTCTAAGACCTAAATCACATAGGTAATATTTTTCTAATGTTTTAAGATATTGTTTACCCTTTATATCATAACGATTTACTTTATATATAATATAACTTTCTAATAATGCATTAACATAACTCTCTATTGTATTTATAGAGTTTTTTCTTCCATTGGAATTAAGAGTATCACTTATTTTATTGATAGAAACCAGTGATCCTATATTATCAAATAAAAATCTAATAACACTATCTAATATAAGTAAATCATTTATTTGTTTTCTAGCCATAATATCTTTCATTAAAACAGCGTTATATACACTATCAAGATAATTTGTTATTAATTTTTTATCATTATCTAAAGACATCAAATAAGGAAACCCTCCGTTTGAAGTATAATTCACATATGCTTTTTGTTCATTTTTTTCTTTAGATACACTCATATATTCTTTAAAAGATAAAGGCAACATATGAATTTGCATATACCTACCAGTGAGATAGGTTGCAAGTTCTCCAGATAACATATAAGAATTAGAGCCTGTTATATATATATCTAGGTTTTTATTTAAATTTAAACTATTAACACATTTTTCAAAATTAGGAACATTTTGGATTTCATCTAAAAATATATAATTTTTTTTGTTTTGTATAGATGATTTCATGATAAAATCATGAAGTTTCTGTTCATTAAGTAAATGTCTATTATCATTATTTTCAAAATTTATATCTATTATCTGCTCTTCTTGAATACCATTTTCCAGTAAATAATTTCTATAAATAGTAAACAAAGTAGATTTTCCACATCTACGTATACCAGTAATAACTTTTATTATTTGCTTATCCTTTAATTTTATAAGCCAATTTAAATATTCTTCTCTTTTTATCATCTTTTTCACCTAAATTAATAATATCATATGCATATTCAAAAGTAAAGTTTATTCACTTAAATGAATAAACTTTGTTTATATTGACACAACCTTTTCCATTAATACTGCTTTTTATTTACCCGACTATATAATATCTTTAGTGTTAGCCTATATTTTGTTTGTTAGTTCTAGCATCTCATTAATTGTTAAACTTTCTTTTGGTTTCATTTCTCGCTCTCACTTCATGGAAGTTAAATTAAATCCACTTTCTGTTAATCTTAATATAAAATCAACACAAGGCTCTACAACGATAACATTAGATTTTATTTTAATGATAAATCCATTTCGATGCCACGATACACCGTATAAACTTAATGATTTAACATTAACACCAGCTTTTACTTCAATCGGTATTATTCCGTCTTTTTCAGATTTTATTAAGAAGTCTATTTCCATAGTTTCAAAATTATCTTTAGGTTGCTCTTTAGTAGTGCAGTAATAGTAAACAGATTATTCCATTTAGTTATTAAAACTTCTTCTATATCATTTATAGATATGCTTAGTTCATTTAATCCAACATTTATTAAGGTTTCAACATCTTTCAAAGTCTTAAAACGATCATGCTTTATTCTACTAATACACTCTTATTATAAATGAAGCAAAACTTTCTTATTATCACTTATTGTTATAGCAGAATCATGATAACAAAATGATATAGACAAAATATATTTTTTCATACCAAAAACCCCTTCATTTTCGGAAACTTCTTAATAATATTAAGTAAGAATCAATTAAATTAGTTATATTCTAATATTAATAATCAAATATGTCAACTCTCCCATTTTCACGATAGTGTAAAATATTTTAGGGGAAGGTATAAAAAAA
Organism: Bacilli bacterium; assembly: GCA_028703035.1. Classification (GTDB taxonomy): domain Bacteria; phylum Bacillota_I; class Bacilli_A; order RF39; family UBA660; genus DUUS01. The sequence goes on along the minus strand of JAQVNR010000072.1, from coordinate 106 downwards.
AGAAGATCTCTGTTAAAATTAATTTGAAATATAAATAACGGAGGTTCTTCTTATGAATATGATATCACAATTTAATCAAGTTTTGAAAAATAATTTAAAGGATCAT
>JAQVNR010000071.1 GCA_028703035.1 Bacilli bacterium | reverse complement strand
ATTTCTTAATATCTTCTTCAATAATTGCACCTGCTGCAATATATTCTTCATCAGAAAAATGAGCCCCAACTCCTGCGCTCTTTTCAACAATAATTTTATGCCCATCAAGAACATACTTTTTAACAGTTTCTGGGTTGACAGCAACTCTATCTTCCCCACGCATAATTTCTTTTGGAATTCCTATAATCATAAATTATCCTCCACTTGCCTGAAAAGGCTTTCTTTCATAAATATTATACAATATTTCTTTTGTTTTTTCTATAAAAAATTAAAAAAACTAAACTATTTAAAGTTTAGTTTTTATAATTTATTTAAAATAAACCATTCAATAGTATCACTTATGCTATCTTTAATATCTCTTATTTGTAAATTCAAATCATTAACTGCATTATTATTAATATAATTATAATTTGAACCTAAATATCTTAATGTTTGCCTATTATATGGAGTATCTTTTGATAATAATTTATTATAATTTTCTATGAAAAATAACCCAGTATTAGCAAGCCACAAAGGAACTCTTAAAGGTAAATGTTTCTTTTGTAATTTATCATAAATTAAGGTAACAAGTTCATCAATACTAACATTTTTCCCTGTTAATAAATAGGAAGATTTGGTTTCATTTATGCCTGCTTGTATTGTAGCATTAGCTACATCTCTAACATCAATAAAATTATATCCACCTTTAATTCTAACCATCATTTTACCTCTAATACAGTTTAGAATAATTTCCCCAGTATTTGAAATTTTAAAATCATTTGGCCCTATTACTGCTGAAGGATATAAAATTACCCCATTTAAATTTTTATTTTCAATTTCTGTTAAAATATATTTTGATGCTATTGCTTTAGTTTTTCCATATAAGCTTTCAATCCTTTCAGGATAAAACTTATATGGTTCCTTAATTAGTTCATCTTCATCTCTATATATACCATCAACACTAGCTATATAAACAAATTTTTTACACTTTTTCTTTATACATGTATTAGCAAGATTAATTGTTGCTCTAATATTAACATCGTCAAGTTCTTCTCTTTTTTTCTCTGAAAAACAAATCACTCCAGCTGAATGAATTACAATTGTATTTTCATCTATTATATCTTCTAATATATCAACATCTCTAATATCACCAATAACTTTTTTAATATTTAAAAATTTCAAAGCTTCATCGTTTTCTCTTCTAACTAAAGCAATAACTTTTTCACCTCTTAATACAAGCTGTCTTACTATATTATTACCAATATGACCACTTGCACCAGTTACAATGAATTGAGTCATAGTAACCATCTCCTTCTACTATATAATTATTATACTATAATTAATGCTTTTAATAAACTATTTACAAACTAATTATAAATTATTTTAATAATTTGTTAATAGTAGCGGAGATTTCATTTATTTTTTCTTTTATTTGTTCTTCATTTTGAGAGTTTAAAGCATTTTTCACGCACCCTTCTAAATGAGCATTTAAAACCTCACTATTAACACTCTTTAATAAACCAATAGAAGCAAGAACTTGATCTGAGATATCTATACAATATCGATCCTCATCAACCATCCTTATTAATCCTTCAATTTGTCCTTTTATAATATTTAGTTTTCTTTTTACTGATTTATGATTTGCTAACATTATATATTTTTAATCCCTTCTACAGTATAACCACTGTTTTCAATTCTTTTAATTAATACTTCATCACTAATATCATTTTTAAGTTTAACAATAGCTAAATTCTTTTTTAAAGATACAGATGCTTTTAAATCTTTTTCTTGTTCTAAAGCATCTTTAACTTTCTTAACACAATGTTTACAATTCATTCCCAAAATCTTAATTTCTTTTTTCATTTTTAGTTCCTTTCTAAAAAACTTTAATCTTAATGCATTAAAAACTACAAACAATGAACTAAAGCTCATTGCAAGAGCAGCAATCATTGGATTCAATTTAAGGTTTAATAATGGGTAGAAAACTCCCATAGCAATAGGTATTCCTATTATATTATAAAAGAATGCCCAAAATAAATTTTCTTTTATATTTAGTTTAGTTTTTCTACTTAATAAAATAGCGTGGTATAAATCCATAATATTTCCTGTAGATAATATTATTTCTGATGATTCTATTGCAACATCTGTTGCAGTTCCAAGACTAACAGAAACATCTGCTTTAGCAAGTGCTACAGCATCATTAACACCATCTCCTACCATAACAACTTTTTTACCTTGATTTTGATAATTAGTTATATAATTAGATTTATCAACTGGTAATACATTACTAAAAACTTTATTAATTCCTAATTCTTCTTTTACATTACTTGCAACTGTTTCATTATCACCTGTAAGCATAATTATTTCTAAACCTATTTTTTGTAAATTTTTAATAGCTAGTTTAGAAGTTTCTTTAATTTTATCTTTAATTAAAGCTATACCTATTAAAGTCTTATCTTCTGATAAATATAATACTTTAAAACCTTTTTCTTCAGCAATATTAGCATTTTTATATAAGTTGTTTTTATCAATAACCAAGTTATCTTCTAATAACTTTTTATTTCCAAGTAAATATGTTTTATTATTAATCATTCCTTTTAATCCAAAACCTGTAATGTTTTTAAAATCTTTAACTTCTTTAATTGATACAGATAAACTAAAAGCTTTTTCTCTTACTGCAAAAGCAAGTGGATGATTTGCTTTTGCTTCTAGTGAATTCATAATTTCAATAATTTCGATTTCATTATCAAATGGATATACTGAATCTAAAACTGCTTTATTTTCAGTTAAAGTTCCTGTTTTATCAATCGCAACTACATCAACACTCCCAAGATGTTCAAGTGCTGTAGCTGATTTAAATAATACACCAATTTCTGCACCTTTTCCACTTCCTACCATAATAGCTACTGGCGTTGCAAGTCCTAAAGCACAAGGACAAGATATTACTAAAACAGAAATAGCCATTTCAAAAGCAAAAGATAAATCTTTATTAATTAATGTCCATACTAAAAATGTAATAATACTTAAACTAATTACAATTGGCACAAAATAAGAACTTATTTTATCTGCTAGTTTTTGAATAGGAGCCTTAGTCATATTAACATTTTCCACAAGCTCAATAATCTTTTCTAATGTACTATCTTTTGCAACTTTAGTCACTCTTGCAATCAAATACCCTTCAATAACAATTGTTCCTTGTAATATATTTAAATTAGTACTTTTATAAACTGGTAGACTTTCTCCTGTAATAGTCGCCTCATCAATTAATGCTTCTCCACTTATTACTATACTATCAAGAGGAATTTTGTCTCCCTTTCTTACAATTATAGTATCATCAACTTCAACTTTGACAATAGGAATATTTATTTCCTTTTCATCAACTAATATATTAGCAGTTACAGGTTTTAGTTTAATTAATTTCTTAATAGCACTAGCAGCCCTTCCCTTAGAAAGTTCTTCAAAATACTTGCCTAAGGTAATTAATGTTACTATCATTGCAGCAGATTCAAAATATATGCTATGCATATATTTTTCTAATACATCAAAATTATTATTTGATAACCCATGACTCATTGCAAGAACTACCCAAATCCCATAAACTAATGATGCTCCACTACCTATCATTATCAAAGTATCCATATTAGGATTTTTCTTAATTAATGATTTTATTCCATTAATAAAATAAGTTCTATTTATTACAACTACTACTATTGTCAATAATAACATTATAATACTTCTTGTAAGTAAATTATTTTTACCTGCTATTATATTAGGAAGAGGAATTCCTAACATTTCTCCCATTGCTATATACATTAAAGGAATCATTATAATCAAAGAAATAATAAATCTATTTCTTAATTCCTTAATTTTTTCAACTTGATAATCTTCATTTTTTGTATTATTATCACTTTTTAATTTATAACCAGAATCTTTAAGTGCTTTTTTAAGTTTTGCCTCATCAAATTCTTCATTATGTTTTATTTCTAACGAATTTGTAAGTAAACTAACATTCACTTCTTCAATTCCATTTATTTTTAATGCACTATCTTCTACAGCCTTTACACAAGCTGCACAAGTCATTCCTTTTACAACATATTTAGCTGATTTTTCACTCATAATATACCCCCTATAGGTATATTGATTATATCACATTATTTAACTTATACAACCAAAAAGCTTTATAAAAAATATTTATTTGTTATACTATGATATACGCCCCTATAGTTAAAAGGTATAACGCAGCCATGGTAAGGCTGTATTGTAAGTTCGATTCTTGCTGGGGGCACCATATAAAAGATAACAGCCATGCTTAATGCATGGCCGTTATTATTTTTGAACAAATTATTTAAGTTATTCTAAAATAATATTAGTTATTTTAGTAATAAATGTTTTTCATACAACTAATTAATCTATTTCAATAAAACTTAAAATGCTTTTTAACAATTTTTTAAATTCTATGGTTAATGTGGGGTAAATGTAAGTTTAGAAACATCAATTATATATGTTTTTGGTGTAAAAAGATCTCCTTCACTTCCATCCCAATCAATTATAATTCTAAATGTTGTAGCACCTGGTTTTATTCGTTGAATATGATCAAATGTACCATTTGAATTAAATTCAGTTTGTAACAAAGGAAGAATTGTGCTTCCTCCTCCAAATTGTCTGTTTAACTCCCCAATTACTGTTATTGTTGAATTAACATTAAGTACAACATTTTCAGGTTTTTCAATTGAAAAAGTAATAAAATAATAATCAGTTGATCCATCGTTACCAAACAGACCTCCTGGCGTGCCTTTTCCTGTTAGTTCTCCGCTTAATTCAAATCCATTATCTGTAGCTTTCCAGATTGGTTCAATAGTATTTTTATAAGGATTAACAATGGGATCTGTTTCTTTAAACGAAACATAATCTCCATAAGATTCTACTGCGGGGCCGCCATTATATGCAATAACACCTACAGTTCCTTCTCCAAATTCAGCAAATAACCATTCATCAGTTCCACTTTTATATTGTAAGGGAACAAAAACAACATCAGTCTTTGGTTTATTGTCTTCAAAGTTTTCTCCTGTTGCTAAAACATAAGTTCCATCTTCTTCTAAATAATATAAAACATCACCTTTATCATTAGTATGTGCAAATACTAACTCTAAATCTGGATTATAGTTTTTATCATCTGATGCTTCCATAATATACTGTGTCTTAGCATTTTTTAATTCTGCTTGAATAGCAGCTTCATTTGCGTTATTTACAACACTTGTGAATGTTGGAATTAATATTGCTGCAAGTATTGCAATAACTGCAATAACAATAACTAGTTCTAC
>JAQVNR010000016.1 GCA_028703035.1 Bacilli bacterium | reverse complement strand
TTATTTTATGTTTTAAAGCCTCTTATAAGATAGTTTAAAGAATAAAATTTAAAACCGGCCACTTTTTAAAGCAAGCCTTTACTGTAAACTCTTGCTTTAAATCATAATATTTCCGTGAATAGTTACAATAACTAATTGCTCCTGGAACATGATCTACATCATTTGGTTCCCAAATAACAGCTTTACGTTCTTGATTACATATTCCTGTTACAGTTTCGTCATCAGTATCTTCAGCTTCCCCAACATCTTCGCAACTAATGCTTCTTAATAACTTAGTTCCTGCTTTTGGAACCATGTCTTCGTCTACTTTTTCTTCACCAACATCTAGTGTTCCAACTGTCCGACCAATTTGAGCAAAACCAACTCTTACTGAATTTTCAATTCCGGTTCCTTCTACTCCTACGTTATCTCCTATATCAGAAACTTTTGCTCCCGAATCAACTGTTAGATATATTGCTTCTTCAGCTGCTTCATTATATTCTCTTATATATTTACTTCCAGTAAAGTTTCTGATATATAAGTCAAATGCAACATAACCATCTTGTTCTGGATATCTTCCAGTCTTTTCTTCATCTTCTGTATTATTATCAACTTGACTTGCAAGAAGTCTAAATCCACCTGGTGATGGTGTCACAGATGCTTTTTCATATAACTCTAAGTTAGCTGATGTAGTATTGATAACACCTACTGATGATATTGGAATTAATCCGTCATTACCACCCCAAGTATTAGTATCTTCATCGTAAAAACTAAAATTGCTTTTATCAATTGATACTGTTTCACTAAATGTTAGTCCATCAAGTGATAACATCAAACTATCAGTAGACTTAATTTGAACGCTAAACTCATCAATTGTTACAGTACGCATACCAATAAACCATGCATAAGTTGACACTGTTACTAACACCGCTGTAATTACAAAAATAAATATCAGGTTTCTGACTCTTCTTGTATACCTTTTTTGTTCTTTTTCCATTATTCTCCTCTTTCCTTTTTTTCACTTATTTTTTTCACTTATACTACTTCCTACTATGTAGCATAAATATAATTAGGTAGGTACTACCGTAATATAACAACATCTTATCACAATCTAAAAGTTTGTCAATATTTTTTGTCGATTTTTGGCGAAAAAAAATGCTGTCATTTAGACAACAATTACTTTGACAATTATCGGATCAGCGAAATTATTGGCCAAATCACTTACTTCATATAACACTTCATATTCTCCTGATACTGAAGTATTAACATTATTGGTAACTTTAACTCTGCTACTAATATCTTCAGTAATATCTGTTTCTGAATCTTCACCAATTTTATCAGTTGCGGTTGCTTTAGGTGGAGTAAATAAACTGTTTTTATCAATCGTTATTTCCGTTTCAGGTGGATCAATTGTTATCACTGGTTTCCAAATATCATCTATTACTTCTGGAATATAAACATCATCTTCATTAAATCTATCCTTAGTAAAACCAAATTCAATAGAAATTCTTTTCCCGTCTTGAGCATACTCATAATTATCAATATCTTGACCTTCTATATAAACATATACTCTAAATTTTGTAATACTGTTTGGAGCTAAAGTAAATATTGGTGACCTTAGAAGACCAGGTAAGTTCTTTTGCGTATCCGTAAAATATGTGATTTCTTTTAAATAAGAACTCGATCCTAAATAACCATTAAATTTAGCACCATCATATATATCAACATTATCTAGTTCAGTTATATTTTTATGAATTACATAACTTGGATAATAAACACCATCTTTAATTGCCGAGCAACTCCTTCCATATGATGAGGGAATATCTATATTACTTCCAACTCTTTTTAAACAAGATTCATTATACCACTTCAGCGCTCCTTCAACATGTTTTAAATCATTTGGTTCCCAAATTACAGCATTTTCGCAAAGTCCTGTTATACCGCTTATAATTGATGGTTTACCATTAACATTATTACAACTAATTGATGTGATTTTATCTTGATTATTTGTACTTCCAATAACTCTTCCTATCTGAGCAAATGCAACTCTTACTGAGTTTTCAATCCCTTTTCCAGGAACACCTCCATCCTCAGCTATTTTAGCTATTGAGTTAACCCCTAAATATATTGCTTCTTCAGTTAAAAAGTTTAGTTCTTGAGTGTAATTCTTATTTGAAAAATTTTTTATAAATAGATCAAATGCTATATAACCATATCTTTCATTTGCTCCAGTGTTATTAACTCTTTGAGCAAGTAGGCGATATCCTCCTGCAGTTGTATTAATACCAACTTTTTGATAAATTTTCAATCTCGATGAATTAATATCGACTGTTCCATCAGTAGACATTGGAATAAGTCCTACTGGACTCCACGCATTAGTATTTCCTTCATAAACATTACTCGGATCATTATAAGTAAACTCATCAATAAATACGACATTATCCCAGTTTTTACCATCTAAAGATAATAGTAAATTTAAATTAGTATCTATTTTTAAATCGAAACTCGTTATATAAACTTCCCTTAAACTAATGTACCAAGCATAAGTAGCGGCAATTACAATTAAAGAAAGAATACTAAAAGATGTTAGCATTAATTTAACTCGTCTTGTTAGTTTTATTTCAAGTTTTTTCACTTGCTAGCCACCTCTTTTTTTCTCTACTTTTCTACAATATCATCTTATCATAATCAAGACTTTTGTCAATAATTGGTGTTAGCGAAAGCCACCTCCGCCTCCGCCTCCGCCAAATGAGCCACCGCCTCCGCCACCAGAAGAAAATCCTCCGCCACCAGCAGTATAACTCTCTGCTTTCATTTGAGCAGTTGTTGCGCTTTGCATTCCACCATATGACATAGCATGAATAAAAATCAAATCATCAGTTGAAAAATCAGTTATAACATCAGGATACAATTTTTTAAATTCGGTTGCTACTTCATTTGCAATTCCAAATATTTGGGCAAAAATTAAATAATATTCCCAAAGATGCACTTCAATTGCTCTTTTATCTTCAATACTAGAAAAATCTTTTAAAAACTTTTTTAAGCCTGATAATTTTTTAGCTTCTTCATAAATTAATTCTGTTTCATAATATTTAGTAGTAAATTTTTTCTCTTTAGTTAAAAGTCCCTTTGTAAAACATTCTTCTTTGGACGCATTTAATACATCATCAAACCATTCCAAAATTTCTTTGTAATTTTCTTGGCAATAATCAGAGAACTCTTTTGGCTCTAAGACTCCATCAATACTAGCATCATACATATAGTTAAACATTTTATAATCAATTTCTTCTTCTAGATGTTTTTCTTTATATTTGTCTAAATGCATTCTAAGAATAGACTCTTCCCCTTTTTTAAATATACCTTTTTTAGGTTTTTTTTCAATTTCTACATATCCATTTTTTATCCAACTTAAAATTAGAGCTCCTAAAAAGTCATTTTTATTTTTAGTCATGTTATAATTTATAGCAAGAAAATAAGCATAAAATAGATTTTTATTACAAGGTATATCTCTATAATAATTTAAATCTTTAGGAAATTTTCCTTTGGATATTTGTTTTTCAAAGTTTTTATTTTTAGATTTTAAACCAGCCCATAAACCAACAAATATAATAATTATAAAAGTAAATAATGAAATAAATATATCGAAAGCTTTTTCAAGATAATTAGGTTTATCTTTATAGGTAGTACTTCCTTCTTTTGCCATCTCATAGTATTGTGCAAATGTTTCTTCTAAAAAATTATCTGTTTGAAAAGTTCCTTTAGGAAGTTTTACTAAAATAGTCATATACTCATCACTATCAAGTAATCCATCACTGCTTATTTCTATTAAGCCATCATAGACATAAGCTGTACCGCCATAATTACCATAACCCCATACAGGAATAGTATCTTCAAAATTATTATCACTTCTAATTATAATATTTACTTCTTGTGGTTTTAATGATAATTCATAAGGTATAAGCGTCCAGTAAATCATTTGAGAATCTTCTGCCTCAGCTACAAACCCTTCAATATTATACTTTAAAGTATAAATATTTTTGCCATACTCAGATATTCCCCAGCATAATTCCAGTCCATTACTAAGGTAATTTATTCCATTTTTATATGATTTTTCTTCAAAACTTTTATTTGTTAGCCAAGTGGATATAGAAGTAAACTCTTCATTATTATAACTTACTTTAAAGTCAGTAAACTCTGCATTACCAATATTATAATAAGGTTTATATCCTTCAGTTCCTGAAGTAATAACAACATCCCACTTCTCGGTTATGTGGGCAGTCCCAAAACTATCTAAATAAATATCCATCGTTATTTTGTTAATAGAGTCTGCTTTAACATTCAAAGTTAAACAAAAAAACATTAAAAATATTAAAATCATCTTTTTCATATTATCAGTTCCTTACTCTAATTTTAGCACATATCGAAAAAAAAAGAATCAAAAGATTCTTAAAATTTAACTTTAATATTTTCTTTGGCATCAGTCTCTGCTTCAAAAAAGACTTCAGGTTTAAAATTAAACATTCCGGCAACTATATTACTAGGTACAGACTCGATTTTAGTATTATATTTCATAACTATATCGTTATAAAATTGTCTTGCATAAGATATTTTATCTTCAGTGTCTTTCAAAGAATTTTGCATATCCATAAAATTAGTATTAGCTTTTAAATCAGGATATGACTCTGATAATGCAAAAAGTTTACTCATAACTTTTGAAAGTTCTCCACTAGCCTCCATTTGAGCCTCTGGTGTTTTTGCTGACAAGTAAGTATTTCTTGCTTGAATAACTTTTTCTAAAGTTTCACTTTCATGTTTAGTATAACCTTTAACAGTTTCAACTAAATTAGGAATTAAATCAAATCTTCTTTTTAATTGGACATCTATTTGTGACCACTGATTTTTAACCTTGTTTCTAAGACTAATTAAACTATTATAAGTTGCAACAAACCAAAATACTAATAAAATAATTATAATTAATAAAATATGCCACCATTCCATATAATCTACGCTTCCTTTCTTATATAATTATATTAACATATATAAATATCTAAAACAATATTATTTTTTCTCTAAACAAATATAAAAAAAAGTACAAATTGTACTTTTTTAACTAACTATTACCATCGCGGCAGTTAAAATAATCATAGAAACTATTCCAATTGTTAGAACTACTTTGAATGACCATCTAAACCAAGTTCGATATTCTACTTTAGCAAGAGCTAGGCCACCCATAATCGCGCCACAAGTCGGAGTAATTAAGTTTATTAATCCATTAGCTGCAACATAGCTCATAATTGTTACGGATGGATTTAATCCTATACCTGATGCAATAGGTGCAACAATTGGTGTAGACAAGTTAGCAAGACCTGATGAAGATGGTATTAAAACTGATAAGAATAAGTGCAAGATATAGTTAAGTGGTGTAAATACATAGGCAGATGTTCCTCTTAAAGCTTCAACTGCATTTTCAATAATATATTCACCTAGACCAGTAATACTCATGATAACACTGATACCTCTAGCAACAGCAATTATCATAACTACGGAAACTATTTCTCCAACACCTTCCATAAAAGTATCAACTATTCCTTCTTCTCCTAAATCTCCAACTATTCCGATAATAACTGCCATTAATAAGAACCAAGTAGCAGCATCTAGGAAATAGAAATACCCAAAAGGTTGACCAGTTAAAATAGCCGACCAATGTTTTCCTGAGTCAGCAACTTCAGCGCTGATTACACCGAAATCTACCCAAGGAATAAAGCCAACAATCATGACAATAAATGTTAGTCCAAATAACCAAAGAACATTTTTTTGTTTTTTAGTTAATTTAACATCTGTTTCATCATGAGATTTTTTAACAAATTCTTCTTCCATATCTTTTCTTTCTTGTAAAGATAAGAAGGTCGATCCTTTGTCTTTCTTAACCTTTCTCGCATACCTCATAACAAAAAATACAGATATTAGATAAGCACTTAACCATAAAATTATGCCAAGCGGTAATATTATAGCTTGGTTTGCCTCAATTCCTTCTGGTAGGGCACTTATTGCAGCTCCAACTGCAAACGGATTAATAGTTGATCCTAGAACACCAGAGCCAGCGCCTAATAATACTATAGCTGAACCAACAATTGAATCATAACCAATTGCAACCATTGTTGCAGTTAGCAAGATATAAAACCCAACGGTTTCTTCAAGCATTCCATAAGTTGTACCACCGATAGAGAAGATAAACATTAATACTGGAATAATTAATAATTCTCTACCTTTTAGTTTTTTAACTAGTGTTGCAATACCTGCTTCTAGTGCGCCAGTTTTTTTAACCATTGCTAGAAAGCCTCCTAATATAAGGACAAATATACAGACATCAATTGCATCAACGAAACCGTTTACTGGTGCCATAACAATATCTGATAATTTGGCATTTGTAACTTCAGGAATAAACCAAGTTGATGCGGCAACAAGAACTAGTAAAATTAGAATAATTGAAAATGCAGTAAGACCTGGTCTCCCCATATTAGTGGAAGAGTTTTTTCTTTTTGCTTTTTCTTTTGAATTCATTTTTTTCACTCCTTTATTATTTTTGTACCTGTTTTACCATCTAAAGCCTCATTTACCTTATCTAAGGATGTAATGATGGCGATAGAATCTTTACTATTTTGAACAAAATCAATGCAAGATGCAATTTTTGGTAGCATGCTGCCAGATGCAAAGTGGTTATCTTTTAAATAATTTTTTGCTTCTTTTGTAGTCATGCTAGATAATGATTTTTGATTATCTTTACCAAAGTTTAAATAAACTTTTTCAACCGCAGTTAATATAAGTAAAGTATCTGCACCAATTTCTCGTGCTAGTAAAGCACTTGTTTTGTCTTTGTCGATGACAGCATCCGTTCCAATGTACTCCTTGTCTTTAAGTAACACCGGTATACCACCACCGCCTATAGCTATGACTATATTTCCATTATCAATCAATAATTTAATAGTATTTATTTCTAGAATTCTAATCGGATTCGGAGAAGGTACAACTCTTCTATATCCACGACCAGCATCTTCCATAAACTCATATCCTGTTTTAAGAGCAAGTTTATCAGCTTCTTCTTTTGAGTAGAATATGCCAATAGGTTTAGTCGGATTATTAAATGCATCATCTTTTTCATCTACTTCAACCTGAGTTATAATAGTTGCACAGTTTTTATTAATACCACGCAAGTTTAACTCATTTATAATAGCCTGCTCTAAATGATAACCGATATATCCTTGACTCATTGCTCCGCACTCAGGAAAAGGAATAATTGGAGTACCTCCACCATTTTGAGAAGAAAACTCCATTCCAGTATTAATCATTCCTACTTGAGGACCATTGCCATGACTGATAATTATGTCATTGCCATTATCTATTAAATCAACTAACTTTTTAGCTGTTGATTTAACCAATTTTAATTGCTCTTCTGGGGTACTCCCTAGAGCATTACCGCCTAATGCGATTACTATTTTATTTTTCATCAATATTTTCATCAGATAGCCCAGAATACATTATCGCTTTTATTGTATGCATTCTGTTTTCTGCCTCAGTAAACACTAGTGACTTCTCTGATCTAAATACCTCATCGGTTACTTCCATTGCAGATAGTCCGTATTTATTATATATTTCTTGACCAATTATTGTATTAGTATCATGAAATGATGGTAAACAGTGCATAAATATACAATTAGAATCAGCTTTATTTAAAAGATTAATATTTACTTGATAGGGTTTTAATAACTTGATTCTTTTTTCCCATACTTCTTCTGGTTCTCCCATAGAAACCCAAACATCGGTATATATAATATTGGCTCCTGATACTTTATTTGGATTATTAGTTATTTTAATAGTACTTTTCCCACTAGCGATATTTTTACAATTTTCAACAAGTTTAGAATCAGGAAATAAAGATTCAGGGGCAATACATGTATAATTTAATCCTACTTTTGAACAGGCAATCATTAAAGAGTTAGCAACATTGTTTCTACCATCGCCGATATAAACAAAATTCAAATTCTCTAAATAACCAAAATGTTCTTTAATTGTTAAAAGGTCCCCAATCATTTGCGTTGGATGAAAATCATCAGTTAGTCCATTCCAAACTGGTACTTTAGCATATTCTGCTATTTTTTTAACTAAGTCTTGATCAAAACCACGATACTCAATCCCATCATATAATCTACCTAATACTTCCGCAGTATCCTCAATACTTTCTTTTTTACCCATTTGGCTACTAGCAAAATCTAGAAATGTTACTCCCATTCCTAAATCATTACCAGCTACTTCAAAAGAACATCTTGTTCTAGTTGAGGTTTTTTCAAAAAGTAAAACGATGTTTTTTCCTTCTAAATATTTATGAACAACCCCATCTTTTTTTAATTTTTTAAATTTTTCAGAAAGATTAATTAAAGATAATATTTCTTCCTTCGAGTAATCTAAGAGTGTTAAAAAACTTCTTCCTTTTAAATTCATATTAATCCTCTCTGTACAGTGGCATGCTCATGCATCTTGGTCCACCACGTCCACGAGATAGTTCACTACTATTCATCTCTAAAACTTTTAACCCAGCTCTATTTAAAATTGCATTTGTAATATTATTACGATCATAAACTATAACTACGCCAGGAGCAATACATAAAGTATTAGATCCATCATTCCACTGCTCACGTTCAGCAATAATTTGATCTCCTGCACCACATGGTATTAATGTAATATCTCTTTTTAAATATTTTTCTAAAATGTTTTCTAAACTATCTTCTATTTTTCTAACTATGATATCATCTTCTTCAACTGTTTCAAGTCTTGGTGTTATTTCGTAAACTTCGAGAGTTTCCATAATTCCTGGGTGATACGTAAATTTATCATAATCAATTTGGGTAAATACTGTATCTAAATGCATGAATGCTCTAGTATTTGGTATTTTAAAAGCAAGAATTGTATCAACTTTAGAAGTTGAATTTTTAAATAAATTACTAGCTAAGGCTTCAATAGCCTCTGCCTGAGTTCTTTGTGAGATTCCAATTGCTAAAGTATTTTCGTTTAAAACTAAAATATCACCGCCTTCAATATGATATGGATTATATCTATTATAATATTTAATTATTGTGTTTTTATACTCTGGATGATAGTTAAATATATACTCAGCATATATTGTTTCTCTATTTCTAGTTACTGCATACATCTTATTTAAACAAATGCCATTACCAATTGATGCAAAGGGATCGCGAGTAAATACTAAGTTTGGCATCGGATCTGCTAAAAATTTATAATCATCAGTAATCATATCTACTAGTGAATGCTGCTCATCTCTTTCCATCGCATGAAGCTCATTAATATTAATCCCTTCCATTGTTTTTAAAACTAATTCTTTTGTGTTGCTAAAATTATTTAAAAAGTCAAAAACAACCTCACGATATTTAGGAGTGGTAATTCCCGCCTCAAAAATAAATTGTTTAAGAAATTTTTCTCTAATTTCAGGGCTTTGTTCTAACGTTTCAGTCATTAAATCTTCTAAATAAACAACTTCTACCCCATTATCACGCATAATGGAGACAAATTCATCATGTTCTTCCTGAGCTACTTTTAAATATGGTATATCATCAAAGAGCAATCTTGTAAGTGAGTCTGGTGTTAAATTAAGTAGCTCATTTCCCGGTCTATGGACCAAAACTTTTTTTAGTGGTTTTATTTCACTATTAACATTTATCATGTTACTTTCATCCTTTCTTATCCTCTATATTAAATCTTTCGATTAGGTTCTAATTTTACTTAAAAATGATTTAAGTCTTTCATTTTTAGGATTTACAAATATTTCTTTTGATTTTCCTTCAACAATAATTTTACCTTGATCCATAAAGATGATTCGATCAGCAAAATAAGATGCGAAATTCATTTCATGGGTAACGACAATCATTGTCATACCTTTTTTAGAAATTTCTTCAAGAAGTTTTAAAACATCTTTTATATTTTCTGGATCAAGAGCTCCAGTTGGCTCGTCGATTAATAAAATTTCTGGTTCGAGTATTAGACTACGAATTATTGCCACTCTCTGCTTTTCACCACCAGATAATTCTCTTGGATAGCGACCGGCTTTATCTCTTAATTTCATTTCATCAAGAAGTTTATATGCTTTTTGATAAGCTTCTTCTTTAGTCATTAATTTAAGTTTAATTGGAACAACAGTTATATTTTTAATAATTGTTAAATGATTAAATAAATTATAACTTTGAAAAATCATACCAATCTTTTGATTAAGATGATTTCTTTTAATATCTTTAGTTTCTATGCCCTCATATTTTATTATTCCTGAAGTTGGAGCCTCAAGGAGATTTATACATCTTAAAAGTGTTGATTTGCCACATCCTGAAGGGCCAATAATAATAATTTTTTCGCCTTTTTTAACTTTCAAATTAATATTATTTAAAGCAGTTATTTCTCCAAAGCTTTTAACTAAATTTTTAACCTCTAACATTACTCTCACCTTTTTCTAAAAATTGAAGACATCTTGTAATACCTAAAGTAAGAATTAAATATATTATAGCCGTAATAATTAAGGGAAAGAAATAATTATATGTTCGAGATGCAATTATATCTCCACTTTTAGTTAGTTCCATAATACCGATATATCCCGCAACTGATGTTTCTTTAATTAAAGTAACAAATTCATTCCCTAAAGGCGGAAGTGATATTTTAAATCCTTGGGGAAGAACAATATATCTCATTGTTTCCCAGTAGGTTAACCCTAAGCTTTTTCCAGCTTCCATTTGACCTTTATCAACAGCCTCAATTCCAGCTCTAAAAATTTCTGAAACATATGCCCCAGAATTAATACCAAAAGCCAGAATTCCAACTAAAATAATATTTATATTAGCTGTCCTAAAAATAATATAATAAATAATCATTAACTGAAGGAGCACTGGGGTGCCTCTTATTACTTTAACATAAAGGCTTGTTAAACAATATAATATATTGTTTTTTTTATTTTCTTTATAATTATGTTGGATAAGAGCAATAAAAAGACCGATTGATATGCCAATAATAATTGCCCCAATGGTTATTATTATTGTGTTTTTAAGTCCATTTAAAATTAGTAAATACCGATCATCAACTATTAGCGATTTATATAAATTATCCATAAAACACTCCTACTATTTACTTGTATGGTTTAATGTGAATTCATTAATTTTACCACTATTTATTAATTCATTTAGTACATTATTTATCTCTTTTAATAGTTCATTATTACCCTTAGCAACTGCCACTGCATATTTATCAGTAAAAAGTTCAATATCCAAAATTGTTAATTCAGAATTATTTTTAACCAGCTCTGTTGCCGGTAGTAAATCCATAATTAAACAATTGGCTTTTTTACTTTTAATATCCTCAGATGCAGTTAAAAATTTTTTTTGCCTAATTATTTTTGCTGTTTTAATATTTTCACTAACATAAGTATCAGCAACACTTCCAAGCTGAACTGCGATAGTTTTATTATTTAAATCACTCACTGTTTTAATATTTGTGTTTTTTAAAGCGATTATAACTTGCTTACTTTCGGCATATTCAATTGAAAAATCAACTTCTTCTTTACGTTCTTCAGTTATTGACATCCCAGCTAAAGCAAAATCAGCTTTACCACTATTAAGTTCATTAATAATAGAATCAAAAGCTATATCTTTAATTACTAATTCTTTACCCAAACTCTGAGCAATCTCTTTAGCAATATCAATATCAATTCCTACTACTTTGTTATTTTCATAATATTCATAAGAATCCTGCTTCAGTTATCAAAACTAATGTATCATCGCGTTTAGAGCAGCTTGTTAACAAAACAGTAAATATCAGTAATAATAATATTCTTTTCATAATACCTCTCTATAACTAATTTTTTTTATTTTAAGATGAAAAAAAGAGTTATCCTTCTAATGCATCTTTAAGTAAGGCAATAATATTATTATCCTTTACTTCTTCTACATATAAGCTTCCAAACTCTTTAATTGCTTGGATATATATTTTATTATCATCAAGTGTATCTTCTTCTAAATTTACTTCACACACTTCATAATAAACCTCATTATTAATGACAGTTGAATTTAATACTAAATAATTCTTGTCTTCTAGTTCAATTATTTCTTTTTTAGCAAAAAACATAATATCCTCCTTACGCAGTTTTTCCAAGTGTTTCTTCTTTTGCCAGTTCATATACTGGAATTTTGATTGTTAACCCCGCAAATAATTTCTCGTTATTTTCTACATTTTTAGAAATCCCATTATTTTTTTCTTGAATTATTTTATCAAACTCTTTTTTATTTGCTTCGTATATATCTATCCACCCCTCAGCTTTACCACACAATGCCGTTGCTAAATCAGTTAATGTAAAATCTTCAGGCATTTCAAATGTAATTAAATCTTTATCTTCAAGTTGCTGTGTTTCTTTTTTAAAAGTTGCTTCTTGTTCTACCCTTTCCGGTTGTTTTTCAGCTGTCCCCTCAACAATCTGTTGAACATCCATTTCTGGATTCTTTGCTTTAATTGTTTCTTCAACTATATCTTCAGATTTTATTTCCTCTTTTTCAACATTCGAAATTGATTCATCTGGTAATGGCTCATTTAATTTTGCTTCTGTTATTAAAGAAACTGGATTAGCAGAAAAACTATGGTTAACTTCAGTTATATCGACTTCTTTTAACTCATCTGATAAATTATTATGATTCATTATAGGTGTCCTAGTAATCGGCTGAGCTAGCTTTTCTTGATAATCTGTTAAATCAATTAAATTTGCTTTTCTTAAAATGCTCTCTGGAGCTTTTTTAATTCCTTTGACTTCTCGGGGATCTACTTCAAAATCAATTGATTCTTCTTTTTCTAAAGTGTCTTCTCTTGTATATTCAGCAATACTGACAAATATATTATTTAAAATTGAAAAAATCTCTTCATAGTCAACTTTCTCACTTTCTGGATAAAGCTCTATTATATTATTTTCATATTTAAGTATATCATCTCGGCGCTGTCTTCTATCAGTAATTTGTTTCGAATAAAAACCTAAGTCTTCGGTAATTTCAAGTGGTAATTTCTTTAAAAAATCTTTCAACTCTGTTGTTAAAACTGCAATTTGTTCAGCATACTGGCTTTCTTCTCTAGTAGACGAAGGAGGCGACATACTTTTTGGTTCTGCTGAAGTTTCAAGTTTGTGAATATCTTCTATAAAATTAGACCTAGAACCATGTTCTTTTAAAATTCCACCGCACGTTTCCAAAGCTGTTTCTATTTCAACTTCATAGCCTTCACGTTCTCTTCTTTTGTCTCTTAATTTACGTGCTGCTAACAAGTTATAAAAATATGTTTCTTCTTTTTCATTAGTAAATAATCCTGTTTTCATTCTACGCACCATCCTAGTTTAAATTATATCATCAGGTTAAACGAATAGCAAGAGGCTCAAAGAACAAAATTAAATTAAAGTATACTTAAATTTAACTCAAAAGATCTCACGGTCTTTTTTTTCCTGTTTCACAGGGTTCGTAATCTACATCCTCCACAGGCACTATTAGGCGACAGTCGCTGCCGTCTTTTTTTATTTTAAATGGAGTTTTATTTAAAGTATTTCTATTATTTTATATTGTTCTTCTAGTATTGTTTTCATTCCTTTTATCATTATATTTATTGCTGCATTCATATCTCTATTATGTTTTTCATTTTTATAACCGCACTTATTACATATTTGGTTACTGGCATAATATCTATTTACTTTCATGTTAATGTCAATATAAAAATGTAATTTTATTTCAATATAATAATGTCATTAAATGTGAATGTGTTTTTTAGTTTTCATTTAGATCTGTAGACTCTATTTTATCTTTTATCCTATAAGAGTTTCCTGTTATATTATAAATCATAGAATGATGTAATAATCTATCTAATATAGCACTAGCAATAACACTGTCTTTGAATAGATCACCCCATTTATTAAAGTTTATATTAGAAGTTATTATTGTAGTATTTTTTTCATATCTTTTATTTATTAATTGGAATAATAAATTTGCCTCATCTACTTCGATAGGTAAGTAACCTATCTCATCTATTATTAAAACACTATATCTTACATATACTTTCATTTTTTGTTCTAATCTGTTTTTGGCACATTCTATGCCTTAGGGTACATTCTGAATTTATATGTTCTATACATTTCTAATCACCATTCAATATTAACGTGCCATACAAATATTTGATTGTCAAGCATTTTTAAATGCTTTTTGATAAGCTGGTTGAACGCACTTTCCTAATATACAAAAAAACTTAAACTTTCTTAGTTTAAGTTTAAATTACATATGGCGCCCGATGCTGGACTCGAACCAGCGACCTAACGGTTAACAGCCGTGCGCTCTACCGACTGAGCTAATCGGGCAACAAATAAGCACAAGAAAATTATATCATAAACTTTTTTGCTTTGTCAAAGATATTCAGTCATTTCTTTATAGTTTATGCATTTCTATTAAAATGAACCAAACATAACGAATCATGTTTGGTTCAGTACCGAAGAAATAACGAATCATTTCTTCGGTAAGATTAATATATCAAAAATAAATATAACTGTCAACCACTATTTGCCAGTTTTCTTAAATTAATGTGATTTTAAATTCATTAATTCATTTTTTGTCTTTAAATAGATAAATATTTCAAATTAATTTAGAAAAAATCTTCTAAGAACCTTTTAGAAGTAAGATTGATTGACAATAGGGCTTACACTTTTTTTATTGCCCATTAGCTAGGTATAATGCTAACCCAAACAAAAATACAAAAAATACAATTAAAATATATATAATTAGTTGTTTTTTAACACTATGATTATCAATATTATATTTAGAAATCGTTGTTACAAAAAAATAAACTATAAATTGCAATAGAATTAGAATTATAGGTAAAGATATCTCTTTCAGATGAATAAAATTATATATTCCCCATATAAAAAGGGACATTATTAAAAATAAATAACTCCATCTAATCCCATTTAAATTTATTTTCCATTCTTTTTCATCCATTTTTCTCATAATTAACCTTCTTTCATGTTTTTTAATTAACTAAAAGAGTTCCTAAAACTTCTTTTGTTTTAAAATCGATTACAACCGATATTACATTAGGTACTTGCTCAACATCTTTAGTAAACCTAACAATTATAACTTCAATATTTTTATAATCTTTAGCTTTATTATTTTCATTATAAACAGTTATCATTTTTTCTTTTTTATAATCTGTTTCAGCTAAGAAATAATTTTCAATTAATTTTTGTTTTTCCTTACTTAAATATAGGTAAGCTTTTTTAAGCAAATCTTTAGACACTGGCATACAAACTTTTTGATCTGTTTCCTCAGCACCTAGAAAATCACCTTTAGTTCCATAACTTCTTAAACAATACGTTGCAAATATATCCTCGATTGTATCATCTTTGATTAACTCTTTTGTATTATCAAAAGTAAAAACGTTCTCTTTTCCAAACTTTAAACTCTTTATTACATAATCTTTTACTTTAACCTTAGCAGTATTACCCTTAGAGTCTTCAACCATTATATATGTATGCCCATCATCTGTTTTTTCTTTCTTTTCTTTTACTAGATAAGTTTTATTAAATGAGCAAGAGCCGATATCTTTTTTGTTAAAATCCTCTGAGCAGTATCCTTCATGAATTGAAGTAATTGGCGCACCTATTATCACATCAAAGTTACCACCAATTGTATTACACTTTAAAATAGTCAAGTTATCAAAATAATATTCCGTGCTGCCACCATCATCATAAGAAAATAATTCTTTTTGATAAGTAAAAAATATATCAGCAAATGTAATTTTACCTGCATCAAGTAAAGACTTTAAATCTTTACCATTATTATCGGTAATATTATTTAAGCAAGAAGTGTAATATTTTATTCCGTCTTCCTCATAATAAAGAATTTTTTCTTTAATGCAATCTTCTTTTTCATTAATCTGTAAATTTAAATTAGTTAAATCTACTTTATAATCTTCAAAATCTTTCTTAATATAATATTTTCTTAGATTAGAAAATGCTAGAAGAAAGATTATTAGAAAAAAACCAATAATTTTAAAATACTTTTTCATATTTACCAACTTTCTTTTTTAAGATAATTATTTATTATATACTAAGTAAATCTTTAAATTCTTTTTCACTTAAACGATTTAATACTATTTCACTACGATTATTTCCTTCAATAATATTATCTGATAATTCTTTCTTTTTTTCTTGAAGTTTTATAATTTTTTCTTCAATGGTTCCTTTAGCGACCATTTTTATTACTTCAACAACTTTTTCTTGACCAATTCTATGGGCTCTATCTGTTGCTTGATTTTCTACTTGAGGATTCCACCAAGGGTCTAGATGAATCACTATATCAGCAGAAGTTAAGTTAAGTCCAACTCCCCCAGCTTTAAGTGATAACATAAATAATTTTGTATCATCTTTATTAAAGGAATTTACAATGTTTAATCTATCTTTACTTTTAGTACTACCATCTAAATAATGATACTTAATTTTTTTGCTATCAAATCTTTGTTTAATTATTGAAAGAGAACTTGTAAATTGTGAAAATAATAGTAATTTATGTCCTTCCTCTATAGCGCTTTCAACAAGATCAACAATCGCATCTATTTTAGATGCTCCATCTTTATAGTCTTCAATAAACATTGCTGGGTCTATACATATCTGTCTAAGTCTAGTAATAGCTGCTAATATTTTTATCTTATCTTTATTAAAGTCGCCCTCATTCATTTCTTTTTTAACATTTTCAAGTTGGGATAAATATAATCTTTTTTGACTTTCATTTAAATCCACTACTCTAATTGTTTCTATTTTATCAGGTAAATCTTTTAAGACATCTTTTTTCTTTCTTCTTAATATAAATGGGCTAATTAAAGAGTTAAATTCTCTTACGATACTTGCATCTTGATTTTTTTGAATAGCGTTTGCATACATCCTAGTAAATTTAGTTATCCCAGGCATAAAACCTGGCATAATAAAATCAAAAATACTATAAAGTTCATAAAGTGAATTTTCAATCGGAGTTCCAGTTAAAGCAAACTTTGTATTGGCAGTCATTTCTTTAACAGTTGTTGTTATTTGAGCATTTAAATTTTTTATGGCTTGTGCCTCATCAATGAACATCGTATCAAAATGAATGGTTTTGTATTCTTCTTTATCTTGTCTAAGCATTCCATAAGATGTAATTATCACATTATATTTATTTATTTGATTAAGTAGTTTCATTCTTTTATCTTTCAAATCATTTACTACTAGCTTTAATAAATTTGGAGCAAATTTATTAAACTCTGCTTCCCAATTATATATCAAAGATGTTGGGCAAACTATTAAAATTTTTCTATTTTTATCTTCTTTAATTCTATTACTAATATAAATTATGGATTGGATTGTTTTACCTAATCCCATTTCATCAGCAAGTATTCCGCCAAAACCACAGGACTTTATAGCATGAAGCCATTTAACACCAATCACTTGATAACCTCTTAATATATTTAAAGTTCTTTTATCTAACTTCAAATCAGATTCTTTATATTTGTTAAATTTATTTACAAAGTTATTAAATTCATCATTACTTTTAATAAACTGAACATCTTCATTCATTATTTTATCTATATGAAGTGATTTATATTTAGATATTTTAGTTTTACCTGTTTCTAAATCTCTCCTAGTTAAATTAAGAGTATCAACAAGAGATGCAAACTGCATTAGTTCATCATTATCTTCAAGGTTAATAAATGATCCACTTTTTAATTTATAATACTTACGTCTCATTTTAACCGCATTTATTAAATCATCTATTTCACTAGTATTAACATTTTGAATACTAAATTCATAACTAAGTAATTCATCTGATCCTAAAGAAATATTACTTCTTACTTTAGATTTAGGATATATTTTTAGTTTTTTAAACTTGTCTGTTACATAAGTATCATATTTAGTATTAAATTCTTTAATACCTTCAGATATAAAATGTAAAATATCTTCCTCTTCTTTTAAAGTAAAATTTTTGTTTTTATCTATAACAAATTTATGCCCAAGAAGAAGTTTAATAGACTCTTCTTCTTTATCATAGTTTCTAACAACTATTTTTTTATCTTCCTTTATTTCTTTATCAACTGGATTATATTTATATTCTCCATATGTCGAAACTATTTTGCCTTGAATATTACCATGAGATACATCAAAGTAATATTTTGTTTTTAGGTCGCTAAAAATAAATTTATCTTCTATCTCTTGATCTAATTCTAATTTATTTGATAATTTTTTAAGTTTAGGAACTACTAAACTCGCTACTTCATTTAATTCTTTTTCATTAAATGTTATATTATCTGTTGCATTACTAACCATTACTTTAATTAAATCAGCAGCATCTTCATCAAGTTTATAGCAGTTATTTCCTTGAATTATATATTCATAATTAGGTGTAAGTGGTATTATATCTTGCAAATCATATTGTAAATTATAATTTTCAGCTTTTTTATTTAATTTTATATTAGGATTAAATTTATCAGATATTCCCATATATCTTTTACCATTTATTTTAAATTGTCTATAAGTAAGAAGTTCTAAAAACGTACTTATTTGAGTTGGAATTAATAATATTTTTTTAACTTTATCTCCTATATAATCATATTTATTACTATTAAGCTCTTCTATTGTTTTATAAAATATATAGTAATCAATTAAAAACTTGATTATCTTTTGATCTTCTTTTGAAAAACCCATGGTTTTAGCATCATAAGTAAATTTCTTCCCAAACTCAAGTGTTCCTTCTTTTTTTTGATATAGATATAAAAATTCTTTTAATTTATTTCTAAGCACATAAGTACTTTTTGATGGTCCTACTTTAATTGACATCTCATATTCAAATGATATATCATAACCATCATTATCTTGGGCATTATTAATTAGTTCAACCTCTAAAGTTAAAATAGTCAATTCTTTAGTCTTAGTATTTTGACCTAACTTTTCCAACAAATCTTTCGATGTTAATTGTTTCTTTATATTAGTAATTTGCTTAATATTTATCAGAATAAATAAATGTGCGACCTTTTCATGGTTACATATATATTGATTATTATTACATTCTTGACATTTTATATTAACAACATCTTGATTAAAATTTATAATATTAGCTGTTACGACAGTTTTCTTTCCATTATAGTAATGAAACATACTTACTTCAACTTTAATTACTTCTCCTACATAATAACTATCATACTCAAAAGAATAATTTCTATAACCCACTCTTGCTTCATAAAAATCATTATAACCCATTATATTTATTATTTTATTGTAATCCATAAACACCTCTTCAACAATTCATTATTATAACGAATAATTAAGAGAAAATCTACTATTTTAATTATATTCCTTCAATACCTAATGATAATCACTCCGAAAAAGTGCTTAAACCCTGAAAATACCGCAATTACAGCCTTTTTATATTATTAATCTAGATAGGTACTATTTTAACCTTTATTGACATATGTCAATAATTATAGTATATTATGAATTAGAAATATTTCTGAAAAGGAGGAAAATAAATATGCCAAGATTTAATAAAACTGGACCTGACGGAAATGGTCCTAGAACTGGTAGAAAAATGGGAAATTGTAATCTCAATCAAAAAGATATCGAAAATAAATTAGAAAATTCAGCAAATGATAGTACAGATTCAGCAAGCGAAATACTTTTTAAAGATAAAAGCACTAATAATAGAAAACATCGTAATAAAAACAGATAAGAGGTAATATATGGCAAGACCAGTAAAGTTAAGGACAATATGTGAAAAGCCCAGAATAAATATTTTTGGTCCTAAAAGCTTTAAAGAAGAAAATTGTATTGAAATGAGTTTAGAAGAATACGAATCTATAAGACTAATTGATTATAATAATTTAACTCAGGAAGAATGTGCTAATTTTATGGGAGTAGCTAGAACAACTGTCCAAAAAATATATGATAATGCAAGAGGTAAAATCGCTGATGTTCTAGTAAATGGGAAAACTTTAATAATAAAAGGTGGAAATTATCAGATTTGTAATAATAAAGGTTATGGAAAATATTGCAACAGAAAACATTGCCGAAAATTTGAGAGTTAATTTTTAAAATGGAAAACTTTAAATAAAGGTTTTAAAGTACTAATAATATAAATGAATTTTAAATTCCTTTTTTTACTACCACTTTTTATTTTTCCTCTTATATTATTCATTAAAATAAAATTGCAATACTTTCTATTATGGCACCAATTATCATAAATACAAAACCCAGTATTATAAAAATAATTTCTACTTTTGATAACTTAATATTTTTAATTTTTTTTATAATTGTATTTTTCCCAGTAGTCAATACTAAGCCAATATTAGAAATAGAACATGTAATAAATAATTGTCCTATCATTTCCCATAAACCTGCTCTTTTAAAAATATCAAACATTCCTAATAATCTATTAATTAAATTAGGTGCTTTTGTTTCAATTCCAAAAGACCAAGTACCTAGTGTAATGGCATTAACTAGTATAAGTACAAAAAAAACATTATATCCTACTGAGTGATACTTGTTTTTTTTGTTTTTTCTTTTTGCAAATAAACTACCTATAAAAATAAAAACAACAGAAATAAAATTAATTAAAAATATTTTTAATGTACTAAATAGTAAACTAGTTGGTATTAATATATTAGAAGAAGGAATTTTTCCTTTTAAAATACCCTCTGGTAATATATAATAACTTAAAATTGTTGTAATAATAAACAAAATAATAAATGTAATAAATGTATATACTATTCTATCTTTTAAATTACCACTATACATTTTAAATTTTAAATATTTCATAATACTCCTTTTAATATAATATAAAAAATACGAACTAAAAGCAAGTTTTAAATCCACAGGAAATTCTGCTGATGAAATATCATTAATCTTTGTAGTTATCAAAGTTTGCCCAAGGAACACTTACATTTTTGGGCTTACCTTCTTTGTTTAGTACCCTTGGTACTTTAGCATGTATAAATGCTCTATGCTCAAAGAAGTTTAGATGTCTCCAAGTTCTTTTTCTCTATCTTTCATTATAAAAAACTCCTTTAATTTATATTATCATAAATTAGTAAATAGGATTTTTAGATGAAGAAATATAAAATGGGTTTATACAGTTACCCACTAAATAACTCCAAGACCCTTGTTCTTTCTAATTTTAAAATATCTTCAGTAATGCTTCTGATTTTTAAACCTTATTTTATAAAGAAAAATCGAACTATAAAAGTTCGACTAAAAATCAATCTGGAGCAGGTGATGAGAATCGAACTCACGTAGTCAGCTTGGAAGGCTGAAGTTCTACCATTAAACTACACCTGCATTAGGTAAGTTAAATTATACCATAACTTACTTTTTTTTCAAGTAGTTTCAAAACTTTTTTTACAATTTGTGATTTTTAAGTGAAAATGTTACATTTTTAGGTAGTCAATTTTAAGTGAAAATGTTACATATAAAAAAAGCTTTAAAAATATATTAATCAGTCAATTTTAAGTGAAAATGTTACATATTAATT
>JAQVNR010000070.1 GCA_028703035.1 Bacilli bacterium | reverse complement strand
GCTGAAAGAAAAGAAGCGAAAGGAATGATTTAATTGTCCTTTGCTTCTTTTTTTATTTAGTCCGATATTTTTTAACGGAATGGGGTCAAAAAAAAAATTACATTCCGTTTCTTTTATGCACTCAAACACAACGGAGATAATGAGATTTGAACTCTAACATTAAGGGTCATATTCTAGGGGTGCGTAACTTTTTAGCAGGGGTGCGTAAAATCTCACTAGAGGTGCGTAAAAAACGCTTAGGGGTGCGCAGATTTTTCTAGGGGTGCGTAATTGTATCAAAATAGGTCAGGCAACACATATTGAATGCATAGGTTTGATACAATTCGTATCAGGCCTTTTTTTATGAAAAAAGGGGATTTCCTCCCTATTTTTAAATTTTAGATAGTCAAGTATAAGCCAAAAATCTAACATTTTCTACATATATATGAAAAACTTATTTAACGAGTTACACGATTACCTTACAAGTTACACGATAGTTCAAATCTACACTACTATTATACGAGGAGGTTTGTTATGGAAAAAATATTAGCTAACTTAATTAATGAATTAAGAAGAGGGACACAAATATTATTTGTTTTAAACGCATTAAAAGAAGAAAAGTATGGATATGCATTACTTTCTGATTTAGAATTAATCGGTGTTGCAATTGAAGCAGGTACACTATATCCACTTCTAAGAAGATTAGAAGAACAAGGGTTACTTAGTTTAAAATGGAATACTGAGGATAGTAGACCTAGAAAGTATTATATTATTAATGCTAATGGTCTGAATGTATTAAATGTTTTAAAAGAAGAATGGCAATTAATTAATAATGAAATTATGGTCATTATAAATAAAGGAGAAAAAAATGAATAAACTAATAGATAAATATATTTATGCTGTTACAAAAAGATGTAATAAAACTGATCGTATTGAAATAAAAAAAGAGTTAGAAGCAAATATTTATGATATGCTAGGAAATAATTTAAATCCAACTGATTTGGAAATATAACAAGTATTATATAAACTAGGTAATCCAGTCTTAATAGCAGCTAAATACCAGAAGGAAGATCGTTATTTAGTTAAACCGGCTTTCTATAGTGATTTTGTAACAATCTTAAAAATAGTTGTTCCAGGATTTGCAATAATTGGTTTATTACTTACTGTTGTAGAAATACTCACAACTGAATTAAGTACTGATTTAGTTAGAACTATTATTTATATTCTTTCAAATAGTTTACAAAATATGATTAGTTCTGCAATTGGTGGCTTTGCTATAGTTGTTTTAGTGTTTTGGTCTTATAATATTAATTCTGTTAAAAAAGCTGTTGATAAATGGTTAGATAATTGGAAAGTAAAAGATTTGTTAGAGGTTCCTAAACAAATCGATAACAATAAAAAAACTGTAACAAGAATGTCAATTGTTTTCCAACTACTATTTACAATTATTTTCGGTTTAGCTTTTATAATATTATTTAATAAATATGGAGCTTTTGGATTTTACCAAGGTGATTTATTATTAGAACCAATCTTTAATGACGGCCCACGTAGTCTTACATTAATACTAATTATTTCAATCTTTATACTATCGATTAATTATTATATAATATATTTAATTAAAGGTTCTAAAACAACGGCATTATTAGTATTCGATACATTTAATGCATTGCTAGCTTTAGGAACATTGACTTACTTTTTAACTTTTCCTAATTTAATTAATAATGAATTCATCGTTGTAATTGCAAATAATTTTAATATGACTAATGAACGTATAAGCGGAATTATTAATAGTAATTTAAATATCACTTTAATTACAACAGTTTCAGTAGTCTTAATCGTTTATATAATTAGTTGGGTTAGACATTTAAAAAATAGAATTTAGTAATAACTCTAGAAACAATATTAAAACCCTTATTGTGTTATAATTAATACAATAAGGGGGAGTTATCATGAACATAAAAGATAAAAGTCATTATGCTAATTGTTTATTTAAAGTTCCTATATTCAGACATTTAAATGAAGAAGAAAAAGCGGGTATTACCGAATTAATTAGTGTTAAAACATTTAAAAAAGGTGATGCCATTTACAATGCTGGTGAAAAATCATCCTTCTTATATGTTGTTCACCAAGGTAGTGTTAAAGTATCTAGATATAATGAAGACGGTATGGAGCAAGTCGTTAGAGTTTTAAATTCTGGTGACTTTGCAGGTGAGCGAGCATTATTTACTAATAGACTTGCTGATGATTATGCAATATCATTAGAAGATAGTATGGTTTGTGTTTTAGATGGACATAAGCTAAGAGCACATATGACTGATAAGCCAGAAATTTCAATTCAAATTATTAATGAATTAACTAATAGGTTATCTGATACTGAAAATAAATTAGAACAACATAATTTGACTTCAGTTGAAAAAAGAATGGCAGTCTCAATTATTGAATTAAGTAATGGTAAAAGTAGTTTTACATTACCAATTTCAAAATTAGATTGGGCTTCAATGTTAGGAACAACTAGTGAAACATTAAGTAGACGCTTAAGAGATTTAAAAGATAAGGGTATTATTGAATTAAAAGGTCAACGCGGCATAGAAATCATCAATTTCAATAAATTACATGAAATTTAATATGAAAAGAAGTTAAAAATTGACCTAGGTCAATTTTTTTTTAACTTTTATATGATACTATAAGTGTATAAAGAAAGAGGAGTTGTTAAAAATGAACCAATTTATGGAAGTAAAAGCAAAGAATCTTGACACACTTAAACAATTTGTACCAATCGTTAAAAAAGTACACGGAGGTAATCATCAAGAGTTTCATGATGTAGTAATCGAATTTAATAAAATAGTAAGTAAATTAGATAACAATAACTATCAATTGGAAGATGAGTTTAAGCAATTAAAACTAATAACTAATAATTATTTAGTTCCAAGTGATGTATGTGAAAGTTATCAAGCGGTTTATGAAATGCTTGAAGAATTAAATACTGCTTATCAAAACATAGGGTAATAAAATGCAAAGATATATATTACAAAAAAAGACACAAATTTCTTTTATAAGTTTATTTTTAATTGTTGTTGCGTTTGTTTCACATTACGCATTTAAAAATGAATTGATTTTCGAAGTTGCTTTAATAATTGCATCTGTTATCGGAATTGCTCCAATTGCAATTCAAGCTTATCAAGCACTAAGAGTAAAGGTTGTTAGTATTGATGTTTTAGTTACAATTGCTGTAATTGGTGCATTTATAATTAAAAACTTTGAAGAATCAGCAATTGTAACATTTCTGTTTCTCTTTGGAAGTTATTTAGAACAAAAAACTCTAAATAAAACAAGGTCAGCAATTAAAGCATTAACTGAAATGGCTCCTGAAACAGCTTTTAAACAAATGGAAGATTTAAGTTTTGAAGAAGTTGACATTTACGATGTTATTGTAGGCGATATTTTATTAGTAAAAACTGGTGCTAAAGTACCGGTTGATGGTAAAGTAATTACTGGTGAAGGTTATGTTAACGAAGCAAGTATTACAGGTGAAAGTGTATCGGTAAGTAAAACACAAGGAGTCAATGTATTTGCAGGTACGATTTTAGAAAATGGAACGATTCAAATTGAAGCTGAAAAAGTTGGTGAAGATACAACGTTTGGTAAAATTATTGAATTAGTTGAAGAAGCTCAAGATTCTAAATCAGAAGCAGAGCGATTCATCGATAAGTTTTCAAAATATTATACACCTTTAGTTTTAATTTTAGGAATTAT
Organism: Bacilli bacterium; assembly: GCA_028703035.1. GTDB lineage: Bacteria > Bacillota_I > Bacilli_A > RF39 > UBA660 > DUUS01. Next base: position 1,853 of record JAQVNR010000070.1, on the reverse strand, counting down.
CGTTTTCTTTATTTGGAAAGATGTTGAGTTAGCAGTTACTGTATTAGTCTTAGGTTGTCCAGGTGCATTAGTAATAGGTGTTCCCGTATCAAACGTTGCTGGTATTGGTAACGGCGCTAAAAATGGCGTTTTATTAAAAGGTAGTGAAGTGATTAGTGATTTCAGTCGTGTTGATGCATTTGTTTTTGATAAAACAGGAACATTAACAATTGGTAGTCCAAAAGTTACTAATGTTAAGTATTATGGTAAATTAGGAGATACACTAGCTTATTTAAAAGCTGTTGAATCAGAATCAGATCATCCACTAGCAAATGCAGTTGTTGACTTTATAGATGACGTTAAAGAATTTGAAGTAAGTGAAACACATGTTGTTAAAGGTGGCGGTATTACTGCTATTGTCAATGGTAAGACTATTGTTATTGGAAATAAAAAAATCATGGATGAGTTTAACATTGCTTTAACTGAAGAAGAAATTAATGATATTAATGCTTTTGAAAAAGCAGGGGAATCAATAGTAATGACAGCAGTTGATGGTAAATTGAAAACTTTAATGGGAATTAAAGATAAAATTAGACCAAATGTTAAAAAAGATTTAGATCAACTGAAAAAAATGGGTGTTAAAGAATTAATCGTTTTATCAGGTGATAATCAAGGTACAGTTGATTTAGTTGCAAAAGAATTAGGGTTAACACAAGCGTTTGGTAATATGTTGCCTGATGATAAGCAAAATTATATTAAGAAATTACAAAGTGAAGGTAAAATTGTAGCCTTTGTTGGTGATGGCGTTAATGATAGTCCTTCACTTGCAACAGCAGAAATTGGAATTGCAATGGGTTCAGGAACTGATGTTGCAATTGAAACAAGTGATATTGTTTTAATGAATTCAGATTTCAGTAAGTTACCTTATGCTTTAGGATTAACTAAAAAAACAGCAAGAAATATGAAACAAAATATCATTATCGCTGTAGGAGTAGTAATCGTGTTATTAACTGCTTTACTATTTAGTGAATGGATGAGTATGTCAGTTGGAATGTTAGTTCACGAAGCAAGTATCTTAGTAGTTATTTTTAATGGAATGCGATTAATGAAATATAGTTTAAAAACAAAAAAAGGAGAAAATTAAAATGAAAAAAACAACAATACAGTTAGAAACATTATCATGTCCATCATGTTTACAAAAAATTAATAATGCAGTTAAAGGTTTAAAAGGTGTTGATAAAGAAAGTGTTGATGTAATGTTTAATGCTAGTAAAGTTAAATTGAACTTTGACGAAGCGCAAGTAGATATTGCAACAATCGAAAATGCAATAACTAAATTAGGGTATGACGTTAAAAATTCAAGAGTATCTGATTTATAATAATAATAATGAAAGCTTCTTAAACATTAAATTTAAGAAGCTTTTTTAATGAAAATAAGGTCAACCAAATTATAAATAAAACAACCAAAACAAAAAGTGAAGTCGAATAAATCGTACTAAAGCGATTAAAGGGTTTTAATGATTGAAAACATTAAAAACGTTGTAAATATTTACCTTGCATTCTAAAAGATCATTGATTATAATAGGTAAACCAAGGGGGGATTTTAATGGAAGATGTTGTAAAACATCAAATAAATCGTAATATTTTATGTATTGATTTAAAAAACTTCTACGCATCTGTCGAATGTGTTTTAAGAGGCCTTGATCCATTTAAGACACCCTTAGTTGTCGCCGATAAAGCTAGAGGCGATGGATCAATGCTGGAGTCAATCAATTTTTAAGATTTATGAATTAAATATAATACCTTGGTACAAAGGGTAATACAGGCTTGACCTGTAAATAAAATGGCAAGTGCCAGAAGGAGATACTTATGAA